>NZ_JADPJR010000029.1:0-10089 GCF_023073535.1 Bradyrhizobium sp. 179 | reverse complement strand
ATTCACCTGCATTCGCACCGTGACCTTAAAGCTAGACTTAAGGTCAAATCCTCGGGCCGCCTCTCAAACTAAACAAGGCGGCCGACGCCGGAGGGATACGGCAAATCGATCGCGGAACTAATTTGTTTCGTCAGCATTGATGTTGACGTCGACTACCAGCGTTACGCAGGACGCCGGCTTCGTTCAACATCCAGCCCCGACGAAGCCGGGGTCTAATTTTTGGAACATTGTCTTGGCCGCACTGTTACGTTCATGCCGCTGTGCAGGGCGGCACACCGACCGACTATCGACTGGCCCCGACAATCTCGCGGTCAGTTCGTCAAGGACGAAGGTATCGTCCTTTCTTCTTACTGCAGCCAGCCTGTGTGCCCCTGTCTACTTGTGTGTAACTGCGCTCGCAACGCGGATCGCATAGCGCCAAAAGCAAAATGGCCACAGATTCCTCTGCGGCCCACCGGAATGGATTAAGCTACCGGCACGCCGTAGTAGGCATTCACGGAGCGCGCGGTCGCCGGGTCGCTCCAATTCCAACTGCTCTCGTCGGCGTATTTGGGAGCGCCGCGAAGCTGGTCCTGGTTGATTCCGGTGACGTAGCCGCCGAGGTCGGTGTCGTATTTCAGCGTCTGCCAAGGCAGGGGATAGTGATCGTCTCCGATGCCGAGCAGGCCGCCGAAGCTGAGCACCGCGTACGACACCTTGCCGCTGACCTTGTCGATCATGACGCGCTCGATGTAGCCGACCTTTTCTCCGTCGGCGCCGTACACGTTCGTGCCCTCGACCTTGTCGCTTCCGATCAGGCTGAATGTCTCGCGATCTTCCATGGCCATGTTGACCTCCTGGATATTGTCTTCGGAAGTCAACGGGGCCAGCATGGCTCAGTTCCTGGCGGATGCCGCAGCGCAGTTTCGGTCTCCCAGGCATCGCGCTGCTGGATTAGATGACGCGGCAATGCGCGCCGGGAGAAGTCGGCGAGCGGAGTTCGAGGATGGAGCTGACCGATCTGGAGCGCGATTTTCTGAGGAAACTCCTCGGCGAATCTTGGGTTAGCCCGCCGATGTTCGACCATGAAATCGTGGCGCGGCTCGTGGAGCTTGGTCTCGTAGAAACCGAACCGCTTCCATCTGGAGATGTCGAGTACCGCATCACCGACGCAGGGCGGGCGGCGGCTACCGCGTAAAGACAGATCGGCCGGTCCAGGGATCGCGGGAGCGCCGGGGCCGGACTATGAACAGCAGGGCTGGTCTTCCGCGGCGCCGTCCTAGCGTTGTCGACAGGCCACCATTTGACTGGAGAAGCCCAGCGAAGTCTGAAATGCCTTGAGCTTCCTCGGTTTGGCTGCGGCTTGCAGCTTCTCCTAGCGCCGGCGAGCCACCCAAACACCCAGCAGGAACGCGGCGAACAGGGCCTGCAGCGGCGACTTCACGGTCACCTCTCGCAACCGCTCCGCTAGACGCATCGCGGCATCCGGCGCGGGCGCCGGACGAGAATTTCCTCCCGCAGCACCGCCTGACCTTGCTCCGGAAGCGCCCCCGGTGCCGTCCAGTTCGTCCACGACCCCCGAGGCTTCCGTCATCGCGGAGGCTTCCCTCATGTCCATGCGCATCCTCCCATGGTCGCGGCGGAGCAACCGGTCCATGGACCGCTTGGTTCCTACCTGGCCGCACCTATGCCGACTTGCGCTTGGCCCCGGCGGCGGGCTTCTTCGCGGCAGCGTCCTTCGGCTTCCTGCCGGAGATCGGCATCAGCATCTCCTTCTGGCCGGCCGCTGCCTTCTTCGGCTTCTTGGTCGACTTCTTCGGAGCCGCGGTCTTGGCCGCTGGGGCGCCGCCCACGCTTTTGCGTAGCGCGTCCATCAGATCGACGACGTTCACACCGCGCGGGCGCTCCTTCGGAACGATCGGCTTGCCGGCGCGCTTCTGGTTGATGAGCTCGATCAGCGCGGTTTCGTAGTGGTCCTCGAACTTCTCCGGGTCGAACTGTCCGGCCTTCTGGTTCACGATGTGCCGGGCGAGATCGAGCATGTCCTTGGTGACTTTCACGTCCTGGATCTCGTCGAAATACTCCTGCTCGCTGCGGACCTCATAGGGGTAGCGCAGCAGCGTGCCGACGAGACCCTTGCCCATCGGCTCCAGCCCGATGATGTGCTCTCGATTGGTGAGCACGACCCGCCCGATCGCGACCTTGTCCATCTCGCGGATGGTCTCGCGAATCACGGCGAAGGCGTCGTGGCCGACCTTGCCGTCCGGCCGGATATAGTAGGGGCGGATCAGGTATCGCGGATCGATGTCGGCCTTGTCGACGAACTCGTCGATCTCGATGGTGCGCGTGGACTCCAGCGCGATCTCCTCGAGCTCCTCCTTGGTCACCTCGATGAACTGGTCCTTCTCGAGCTGGTAGCCCTTGACGATGTCCTCGTTGGGCACCTCGTCGCCGGTGTCGGCGTCGACCTTCAGGTATTTGATCCGGTGCCCGGTCTGCCGGTTGAGCTGATTGAACGAGATCTTCTCGCTCTCGGACGTGGCCGGGTAGAGCGCCACGGGGCAGGTGACGAGGGACAGACGCAGGAAGCCTTTCCAGTTGGCGCGCGGGGCCATGATACGCAGAACTCCACAGACAGGGGCGGCTTGGATTCAAGACGAACGACGGACCGCCGGTTCCGACACGCCGCCGGCCTGCCCCCGAGATTCACGCAGAGGCCGTCTTTGCACCAGGGCCATTCGGGAGAGGGGCTCTTGACTCTTTAGAACAAAAAGGGAACGCCACTCCTGAGCAGGCCGGCCCGGCCGCTGACGATCTCGACGCTGCCGCCGACCAGGCTATCGCGACCTGCGGCGGGGACGCCCGGGAAGCCGTAAAGGCCCTCGCCAACGACTTTCTCGAGGCCCAGCTCGACAAGCTCAGGAGGAAGGTGTCGACCGGCTACGCCCGCGGGCGGCTCCCAGGCGCGCGCGAACGCAAGGGTGAGGCAGATGTCTGAAGTGACCTACTATGTCGCTCTGCCGTTCGTTTTCTCCGACGACGGCGTGGCCGCCGGGGAGGCGGCCGAATGCCTGAGCGCCAACGCCGCCGTCAACTCAATGTCCGAGACTTTCGCGGACTCGCTGAGAAACTTCAGGGGGCTTGACGAAGCACCAGGCGCTTTCAAAAGGTTCCATTGCGGAAACTTGATCGTGGGTGGCCGACGGCCGGCTTCACGCCGGTAGGCACCGGACAGCTCGCCCCGCGGAATCGGCGACCGTGACTCCCCCGAATCTGCTCAGCTTCGTCCGACTCTTTCTGGGGCCGCTGTTCGCACAGCGGCCCGTTCTGTTCATGCAAATCCGATTATCGACAGACGCGCACCCGCTTGACGACTCGTCGCCCGTGATAGCCGCGGGTCACGACCGTCCGCACCGTGCAAACCCTGCGAGGATGATAGTGGTAGCGCGCTTGCAGCAGGTCGGGGGTCGCGGTTGCGCCGATCGGCTGAACTGGCATTGCCCTGGCGGGAAGGGAAAGAGCGGACAGTGCAAGCGAAGCCGCAGCGGCGACGCCCAAGGCGAGTTTCTTCATAGAGCTTTCCTTCTTTTTTGCCCCGCTTTGACGGTAGATCGCCTGCGTGAACAGGCGCTGAACGACATGGGCCGCCATACGGGACATGCACGAACGGGCGAGAGCGGGCGCTCCTCGATCCGGCTGCGGCGCGGCGGAGCCCACGCCTGAGCAGGTCATCGACGACCTCGGACTACCCGCTGACGATCCAGCAACGGGGGCGGAATACGAAGCCACACCCGCCGGATGATGGCAGGGCGCCGCATAGTGCCGGCGACGGCTAGTCCTGGCGCCGTGGCCACCGTGACGTGAACGAACCTGTCCGCATTCTGGTGGCCGAGGACGAATTTGCGATCCAGAACTTGGTGGAGGACGCTCTGTCGGACGGACGTTTCGAAGCCGAAATCGCCGGATCCGGCGAAGAGGCGCTTTCCCGCTTCGGCGACGGACGCGCCGGATTCCGGGCGCTGCTTACCGACATCGGCATCGGCGCCGGCCTGAACGGCTGGGGCGCTCGCCCGAAGGATCAGGGAGATCGATCCCGACTTTCCGATCGTCTACATGACCGGCAGCCATGCCGAGGCCTGGAAGTCGCAAGGCGTCCCGAACAGCATCCTGATCGAGAAGCCGTTCGCGCCGGCGCAGCTGGTCGCCGCCGTCTCGCAGCTTCTGAACGTGGGGACGGGGCCCGTCTGATCCGACCAGGTGAACTGCGGGACCTCAGAGCAGCGTCAGGACCGCGACCACTACGACCGGGCCCGTCGCGGTCACGCACCAGCATGACAGTTCAAGGACTCGCATAATCTGCCCCGTTGGAAGTGCCTGCCCCCCGGCGAACTCTATACCTGGAACCCGGTTGATGCGGGGCCTCCCCGGATATCGCTCCGCTCATCCGGGCTACGAAGCCGGGTACCCGTCCGGCCGGGAGGGGGCGGCCAATGAAGAGGCCGCCCCCTTTTCTCCGATTGGAGTCCGACACTACGAACGATTAACGACTCAGCTCTACCGAGAGGGCATGAAGTTGCGTCCTCTCGGCAGATTGTTGTTCCAGGGCGGTGTGCGCGTTGCGGTCGCGTCGCTGACCGTTCTGTGCATCGTCGGCGGTCTCTACATCACCGTGGTGCACTATCGACCGGAGAAGAAAACTGTCGCCGAGGCTACGCTGAAATCAGGCTGCATGCCAAGCCACTGCCGGCCAAAGGTCTCCGCCGCGCGGTAGGCGGACAAGACGACGCGATATCAATCAGTCGTGTGGACCAAACGGTCGATTTGATCTCGCTCCCGCGACCCGTTCATCCTAGGATACCTGCAACCGACGCGTGCCAAGAGCGCGTGCCCCAGGGGGAATGGCCATGTGGTTCAGGATGCTCACGCTTGCGGCGCTGGTTGCTTGCGCGCAAGCGGTATCACCTTCGTTTGTCATGGCCGCCGAAGAACAAGCGGCGCAGGACATTCTCTGGCCGACCAAGGCCTGGGCAACATCGACTCCTGAAGAGCAGGGCATGGACTCGGCCCGATTGGCACGCCTAGTCGAGACCGTCGGCGGCTACAATCAGGACAGTCTCACGATCATCCGGCACGGCCGGATCGTGACCGACGCTTATTACGCGCCCTATCTCGCCGGGATCACTCATGACCTGCGCTCGGTCACCAAGAGCGTGGTCAGCACGCTGACCGGCATCCAGGTGCAGAAGGGCCAGCTCGACAGCGTCGATCGGGCGGTGGTCGATCTCTTCCCGGACAAGCGCATCGACGGGATCGACGACAGGAAGAAGGCGATGACGGTGCAGAGCCTGCTCGACATGACGTCGGGCCTGGCCTGGATCGAGAAGGCCTACACGCCTGATGAAACCATAATGAAGATGTATGCGGCGCCGGATCGCACTGCCTTCGTGCTGAACCAGCCAATGGCGACCGTGCCCGGCGCAAGCTTCAACTACAATGGCGGCAATCCTTATCTGCTCTCGGCGCTGGTCAACGTGAAGTCCGGGCAGAACGCGTTCGACTTTGCCAAGAAGGAGCTGTTCGAGCCGCTCGGCATCAAGAGCGCCAAATGGGGGCAGGTCGACGACCAGGGCGTCACCGACGGTGAGGCCGGCCTCTATCTGGCGCCGCATGACATGGCGCGGATCGGCTATCTCTATCTGCAAGGCGGCGTGTGGGAGGGCAAGCGGCTGATCCCGTCCGCATGGGTCGAGCGCGCCAAGGCCGGGCCGGTCGAGGCGACGTTCGGTTTTCACTATGGAAATCTGTGGTGGTCGAATCCCGAGAAGGGCACCTACATGGCGCGCGGTCGCCACTCGCAGTTGATCCTGGTGATCCCCCGGCTCGACGTCATCGTCGTGATGACCGGTTATCTGCGCGACACCGAGTTCTTCTCGACCACGGCGCTGACCGACGATGTCTCGGCCGCGGTGAAATCCGACAAGCCGCTGCCCGAGGATCCCATTGCGCGGGCGCTGCTTGCGAATGCGATTAAGCGCGCTGCCACCGAAAGGCCAGCAGCCGTCGGCGGGACGCCGGAGCTCGCCGCCGCCATTTCGGGCAAGACCTTCAACTTCCCGGACAATAAGCTGCGCGTGAAGAGCTTTACGCTGAACTTCTTCGACACCGATTCGTCCTGGCTCATCACCAGCTACGCCGAGAAGGGCCCGCGGCAGTTCAGCGGGCTGATGGGGCTCGACGGCGTCTATCGCAAGAGTCCGCCGGCGCCTTACGGCATCAATGCCGTGCGTGGTCGCTGGCTCAATGAGCGCACCTTCATGGTCGAGCGGCGGATCCTCGGGCATGGCGAAAGCCAGCTCTGGACGCTCGCCTTCGACGGCGACAAGGTGACCGTGAATTTCGAGAACACGGATGGCTTCAAGGTGGAGCTGCGCGGCGAGCGCGGGGAGTGAGTCACGACAGGGGGCGCAGCACGCGCGAGGCCTTGCTCATGCCCGTCATGCCGATAGGTGATGTGTTCCTCACGGTCGCGGTCATGACCCTCGCCTTCCTCGGCGAAGTCGCGGTGGTCGCTCTCCTTGGCATCTTCTGAAGTATCGCTGCCCCGTGGGGCGCGGGTCTGGCCGACGCGACAACTCATTCTTGAAGATCCGTCGCAGAGCGCGGGAGGCGCGATGTCACGATCACCGGCAGCGCGGAAGTTCGGCGGTGTGGGCCCCCGGATTCCTACGGTCGCATCGGTGCGTGATCGTTTACGATCTGCGATTACATCTTCAGTCCCATGGACGTCGAGTACGACCCCGAGCGCGAAGCATTTGCGGCGATGAAGCTCGCCGCCGAAGCCGATGGCGCCGAACGGAAGAGATGGATCAACGCCGCACTGGCGTGGATCGAACTTACTCGCCTGCGGGCGCCGGTCGGTCGCGAGCGCCTGGGGAGGGAAGAGGCGGTCTAAATTAGTCGGCCTCCGACGGGCACTCCGGGCAGGTGTCGCCGATCGAGTCTAGGACATCGCGGACCTCGGCGACGGCTTCATTCGGAGAGATGCCCGGCGGCGGATCTTGCCTGGCGATGTCGAAAGCGCGTTCCCGAGCATGAGGGTCGGCGCGATCTTTTGCCCAGCCGTGCTCCTCGCACTCGTGGATGGCGCCGGCTTCCTGTAGCACGTTCATCGCCCAGCCCGGTGGCGTGCGGATCGCCGGCCGTCGTTCCTTCGTCATCAGCATCGAAATCAAACTCCTGCCGGGACGAATCCTTCCGCCCTCCTGCTCGTTCCGGGCGGTTAGCACGGGTCAGGGATTCGCGATCGGCAGAGCTTGGGCTTGTCCACCTATTCCACAGCGCCTGTGCAGAAGCGCTACGTCGCCGGCGCCGGGTCTTCCTTGACGCCGCGGGCGACGATCCGGAGCGTCGCGTCGGGGAGCGGCCGCTGCACCTTCAGCGCCTCCTCGGCCGGCGCGGTCATCCAGGTCTCGACTTCGTCTCAGGACCACCGGCATCGCCTTCGGATGGATGGCGCCAACCTCGGCATTCGCCTCCGTCGTCAGGAATGCGTAGAGGTCGTTGGTGGTCTCGCCTTCCTTGACCTTTCGGACCGAGGTCCAATCGGTCCAGATGCCCGCGAAGCAGGCGAGAGGCCTGGTCTCGTCGAGCGCGAACCAGATGTCGCCGCCCTCGGCCCTGCTGAACTCGCTGAAGCTGTTGAACGGCACGACGCAGCGGTGCTCGGGGCCGAGCCAGCGGGTCCAATGCTTCGATTTCACGTTCCAGATGTTGGTGGTGCCGGAATCCGGCTCCATCCGGAGCAATTCCTTGAAGTCGACCGTCTTGCCCTTGGCTTGCAGTTTCTCCGCGCGCTTCTTGGTTGCGTCCATCAGCGCCTTCGATGAAGACGGCATGCCCCAGCGCGCGGTCGCAAGCTCGCGGCCGTCGCCTCGCCGGGTCTGGAGAGGACGCCGTGCGCGGGGCATCGCGAGCGCTCCGGGGAAAGCTGTCCGCCGACGGCCTCGGATAGCAGCTCAGATCGTTTGCCACTATCGATACTCGGCCGGAATTGACACACTTCGCTGGCATCCGGCTATGGTTTAAATGTTTGTCAGGTCGGAAGTTCTGACTCTCTCAGTCATCATCATGGGCCTGAGATGCGTTGTAAAAGATCGCCACTTCGAACAAGGCAATCGCCGTCATCACCCCAGTGCCAGCCGCATAGAACAGGCCGAGCAGCGCAAAATAAGAAAACAGAAAGAAGGAAGATGCTGTGGCGAAAAGGGCAAACACCAACGCGGATACCTGCACCAATACAAAATGAACGAACTTGGCTACCAGATCGAGGTAATAGGAATCCTCCCTGCCATTTTCGGTAATTATCTTGAATACACTTGTTGTCGGGAAGGCCAATACGACCGCCATTGCGCCTATGGAGAAGCCCAGGAGATTCGGCACCACAGACAAAACTAGGGGTGCACTGAGCCTTTCCGACCACCAGAGCGGAAAGCATAGTAATGACGCAATCAGGGCAAACAGAAAGGCCGGCGACCTAAAGAGGGAGCGAAAGCCTCCATATACGCGCCAATATACGGCAAGCGTCTCCCCTGTGCCGCTCCAGTCGTCAGAGAGACGTGAGCGTTGCCATAAGTCTCGACAAGAAGCTCCCACCCGCCGACGCGCCGATGTAATAGCGCTTGGGATATTTTTCAGTCGAGACTTCCAGCTTCTTTCCGTCATTGTCTCGGCCTTCACCCCGCACTAGCCCATTCTCGGCAGCCACTTCGGCCGTTTCCCTGATGTCCGGTGTGGTCTCTAGCTTCTCTGCATCCGAGGACTTGATATACTTCTCTTCAAGTTGCCGGGCGTTAGCTTTCTTAAGACGGTCGTATACGCGTTTGCGGGCAGCGGGCGAAGCTGTGTCCGGATTTGGAAGCGTTACTCTGATGAAGAGCATTCGCAAGTTTGGAAGGCTCAAGACCCGGTCCACGGCGTCAACCTCGGGGACAATGGTCACCTCGACTTCGGGACTCTCGAAACCTAACAGTTCCTGAGAGGTGATCCTGGTGAATATCGCTCTTGCGATGTTCGGGCCAAGGCTCTCTCCAAATTCATTCCTACTCTCGAAATACACCCGGTGCGTCTTCTCCACGAAGACATATCCAAAAACTCGCATGTTGGGGCGCGCGTTTTCCGGGATGTTGATTGACTTCTTGAGTGCCGACGATAGCTCATCTTCATTTGAGAGGTCGAGCCATGGGCGCCTCACGTCGATCTCAGTCCATATCAGAATGCGGCCTGTGTATAGACCGGCCCGCCCGGGCACAGCCCGTGGTGAAGTAATCTTCGCGTAATCAGTGCCCCGGGCTTGCACCAAGAACCGAGATGCCTGACGTAGAACTGAGATGTAAATGCTGTCCGGATGAGGGTTTGCCGCCAAATTCAATGCGCAGACCTGTATCGTCTTCTCTCTTGCCATCTTTTCCTCGCGCCCGAGAAACATTCTGGCAGGGTTCGCGAAAAGGGCGAGTCTTAATATGGGTGCAACCCAGCGGCGGATTAGACTTACGGCGGAGGCTTCCCCCCATACTTGCCGGTCCGGAGGGGAGCCGCGTGCACGCGGAGCGTCAGCCCTGGATTAGGCTCGCTCAGGGTTCGCCCTAGCTCTCTCGTCTTCGCCCCGGCATCGACGGCAGATCAGGACAACGGTGGCGCGTCCCGTAAGCCTGCAAGTTGTCTAACGATCCTGCGTGTCACACATGGCCATTGCGGGCCCCGCCGCACGATTTTCGATGCGCTGGGGAGGTTTGGCGCGGCCGTCGCAGCGATTGCCAGCACAAAAGCGAACGGGCGGGTGGCCCAATTAACGCACTGACCGGAGGGACAGCCGGTTTGAGCCGTTGCTTTGGAACCCGGAGCCCGCCGGGGGCGGAGCCGCCTTGGGCACCATTTGCCCGCGCCCCGTGCGGCCACACGGGCGTTTGGGCCCACAGGTACCCATACTTGTCAATCGGCGTTCAAATTTGACCCCGCATTGCCTCACCCAGAATGTTACTGGACAACTTCTCGCCGATGATTGGGTCGGTGCCATCGAATTGGTTCGGTGGCGTCTATGGCGGGAAAGATCAG
>NZ_JADPJR010000082.1:0-10540 GCF_023073535.1 Bradyrhizobium sp. 179 | reverse complement strand
GACCTGAAAACCGAGTTCGGGATTTTCGTGGAGATAGCGGCGCCAAGCGGTTGCCTCGCGCTGCAGATGCCGGAAGCTTTCAACGGTGCGCATTCTTTTTCTCAACTTGGCGATCAAGCGCGATACAGTGTGTGTGGCGTACGGCTGAGTACTTCGGCGCCGCGTTCGGTCACCAACACGCTCTCGCAGCATCCGACTAAGTGACCGCTTTCGGCAAACAAGACTATGGGCATATGCAGCGTCATATTGGCCTCAAGGAGGTCAGCAGCTATTGCTCCAAGCTCAAATTACTGCGTTCCGCCCAATGGACATCATTTTGATATCCGGTCTTGGACGCCGGTAAGCGGAATAGGTCACCTTCCATCGTTAATCCTCAAGATCCTCTTGCGTTTGCATCGGGCATCTTCGAGATAGATTGCCAGCATTCCCGCGCTTTACGGCCCCCGTGGGAACGGAGCAATTCTCGGAAGCCCGACGAGAAGAAACCTCGAGCCAACCAACTTGGCTTGGCAGCCACCCGATGATGTCCTTACTCGATCATAGTGGTTTGGCCTGAACAACCGATCGAACAGCGCTTGCGATCACTTCCAGATCATCATCGCTGATGAGATAGTGGAGGACTGCGCGAACAACGCCTTCGCTGAGCGTGCCCATGCGCACACCCCGCTGCGACAGTGCGGATAGGAATTCCGCAGTCGAGAGGCCGTCTCGTTCAATGCGGAAGAATACCATGTTCGTCTCGATGACCGAAGGCTCGAGGTGCACGCCAGGAATAGTGCGGATCCTCTCCGCGAGCAATCGCGCGCGCCTGTGGTCCTCGCTCAGCCGCTCAACCATGGTTTGAAGCGCTACAATACCTGCGCTAGCCATGATGCCGGCTTGGCGAAGGCCGCCTCCCAAAAGCTTTCTGTAGCGTTTGACCCGCTCGATAAAGGGTCGGCTTCCGCACACAATGGAGCCGAATGGTGCAGCTAGTCCTTTGGTGAGACTAAACATGACCGAGTCAAAGTCCGCGGCTACTTCCGCCGGCGTCGTCTTTAAGGCGATCGCCGCGTTGAACACGCGGGCACCGTCCAGATGCAGCGGCAGATCATGCGCATCAGCAAACGCGCGCACCTGCTTGATATAGGAGGCAGGCAGAACGCGCCCGCCGCTCTGGCAATGCGTATTCTCCAGCACGATGACCCCCGGGGGTGCACATTGGTAATCGTGCTTATCGCGGATGGCAGAGCGCAGATTATCGAGTGACAGCCGGCCGTCGAGCTCCGTCACGATCGGGTGTAGGACCAGGCCACCTACCACCGAAACGCTTCCGGCCTCAAAGTCGTATAAATCAGAGCGATCGCCGAGGATCACTTCATGACCGCGAGGACAATGTGAGAGCAACGCTGTAAGGTTTCCCTGACAACCGCTCGACACAAAGGCAGCGTCTTGCTTGCCGAGCATCTTCGCTGCCAGCGCTTCCAACTGATTAACCGTTGGGTCTTCACCGTAACCGGCATCCCCTACTTCCGCATTGAACATCGCCAGCCGCATTTCTTTGGTGGGAACGGTTACGGTGTCGCTCAGCAGATCAATCATTTGTCCCTCCAACTGGTGGCGTCGCTCAGTGTTTTAACGACGGGTGATACCGTGCCGCTCTCGCTCGATCGGTGGCAAAGAGGCAAACGTCCGCGATCTACTCGCAGGCCGCGCCGTTTATTCCGCCTCTTTGATATGCCCAACTCAAGATAACGGCCCTCATGCGACTATTTTCGGCGTATTTCCCAACCATTTAGATGCTTTCAGGCGCTAAAATGCATTCAGCGCCGAATTTTCGGCATGCGATCGTCAGTTTACCCGATCGATGCCATCAAGCCCATTCGCTGGAACGTGTGCTTGCGTTTGCGGGGCCCAGCTTGGGCGCCCTCAACGATTTGACCTAAGCTTCTGATTTTTCCGTTTTCACGCAAGCTGCGGATACAACGATGGGCTCGTTGAAGGTAGCCTCTCGCTTTCCACTGCAGCCGAGACCTCCATCTCGGGCTTACGCGCGCACCGTTTCACGCCGTAGTGCCAGCGCCGCCTATCATGGCTATCCGGCAATGGCGGCGCCTATCCACATTGTTCTGATCCGAAACGACTTCGACGCTCACCGTGCAAAGTTCATCGGGGCATCCCGGACTCGTCACGGAGCGCGTCAAATGGTCTTCCAGGCTGCAGGGATATGCTTCCTAGGGTCCCACCTGCCTTTGCGGTACGTTTATCCTATGGACTCGTCAGGCACGGAAGGCACGCGTACCTTCTTGTGCGAAAGCATAGGGACTCCGAGTTCTTCGGCTAGAAGCCGAGCAATTCCCTTGTAGGGCCCCTTAAGTTTATCGTGGTGGACTATGGCTTGAATGCCGCCGAGGATTGAATGCACACAAGCCCTTAGATCGGCCAAACGGCTCTCTCGGTCATATCCCTCCGATACAAGCCAGTGGTTTGGAAGCACATGACTTGCTGCTATCGGGACCCCCTCCCGGGGGCGCAATACCGCATTCGTGAAACCAAGTTCGAAGTGAACGCCGCCGATACAAAGGACCGATTGCACGGGCTCCTCCATGCGATCGAACGTACGAAGGAGAGCTCGCGCTAGCACTTGAGCGGCAAGAGGATTCGTCCAATCTGCCGGCGAACTTCCGATTTCGATATCAATAGTGGAAGGTCTTAAGTCCGCAAGACGAGTGCCAGAATAGCCAGCTTTGACGCCTGACCAATGCGTCGCTTCCAAGTAAGTCTGGAAACCGGGAAGACCAGAGAGGATGCGCTCGTCTTCGATAGCCAGAAGGAGCCCCCGCGTGATGCGGGGGTCAACTGGACTGAAGGTGCCAGTCGCCAAATCGCCAGTAGTTTGAACCGTGAAGATTGCATTTGGTGCATTGGCACCCTCGTGCCAATTCACGACACCAATGACATCGGCTTCTCCGAAGCGCTCGTTCAAAATTGGTGCGTATCGCGCATAGTTGTAGCTGACAAGCTCGTCGGTCGTCACAACAGACATTTTGGTGTGTCGTAGATTTATGATCTCGAACACGGGATGTCCATCGATTTTGGTCCCCGTTTCAACGAGGGTCCGCTCAGCCTGGAGGGCATTCAATACATGCGCCGCAACCGGATCTTTTTGGGCATCAACACAGAAGATGAAAACCGCATGTCTCATCGAAACAGTCCTTCGTTTTCGAGCGGCAACTCGCTCTTCTTCAAGCATATGATTTACTGGATTGGCCCAAAGGCGGGAAGGCGCGCGCGTCGTCGCCCGTGCCCGGCGACTCGACCTTGATCACATCCGCACCTAGATCGGCAAGCATTCGGCCCGACAGGGGACCCGCCAGCACGCGCGCGAGATCAAGGATCTTGATGCCTGAGAGCGCCAAGGGCGACATAAAGGCTCTTCTCCGGGAACTAGATTTTTGAGGTATGGCGCAGCAACAAAGATCGCGAGCTACGCGGCCGGTTGTGGCTCTCGGGTCCGGCTGATCCGCTTGATCGTGCCGGCGAAGGTAAAAAGTGTCCTTTCCTCGACAGTCAATTGACCTCGCACGAAGAGCAGCGAACGCCCGGCACGGGTGACTTCGCCCGTGCCCACGATCAGATCGCCTTCACGCCCTGCATCGACAAAGTCGCCCGCGAAATTGATGGTTACGCCGAGTCCTTGCAGCACCGGAGAGGCGATCGCAAACAAGCAGAAGTCGGCGAAGGTCATCAAGCAGCCGCCATGAACGCTCCCGGCGCCATTGAGGTGTTTCTTCTCGACCCGGAAAGCGCAAAGAATACTGCCGTCCGGCGCATGCCGGTGCCAGAACGGGCCAGTATTAATCTCAAAACTATCTCGGCTCGAAGTTCGCCAACCTGTGAACTCGCCCTCGAGGCCAACAGGGAGATGAGGGCGATCGGCTATTCTCTCAGTGCTGTGCAAGGAAACAGACCTTCCAGATGGTTCGATCGAAAATCCGATTGCCTAGGTAGCAATCGGGCGAGTTATTTGAACGTCCATGTGTTCAATGGTTGTTGTTGAAATTGCTCGCGCATTCAGCATACTGCCATAATGAACGTATTCGCTTCGCATTATCCGGCATATCGGAGGTTTTTCTGCGCCGAACCTGTTTTTTGCGAAGGAATTTATCTTTATGCCAGGAGTTGACCATGCAGTACGACCGACTAGACGCCCGCATTTTGGAGATCGTACAAAAAAACAACCGTTTGACTTCCGAAGTGATCGGCGAAATGACGGGACTTTCTGCTACAGCTTGTCAACGACGACTGAAGAGGCTTCGCTCGGAGGGCATCATCGAGGCTGACGTTTCGATCGTTTCTCCGAAGTCCGTAGGAAGGGCTCTCCAAATGCTTGTCCTGGTGACTCTGGAGCGAGAGCGTTCAGATATCGTCGATAGATTCAAGAAGGCGATCAAATCGTCAGCTGAAGTCGTCAATGGATTTTTCGTCACGGGCGAGGCCGACTTCGTGCTGTACATCACAGCGCGCACCATCGAAGACTATGAGCAATTCACTCGGCAGTTCTTCCATAAGAACCCGGACATCAAGGAATTCCGGACGATGGTCGTGATGGACCGAGTGAAGGCTGGTTTTGCCATCCCAGTTGAAGCTCCGTCCGAAGATTGATGAAGCCAGTGTATCTCCGCTGAGAGTATTCACATCTTCGCGCTTTTTCATCGCCAGTCGCCCAAGAACGCGGAAAATACGCGCCGTTATTAATCTACTCTTTCGTCCGGACAAATTCGGATTGAAAAGCGTCGTTGGGCGCGAATCGAAGTGACCGATCTGCCAAAGTCTCGGATGTTCGGCGCTGACGGCATAACAGCGCCACTTCGCCACGCTACGTTCTGTCGCATTTGGCTGGCCAGCCTGCTCTCCAATCTCGGTGCCGTGATTCGAAGCGTCGGCGCGGCTTGGGCAATGACCCAAATGACATCGTCCGCCGACAAGATCGCGCTAGTGCAGACCGCGTTGATGTTGCCGGTCATGCTGATCTCCATGCCGGCTGGCGCTGTCGCCGACATGCACGATCGTCGTATGGTGGCGCTAGTTTCGCTGAGTATCGCATTTGCCGGTGCGACGGTGCTGACGATACTTGCCTGCCTTGGCATGGTCACGCCGAACTTGTTGCTGGCACTGTGCTTCGTAGTCGGCAGTGGCGTAGCCCTCATGGACCCAGCCTGGCAATCATCCGTCAGTGAGCAGGTACCGTCGGAAGCGCTTCCAGCCGCAGTTACACTGAACAGCATCAGCTACAATATAGCGCGAAGCGTAGGTCCGGCGATTGGCGGCATCGTGGTCGCCACCGCGGGCACAGTGGCCTCGTTCGCGCTCAATGCGATCCTCTATCTGCCACTAATGCTCTCTCTCTTCCTCTGGAAGCGCACTTCCGCCCCCTCTCGTCTGCCCCCTGAAACGCTCATCCGCGCCATTGTTACGGGTGTGAGATACATCACGAATTCACCGCCCATAAAGATCGTGCTCATCCGCACCCTAGTCACCGGGGTAGTTGGTGGGGCGATAATCGCGCTGATGCCACTTGTGGCGCGCGATCTCCTGCATGGTAGCGCACAAACCTATGGCGTCATGCTCAGCGCCTTTGGTCTGGGTGCGGTGATCGGCGCACTCAATATCACCGAAATACGGAAACGGATGAATGGTGAGGCGGCAATTCGCGCTTGCGCGATATCTATGGCTGGGGCAATCGCCGCAGTCGCGCTGGGCGGAGAGCCGATTTCAACGGCGGTCGCACTCTTTGTGGCGGGCTCAGCATGGATGATATCTTGGGCGCTATTCAATATCGGCGTGCAGTTGTCAGCACCACGCTGGGTAGCCGGTCGTTCGCTTGCGGCGTACCAGGCGGCGGGATCGGGCGGGATTGCCGTCGGTAGTTGGGGATGGGGTTATCTGACCGATACCGCTGGTGTCCAAACCGCGCTCCTTGTATCGGCCGGACTGATGCTCGCCTCACCGCTCATTGGGCTCTGGCTTCGCATGCCGCGGGTAGGCTCACGTGGCGAAGACGGCGAAGCTCTGGCCGATCCCGAGGTACGCCTTGCGCTCACCGGGCGCAGCGGTCCGCTTGTCGTCGAGATCGAGTATCGCGTCGCGCAGGAGAATGCCAGGGCCTTTCACGCCCTGATGCAGGACGTGCAGCTTTTTCGTCAACGCAACGGAGCCTACGGCTGGTCGATTGCGCGCGACATCGCCGATCCCGAACTGTGGACGGAGCGGTTTCACTGTCCGACATGGCTCGATTACCTGCGTCAGCGCAATCGCTCGACGAAGTCAGAGCGCGCGCTGGATAGGCAGGCCGAGGCCTTCCACATCGGTCCTGAGCCTGTGCGCCTCCGACGCATGCTGGAGCGTCCGTTTGGATCGGTGCGTTGGAAGGACGACCCGCTCGATCACGGTGCGGACGAGTTTCTTCTTGGCGATTGGAAACGCGGAGGGAGCCACTAGTCGTTGCCCGATAAGGACCAAGCAATGTGAGTTATTGAGTAATCGATGCCCTTCTACACAACGGCAGGACATCTCGATGACGCGGGCTAGGACTGGTCCGCCCAACTGCTCGACTTGATCTGCCTGATTCCAAGGCGGCTCAGGCTGCATTGAGGCGGACTCCAGAGTGCGCCCTCCTATTGCGCTAACTCGCGCCTCCAATTCACCCTCTGGGAGGAAGAGCGAACCACGACTAGAGTGGCCAACTGACAGAGTGCTCTAGGAGGCGAAGGCAGCTTGATGCAATCCGACAGTTTATTGAGCATGGCGTGAGAACAAGCGTAAGCGTGGCGTTGAGGCCTTTGAGAATACGTACGCTGTCGTGAGAGCGCCGCTATAAAAGTCATCTTCAGCAAGGGTGCTGACAATGGATGCTAGCACCGATGCAAAAGTGATCCACTGCGCCGAAATAAAACTGACCCACCGGGGAAATAATGACGGTTTTGCGCGAGCCGTCGATGTTGAGCCAGGAGCAAGCAGTGGAGATACGAGTTTTGGCCCGTCGGAGGTCTGGAGTGCGAGAGATAGCGCGACAGTTAGGCTGTTCGCGGAACACAGTGAGCCGATACCTGCGGGACCAGAAGGCAGGTCGGTACGGGCCACGCGCCCCGCGGTCGACCAAACTGGACGGGTACAAGAACTATCTACTTGAGCGCGTCGGCCAGGCGCGGCCCCGATGGATACCAGCGACAGTGTTGCTGCGCGAAATCGGCGAGCTCGGATACGCGGGTGGAACAAGCCAACTGAAGGCACGGCTGGCGCCACTCAAGAAGGGCGAGCCGGAAGTGATCGTGCGCTTCGAGACGCCGCCGGCAAGCAAATGCAGGCGGACTTTACGTGGGTACGGCGCGGCCGGGATCCCCTGGTGGCGCTGGTGGCAACGCTCGGCTACAGCCGAGCCACATTCGTCAAGTTCGGTCAGAAAGAGGATGTGACGGCTCTCTGCGAGGGGTTGCGCGCAGCACTGGACTACTTCGGCGGTGTGCCCGAGCAGATCCTGTTCGACAATGCCAAAACCGTCGTCATCGAGCGCGATGCCGATGGAGTCGGGTTACATCGCTGGAACGATCGGCTGCTCGAATTGGCCGAGGATTGTGGCTTCACGCCCCGCGTGTGCCGTCCATACCGCGCTAAGACGAAGGGGAAGGTCGAGCGGTTCAACGGCTATCTCAAGGGCAGCTTCCTGGTGCCGCTGGCGGCGCGCTTGCACGCGACCGGTTTGAACCTGACCGCGGAGGTAGCCAACGCTCATGTGCGACGCTGGCTCGACGAGGTTGCCAACGCTCGCGTGCATGCCACGACTAAGGCGATTCCGGCACGTCGTCTGGCGGAAGAGCGTGCGGTGATGCTACCGGCGCCAGCGCTGAAGGCGACTGCGGGGATGCCGCTGCAGGTACCAGTTCCAGTCGAAAGCTTACAGCATCCGCTGTCGGTATATGACGCGCTTTTGGAGGTGCAGTCATGATCCAAAGCAGGAGCGGATCGCCAGCTTGTGCGGACAACTGAAAATGGCCTCCCTGGCGACCGAATGGCCAGGCCTGGCTCAACAGGCGGCGCAGGACGAGGTCAGCTTCGCCGACTTCCTTGAGAAATTGCTGAACCGAGAGCTGGCAGCGCGCAAACAGCGGAAGCGTGCGACCTTGCTAAAGCTGGCCACGATGTCGGCGGTCAAGACGCTGGAGCAATTTGATTGGAACGCCGGCAGCGGTGCGCCCAAGGTGCCGATTCCGCTCGATGTCGCCCACCATTCCGGAATGATCTCGCCCACCGTTCCGATTTGATGTCGCCCACCATTCCGAGATGATCTCGCCCACCATTCCGGGATGATGTCGCCCGGGGTGACGAGGCCTCTTCTGGCTCCGATACGGCCCGCCTTTCGGCTTTGCGAAGGGGGACCTGGATGCCGGCGGAGAGGCTTGCGATGCGCCACGTGCGCGAAGTGATCAGACTGAGGTCGGCTGGGATGCCGACCCGCGAGATTGCGCGCGGTTGGGGACGGCGCCTTCGACGGTGCGGTTGACGATCCGCCGTTTTGAGGCGGCGGGGCTGACCTGGCCGTTGCCCGACGACGTCACAGACACGGTGCTGGAGGCCCGGCTGTTCGCCAGCGCCGGAGCCGGTCCGGGCACCCGGCGGGGCCATCGGCGGCAGGCCGAGCCGGACTGGGCGGCGGTGCATCGCGAGCTCAGGCGCAAGCACGTGACGCTGTCGATTGTGTGGGAGGAATACATCGCGGGCGAACCCGGCGGGTATCGCTATTCGCGGTTCTGCGAGCTCTACCGGGCCTGGGAAGGCCGGCTGTCGGTGACGATGCGCCAGTCGCATGCGGCCGGCGACAAACTGTTTGTCGACTATGCCGGCGACGGCGTGCCGGTGGTGATCGACCGGTTCACCGGCGAACGGCGCACCGCGCAGATCTTCGTCGCGGTGCTCGGCGCATCGAGCTTCACCTACGCGCAGGCGACCTGGACGCAGGGGCTCGCCGACTGGATCAGCGGCCACGTCGGCGCCTTCGAGGCGATCGGCGGCGTGCCGGCACTGCTGGTGCCGGACAACACCAAGGTCGCGGTGATCAAGGCCTGCCTCTACGATCCGCAGATTAACCGCAGCTACGCCGACATGGCGACGTATTACGGCTCGGCCATTCTGCCGGCCAGGCCGCGACGGCCACGGGACAAGAAGGTCGAACAGGCGGTCCTCATGGTCGAGCGCTGGCTGCTCGGACGGCTGCGCCACCGCACCTTCCATAGTCTCGCCGATGTCAACGCGGCGGTCGCCGAGCTTTTGATCCGGCTCAACGAGGAACGGCCGATCCGGCGGCTCGGCGTCACCCGCCGCAAGCTATTGGAGGAGATCGACCGGCCGGCACTCCAGGCCTTGCCGGAGAGCCCTTACGTGTTCGCCGAGTGGCGGATCTGCCGGGTCAGCATCGACTATCACGTCGAGGTCGAGGCGCATTGTTACAGCGTCCCGCATCGCTTCGTCCGCGCCGAGGTCGAGGTGCGCTTCACCGCGCGCACCGTCGAGATTTTCCACAAGGGCGAGCGGATCGCCGCGCATCAGCGCATGAGCGGCAACCACAAGCACACGACCGTGCCGGAGCACATGGCCTCCAGTCATCGGCGCTACGCCGGCTGGACCATCGAGCGCATCCGCAAGGATGCAGCCATCATCGGACGTGCCACCGCGGCACTGTGCGACCTGATCCTGGATGAACGCACACACCCCGAGCAGGGCTTCCGCGCCTGTCTCGGCATCATCCGGCTTGCCCGCTCCTACGGCCATGAGCGGCTCGATGCCGCCGCCATGCGGGCGATCGATATCGGCGCCCGCACTTACGGTTCGGTCAAATCGATCCTCGCCAACAATCTTGATCGGCGTCCTTCACCCAAGCGCTCCGCGGACGACGCGCCGATTAGGAGATCATGCCTTGCTCACCCATCCGACCCTCGATCAGCTCCATCAGCTTGGCCTTCACGGCATGGCCAAGGCCTTCGCCGACATCGAAGCCGGCGGCGAGGCCGCAAGCCTCGGCCACGCCGAATGGCTTGCGCTCCTGCTCGAACGTGAAGCCTCGCTGCGACGCGACAAGCGACTGTTGAAGCGGCTTCAATATGCCAAGCTGCGCCAGCAGGCTTGCGTCGAGGACATCGACTATCGCACCCCGCGCGGCCTCGACCGCAGCCTCTTGACGATGCTGGTCGAAGGCCAATGGATTGCCGACCACGCCAACCTTTTGATCTGCGGCCCGTCCGGGGTCGGCAAAAGCTGGCTCGCCTCGGCCTTGGGCCACAAGGCCTGTCGCGATGACCGCTCCGTTCTCTATCAAACGAGTACCGAAGCTCTTCGGCGATCTTCAATTGGCCCGCGGCGACGTACGCTATGGCCGGCTCTTCCGCGCCTGGCCGGCGTCCAGCTGCTCATCCTTGATGGTGTGGACGGCCTCACCTCAACGGCATCATAGTGCCAAGCGTGGCCGCCAGGGAGCCACAAAGAAGGGAGACCGTCCGCGATGAAGTTT
>NZ_JADPJR010000021.1:0-11018 GCF_023073535.1 Bradyrhizobium sp. 179 | reverse complement strand
AAGGGGACACATCCGCTGCCGGGTCTTATGACCCAACCGCTGCAAGAACGGCTTCAGCCAGCCTTCGAGTTCGTCTTCCCATTCCGCCATGGTCAGCCCTCCAAGAGCCGACCACCCATGAATCATTGAAAAATCGATTCGGGACTCCTAAAAATTCAGAGGAATCCGACAATCTGCCAAAGTAGTGCTAGTCTCAGCTTCTTCAGGCGGGATCGGGGAAACGTCGCGAAATCAGGCGCCGCAGCCCGGTGGAGAGCACAGAGTAGGGTGTACATGGTGAAAGCTGTATTGCCTGAACCTCAGTTTCCAGTTGCCAAAGGGCTGGCCGTATGGCTGACACGCTATGCCACGCGGGGCAGATCGCACCGGCCAAGTGCGATCCGCCACCAGTCTTCGTGGGACGACCACCATCGGTGGGTCAACGAATGGCACACCTAAACACACCGCAACTTCCTGCACACGCAATTACGGGATCGCCTGCAGCAGGCTCTTTCGAAGACCCGCACGAAGCGAACTGAAGGCACCGTTTCGATTCAAGATAGGCGATGATATACGCAAACCGAACAGCGTGCTCCCAACCAGAAACACCATCGGCAACATCTCGGCCGCGAGCAAGAACCACCTCCACACTTCGCACTACTCTCCCCGCCAGGCGAAGTGCTCTTTGTTGAACCTATAGCGCGCGGCGCAGATGAGGACGACTACATGAGCGGCCGCACGGACGTCGCTTGACAACAAGATCTTGAACCTCTTCGAGACCTCCTGCTTGATTGTGTAACCGATCAGGGACGCTCCAAAAAGGAGGCCATCAACGCGTAGACGTCGGGCCGTTAGAGCAGCAAGATGAGGGCGGAAAGCAGGAAGTAGATCACGCTCATCGGCAGCGAGAAGTCCCACTTCGTGAAAGCGAAGAAGACGTTCTTGAGCGTCAGCCACTTGCTGGTCGAGAATGAGGGGTATACGGCGCAGCTACTGTTCATGGCATCAGTATAATCTGACCTTGCGCCGAGCTTCAGCGCCTCACGTGATCAACGAAACCAACCGAACCATCTTGTTCGAGCTGGTGGCTAGGATGCACGAATGCCCCTCCGCCGCCCGACCGTCAGCGGCCACTCATGAGGACAAGTAGAAAAAGGCAAAACCTACTCTATCGTCCAATGCGACGATCGCGTTCGCAGTCTGGCCCAGGACTAGAAAGATTCGGAGAGCAATCCCCTAGACCGCTCGATAATAAACGAAGCCTTGCCATCGCGCGGCAGCACTGTGAACGCCCCCTCAGAAAAGCAACACCGGCCGGAGTTTATACCTCCGGCGGGTGTTTTTAACGCGTTTTACTTGCCGAGCTTGCCGAGTTCGGCCGTCAGCTCCGGAACCGCCTGGTAGAGGTCGGCGACCAGGCCGTAATCGGCGACCTGGAAGATCGGCGCGTCCTCGTCCTTGTTGATCGCGACGATCACCTTGGAGTCATTCATGCCGGCCAGATGCTGGATCGCGCCGGAAATGCCCACGCGACATAGAGCTCGGGAGCCACGACCTTGTTGGTCGCATCCTTCAACGACGCATTGTCGTGTTCGGCAATCAGAAGCGTCGTCATCAGAGCACCCCGGCTTCGTTCTTGAGTTTCGACACCAGCTCGGCGGCGTCCTTGACCTTGAAGCCCGCCTTGCGGCCTGCCGGCTCGGTCGTCTTGAGAATCTCGAGGCGCGCAGCGACGTCGACGCCGTAATCGGCGACGGTCTTTTCCGCGATCGGCTTCGGCCTTCATGATATTCGGCAGCGAGGCATAGCGCGGCTCATTGAGGCGAAGGTCGGTGGTGACGATCGCCGGTCCCTTCAACTTCGGTCCGCAGGCCGACCGCGATCTCGTCGAACGGGTTCATGGACATTTTGACGTTGGCGAGTTCAACGCCCGATCCATCGCCCTTGACGCGGACCTTGACCTTGTAATCGACCACCCGCTTTACCGGCACTAAGACCTTCATCGATCCTTTTTCGGAGGCGATTTCCGCAATCGTCATCGGGGCGATATTAAAAATCGCTTCTAATTTGAGCGGGGTGTATCACGAATTGATTGAGTCGATCCGCGTTGATGGCCGAAAGCGCAGATTTTGTGCGCTAGAACTCACTCGGACGCAGCAAAGGGGCGGCGCTCTAATTCGTCTTCGCGTGGGCGACATGATGCGCCAAATAGTTGGGGCTGGTGAGCGATAGCGGAAGCAGATGGAAGCAAGTCGAACATAGGACCTGCCGCGGCCGAGGCAGGACCGGACGAGCGCACTCTCGCGTGGAAGGAGAAGGCCCTAAAGACGATCCATCATGCGCCGTAAACAACCCGGCGTCATCACGTCAATGCGTAAGGCCCTCATCACCATGTTCAGCCGCGTCTAGGATGACGAGCTCGGCTGGCGGAACTAACACACTCCAGCCGCCCCTTTGAGGCGGAGCTAAAACCCTTCTCCCGCTTCGAGCCGCGGAATATCAAACCAGACCAACGCCATGTTCCAGCAACACGTTCACAGCAAACGTCGTCTGTTAGGCGATCAGCAAATAATGCCGCCCTTGAGCGGCCATTGCGCCAGACTCAGTCGCGTCCTTCCCGCTCAGTCAAGTTGCAGGACGTTCGAAGCAACATCCATCTCGGCCGGGAAATAATCTTCCATGATGGCGTAGGTTAGGGCTGTGGATGATCCACCTACGGACGCAACGCATCATGGCAGCAGAGACGGCCAGGGTGGATTCTGCAACGATCAACATCGCTGCTACAACAGCAAAGAGCGCCTTCTTTCTTCTGCTGCGATTGCGCGCCGGCTTGCAAGCAGGCCCAAAAACCAGTGCACCGAAGCCTAAAGCGACTACCACAAGAAACGATCACCACTGGCGCCGCGCGGTTGCAGCCACTCGACACCCTGATAGAAGAGCAGCAAGGATCGCCATGATTTCCTGGCCGTTGGTGACGCGATGCCGGGCCGCTCGTCTCAATCACCTCCGCGCCGATGTCGCCAGCATCGGCGCGGACAAGGGTCCGGCGAGCACACGCGTGAGGTCAAGGATGATTGACGCCAGAAAGCGGCAAGACCGACATGAAGACTCTCTCCTTAATGACTCTTCTGAGGCGGAACACGCCCGTTCGCGCCTCGAGCTCCGTTCGTATGGCGACGCCATAGTGTCCGAATTCGATGGCCGGCTTCCCGAGCAGAGGATGCCCTGTTACTGTTAGTGCTTCCGCGGAATCATCGAGCCGACTCACGCAAATGTTACGAGCCGCCATCGCGTTTGCTTGCATGATTCCGCAAGACGACGAGTGCGTCCACCGCGACTCCGCTTTTGGCAGTGAGTAGAAATGGATTGACGTCGATCGAGGCGATGCGACCAGCAGCATCGGCGATCAAATTGGAAAGTCCAACTAACGCACTGATCACAGAGCCTTCGTTCAGAGCCGGCCGGCCGCGGTAGCCCTTTATCTTCACGCCGGCCTTGGTGCGACCGATCAACTTTGCGGCCTCGGTGGCATCGATCGGCGCGCCAGCGAGCGCTACGTCTTTCATCAACTCGATATCGATGCCCCCCGTACCGAATAGGACCACCGGTCCCATCTCGGCATCAAGCGAGGCACCTATCACCAGCTCGAGATCGGCCTTGACCTGCTGCGCAATCAAAATGCCTTCCAGGCGCGGCTTTCCCTTCAATTTCTTGACACGGGCGGCGATGTCGCTGAACGTCCTTTCTACCTCGGCTGTGCTATTGAGATTGAGCACCACGCCGCCGATATCCGATTTGTGAAGAATGTCCGCGCTGACCACTTTTGCCACGACGGGAAAGCCGATCTCCTTGGCGACGCTTGCAGCCTCCTCGGCGGTCCGCGCTATTGCCTCTTTCGAGATCGGGATGCCATAAGCGTTGAGCAGCTTTTTGGAGGCGATCTCGTCGAGCGCGGCGCCGCTGGCACCACTCAAGGTCTTTTCCAGGAGCGCCCGTGCCTGGGGAGTGGAAGAGGAAATAGTATCCGGCACGTCCTTTTCGAGTGCGGCATAATCGATCAGCGCGTTGATTGCGCCGACCGCGCGGTCCATACCTTGCATGACAGCGATGTTAGGCAATGTCTTGCGCAAGGCGGTTGTATGTTCGGTAAAGCCCATGGACACCGGGCTAATATAGATTACGGGCTTCGTCGCGCTGCTCGCCATGCCGTTGACGATGCGCAAATTGCGTTCGCGCAATTCATGCGGCACCTTCGGCAAGTCGGCGTCAATGATGACGATGTCGATATCCGAGTCTTCGATCATGATTTCGATCGATTTGATGTAAACTGATGGATCGACGACTGCTGCAAATCCCGCGTCCAGCGGATTGCCAATGATCGAGCCTGGCCCGAGCATCGTTCCGAGCTTCTCGCTGGCATTCTTGCTCAGTGGAGGAAAATTGAGCCCCACCGAATGGAATGCGTCAATCAAGAGCCCACGCTTTCCGCCGGACAGCGTCACCGCAGCGAGGCGGTTGCCTTTAGGCAGTTGCGCATGAACGAAACATTCGGTGGTTTCCACGAGTTCGTCGAGTCCACGCACTCGGATCACTCCCTCGCGCGTCGATATTGCATCGAAGGACTCGATGGAGCCCGCCAGCGACCCGGTGTGCGCCATGGCGGCGGCGCGTCCGCCTTCGGAACTCCCGAGTTTCAACGCAATAACAGGCTTTCCAGCAGTACGCGCTGCCTTGCAGGCATTCCGAAACGCCTGAGCGTTTCGTACGCCCTCGAGGTAAACCACGATCACTCGGATGGAAGGATCGGCGGCGAAATATGTCATCAAATCCGGCGTCTCTAGCCCGGCCTCATTGCCTGTGGTGACCATATAGCCGACACCGACGCCGCGATCCTCCAACGCCTGCCGAATCATCATCACGATAGCTCCGGATTGGCCCGCGATTGCGACCGGCCCCTGCTCCATGGTGACGATCCGATCGTCGAGATTGGTGAAGAGCTTTTCGCCCGCACTCAGATTGCCGAGGCAATTTGGGCCTGTTATTGCAATTCCTGTCTCACGCACCGCGACGTTGAGTTCGGCCGCAAGCCGCTGACTCTCTTCGTCCTGTAGCTCGCTGAAGCCCGAAGTGACGATCGTTGCCGACCGAGCGCCCGCCGCAGCAGCATCCCGCACGACTTGAACCACGAAACGCGCCGGGACCAGCACAAGCACATGGTCCGGCTTTTCCGGAAGGGAAACAAAATCCTTGTAACAAGTCACTCCCCAGACCGCGTCTCTCCGTGCATTTACAGGGTAGAGCCCGCCTCGATACTTGTACTTGATGAGATTGTTCCAAATGCGCTCGGCATAATTACCCGGCTTGTCGGTGGCGCCAACCAGTACAACATTGCGCGGGTGCAGCATCGCATGAATGCCGCTAATGATATGACTCGCGTCGGGCGCGGGTGACCAATTATCCGATGAAACGGCAGTAGTCGACACGTGTGCTTCCATAGTTCCAGTTCTTCCCTCTAGCTCTTCCGCCGAGACTATGTGCTTCATGGTCTAAGCTTTGCGCCTCTCGCTTGCGGGGTCCTCAAAACACCGCTCGGGGCTCCAGGTGGTAGTGGGCCGAAGTGAGATAAATGAGGGCACACCGATAGTACCACGCAATACTCGGCCGCTGCCTGCATCGGCCATGATGAACTGCGATCACCAGTGCCCAATGCTAGAGCCCTCTTAACCGTGAACGCCGAGGCGCCGCGATCAACATGGCAAAAGGAGCAGCAAACTTCCAACTAAACGCAAATCGAAGCTGCATCAGGGCCACATCGAGCGAAGGATCAATGCAAACAGCACGACAATCAGAACTCCGAGCAGCCGAGTGGGTAAGCGTCTAGGCAAGAGACAATGGACGCCTGGTGTCGCGACCGAGTATTGGCCCCTTCAGGCAATCACCTCTTTTGTTGCGAGTATACTAGCCGGCTCAGCGGCCGCGTTTCTTCAATGTAGGCCATCACATGGCCGAAATTCACCGCGCGATCAGACGAAAGCGAGGATTTCTTGTTCGACCGGTCTCCAGTCCGAGCACGGCTATGAGCGCAAGTGAGGCGGTTTGCTGAGAGATAGACAGACTGTCCCGATGCAGCGGCCGCAGTACAACTCGGCTGCGATCGGAATAACCCCCGCTCGGTCAGTTCGTGCGGGCCCGCAAGTCTGCCACTTACCGTTCTTCCGCGGCCATAACCAGAACGGGTTGCGTCTTCGACTTCTTCGAACAGGTCGGCGTAGATCGGTGCGATGAAGGAAGGATCATCGAGCTTGAGTGAGAGATAGTCAGGGTCTTCCATCCGAGCGCTTCGACCAGGCAGCCTCGATCTCGTCCGGCCCATATAGGCACGGCGACTCGGAGCGTTTTCGCTGGAGAGTTGGCCTTTGCCGAAGATACGAACAGCCTGCGAACCCCAGGCTGATGATCTCGCCCTCAAAATCGTTGCTGACCTTCTTACGATCTTAGCCACGTCATGTCTCCTGGCGTGCTTCGAGCCCGCGACCATCGCGGCCTTGGTCGTATGGCGATCTCCACTCGCGGGTTAGTCTGCGCATCGTAGATCCTGTCTGAAGGAGAAAAAACTTCTTCAGCTCGCTCCGCACCCACACTTATGGCCAACTCCACTTCAGCTCAAAGTCAAAAGCCTGAAACCGTTAGTTCGCGGAGGGTTGCAGCTATGTGCGGTCCGAAGCCACGCCGCAGTGGCATTATCATTTCGCTCCCGCCAGCGGATTTGGTAACTCGTGCTCAACTCGAAAGTCCCGATAGCGCTCCAGATGCATCCTTAGCACCGAGCGGGTCCGCCAGGGATCGTCAAGAAACGCCTTGCGTTCTTCGAGCCAGAATGCATCCGACATCATGCGCGGCCTGAGCGCGTCAAAGACTGCCTCGGTTTCTTCCCGTAGGATGTGCCAAAAGCATGTGCCTGACGGTTTATAAATTTCGTTGAGGCACAGTGCGACCTCATGAAGGTGGCAGACGAAGCACGCGTCGATGACAAATGAGCGTACGATACTGATATCGTCGTCAAAGGCCGTTGGTAAGATCCCCGTCCGAGTGAAGGGCTTGAGATCGTACCCTCGTTCCTTGAGCAGGGGAACAAAGCTGCGGGCGTCGCCGAAATCACGGAGTAGCAGTTTTTTAGGGCGGCCTTTTTGGTCGAATAGAATTGTACTGTTCTGCTGATGCGCCTCAACGGCTAGTCCGTAAAGCAGATACATGGTGAGTATCGGCCCGATCACTGTCCTCACATAGGCACGGAAGAACGAAGACACGGCGGCTTCGTTTTCACCGCTGTCTCTCGCAATCAATTCGCAAATGAGCGGGCGACCGTCGATCGGGCTCGCCGTGAGGAGCGCTGCCACAGTGACCGGTAGTAGTCCATCATTTCGCGTCAATGCACCGGAGTTGCGGTAGACAACTGAAAGAAAGCGGCCCGGATGCTCGTCGCCTGTTACGGGGTGGTGAAGGATTGCCCCCAATTCTTCTGTGAAGATCTCCAACCCGTCCGAGAGGCGCCGCTCATTTGATAGAATTTCAGAAATCAGAGTGCTGAGACGCGGTCCCATGTAAATTGACTTGGCCTGCAGAATGCGCTGCTCGCTGGTCATCCAAATCGCCACCGGCAATTTGATAAACGGTCTCGGCTCCTGAGTGTCCGGCAGCATTGTGCGGAACGACATTGACGGCAGCGTTACGATCTCCGGGCCGTTCGGGTCGAAAACTCCGGAAGTTATCTCGGACGCGAATTCACGTCGCAGACAGTTGTCTAGGTGCCAGATATGGACAGGCAGGGGCAGCCAGTCCTCAGCGGACTTTCCACGTTTGCTCAAGCTTTCGGCCCATTCGCACCAGAGCTCCGGGAAGTTTTGTGAGAACCATTCTGAATAGCTGCCGACATGCGGCATTTTCTCCACATAGGACCATTCTTTCCGTAAGGCGGCAATTCGGACGCGCACGCGAGCACCGAACTCAGGCGACAAGGCAGCGACGTCCTGGGGCGGCAAGCCGGATTTGGCCTTCCATGTCGGGTAGAAGGGGTGACCCTCCAGCGCCCCCCACTGATCGAGAGCAATTGCCCACAGGTGCGACGGCAGAATCTGGAGATACTCTAGGAAATCCCGGGCTCCTGCTTCAGCTATTTTAGCTCCAAGCTCTGCGCTCCAGTGTTCCCGGTAACTACGTGCGAGGGCGTCGTTACGCATGCTGTCCTCGACGTCACGGATTAGACGCTGAACGTCGTCCGCTGCAGGCGTGAGTGCCAAAGCGGGCGCGATCTGTCCGATGAGATCGGAAGGATTGTCGATCCGGTAGCGAGCGCCGGTCTCGTCAATTACTTCGATTGAACCTCGATTTTGAAACGTTCCGGCAGGCGCACGGTGCAAATCCGCAAAATGCAGGACCTCGCGTGATCGCCAAAGGGGGAGCCATGCTTCGTTGCTTTCCCGAGCCCACATTAATGCGTCGGGGTCAAGAAGACGCTCGGCGAGTAGACAGCGGACCAACCGGCGGATGGCATTGCGCGATGCGCCTAACCAAAGCTGCGAGGTACGCGCCTTAAACCCCGCGTCTGCCGAAGAAGCCGGCCTCTCCTCCATCACACTTCCTCCAGCAAAATGGCAAGCAAACAGGCCGACGCGCTCTCCGTGAAGAACGTGGCGTGGTATCTGAGCGCCTCACTAGGTTTTTGCGGGAATGGCCTCTTCGAGCTTCGCGGCCAGTTGCATGAGCTGCGACTTGAAAGGTCAATGCCTCGGGCTGACATCAGCCCCAGAATTAGAAACACCTTCAACCGGAAATTGGTGTGACAGAGCAGCATAACGAGCGCCAAGCCCATTGACTGGGCGGAGAGTAGCATGAGAACAGATGATTTAATGTCCCGTCTGCGCTTGTGGCTCTGGGAGCAGCTCTGCAAGGGCGTGCCGCCGCCGTACAGCATAGACGAACGACCTGCCGTGTCATCATTCGACAAAGGCAGGAGTGACACAGCTTCAATCGGAACCGCACCCAACGGTTTGGTCTTTGTGATCATTTGGATGTTCCTCCGCCAGTAGCAATGACAAGCCCCGCGGTCTCTCAGCAATCGGTGTGCCACGACACCGTGCGCGATCGCGCTTAACGAGAGAGACAAAGAGGGGACATTTCGCCTTTCGGCCAGCCGCTGGAATGATTGCGCGGGGGAATGTCGAGTCTCGACCATATGGGTCTGGAACCGGACATAGTGCGCTCTGCAAATGCCCTGCCGAGCGGGGCACCGCCAGTGCATGGTGTGAACGCCCACTATTTTTGTCCCGCGATAGCAGGTCGTGCGGCCGGTTCAATAGCCCGCCGAAACTGGTGAGCTATTTCAGGCTTAATCCGCTTTGCCGCTTGGCCAAATGGGCGTGGTAGGCCGAGGGGACGCTCGGGAGACTTGCAGATCAGCTCGCCCCATGCACCCACGTTGATTGTCGATGAAGGCGATCATGGGCTTGGACCTGCGGGTGAGCTCCGCCATCGCAAAACAGCGCTCGCTGCGCGCGGGATTTGTTTGGCCTGCCGAAGCTCACGCTTCCCCCCTTTCCAGCCCCTTCAGCGTTCTCGGGCCTGTTGGCTAGTGCCTTCGGATGATCAAGAAAAGAGTTCACGTCGATCGTGGGCTTGTTTGCGGCCACAACACTTGCGTTATTCTTGTCGATGCGCTCTGTTGTGTGGGCATTGTGAAGCCGCGCTGCAGGGGAAGTTCTCACTGCTAAAATCAGCGCTCTCCTAGGAGACGAATCCCAGAATGTAGGCCAGGATACCGGGATCTTTTTCCTTCGACGCGATCCCATTCGCAACAAGGCTTTGACCTGCTCGGCATGGCAGCTGGTCTTATAGCTCTTGCGATGTGGCAGAACGTGTCGGTGGACCGGCGATATCTTTCCTCGATTCACTCGGCTGCTGCTTGTAGGCGGCGACTTTTCCCTGATATTCCTCTTAACCCGCTCTTGCAGCACCGCTGCATAAGAACAAGCAATGCTGCGGCTTGAACCTTGGAGCTGGTTGATATCTCTTCTCTAGCTCGTTGGCGTAGGCAGCCCGTGCGAGTGTGGCATCCTTAACCGTTGCAAATGAGGTCGCGACTGATCAATTCAGAAGAAGACGGAACAACGTCACCTAATCTGCATTGCTCGGCCTTTCGCGGGACTGGTCGAAGTCGTCCCTCGGCACGTAGCCCAAAAAGCGGCCGCTGCTCAATGAGACGATATCCTGGTTTTCTGGGACAATATCCAACCGAGTGGAAGGCTACAAAACAAGGCTGTGATGTCCGTCCGGCCGAACGTTGTAAAGCGCTGAACACCGGGAGTTACTTCAGCGCCGGCGATCGACGCGGAGTTGCATGATCGAGCGCGACATAAGTTCAGGCCCTCGCGTGCTCAAGAGCGCGCGTACCGTCTCATGAGCTCACCGAGCATGAATGAACCATGCTCACCGAAAGGCCCGCTGACGAGGGACAGCAGGTAAATCCCGAAGTTCGGCGCGTCGAACGTGCCCTTGATGGTGTTAAGCTTCTGAATCAGGTCGAGCGCCGTAATCCTAGAGTTCTCCACATACGCCCCGTCAACCAGCCGGGGCTGTGGATGAGAGGTTATGCAGTCATTTTCGGCCGAGACGATCGCCGCCAAACCCAGCGAGATCGCGCGCTCGTGAAAGCGGCTGTGCTGATCGGAATCGCGGCGAGTGGCTCTTGACCTTTTGGTCTAACGCCAGTGCGCACGTTTGATCGCTGCGAAAACACACAGGTCCGTGTCTTTCGGAGCCCGCGGTCGAAGTCAAAGAGCGAGATGACGGCCCGTTTGCCGCTGCCGCATCTCTCGTGTTGAACAACAGTAAGCGCTTAGCCAGAGCCCTTGGTTCGGGATCGGGATAGCTGTGCGAAGAAGCCCCCGGGTTGGACGGAGGTTTGAGATGGGATTGGACAGCAAAAAGGACGTCCATTTAGACGGCCCGTCGGCGGGGTCGGTGAGCCGGTTGGAAGTTCTTGA
>NZ_JADPJR010000151.1:0-11186 GCF_023073535.1 Bradyrhizobium sp. 179 | reverse complement strand
AGGATCTCGGCGTAGAGCGCCGCCTTGGAGGGGAAATGCTTGAACAGCAGCGCCTCGGAAATAGCAGCGGCGGCCGCCACGCTCTTGGTCGTGGTGCCGTTATAGCCGTGTCGGGCAAAGCAACGTTTCGCGGCACCGAGGATCAATTGACGCCTCAGGTCGCTCGTCATACGCAATGAGCTCATGCTAGTGAGTAAGCACTCACCCACGCAAAAGTCAAGCACTATGCTGCATCGCAACCTCTAGATTGGGTCGAAACTGGCTCGCGCACACGGCGCACGAGCAGGACGACGACATCGGCAAGGCCGGCCCTAAATCGGCCGGAAGCCCAGGTCGCCCCGGAGCCGGTTGACGATGTAGGTCCCGTCCCGGGTCGGCAAGATCCGCTCAACGCTGGCGCTGTCGATCTTCACATTGGCAAAGCGTGGCCCCGCGGAAACGTCGTGGACGACTTTGGCCAAGGCCTCGACCTCGGCCATGGTCGTGACGGCCCGGCTGTCCTCGATGCCGCAGGCCCGAGCGACGCCGACGAGGTCGGCAGCCGCGGAGGTGTGGCTGGTCTGGCCGCCAGTCTCGCCATAGGCCTCATTGTCGAGCACGACGATGGAGAGATTGGCCGGCTTCTGCAGCCCGATGGTGGCCAAACTGCCCATGCCCATCAGCATCTCGCCGTCGCCCGTGATGACCAGCACCGGCAGCTTTGGCTGCGCCAGCGCGAGCCCGAGCCCGATCATCGCAGCTCCGCCCATGCCACCCCAGAGATAGAAGTTGCGTGCGTGGTCGCCGGCCGCGCACATGTCGTTGGTGGAGGCACCTAAGCCGCCAATCGCAACCACATCCTTGCGCTCCGCGAGCAGTGTGGACACCACTTGGCGGCGGTCGAGGAGATTGGCCTTGCTCATTTGGTGAAAACCTTGGCGCCGATCAGGCGCTGCGACAGAAGGACGGCGGTGGGAGTGAGTGCGTTGTAGGCCTGCGCTGCGGCCGCCTCCAGCACGGCCGGCACCTCGGCCGGGTTCGAGGCACGCAGCACCTTGACGCCGGAAAGCTCGAATACGCCCTGCGTGGTCGACCCCATCGGCACCTGCCACGGGTTGAACTCGCCCCACTCGCCGCGCATGGTCACGAGCGTGAGGAACGGAAAGCGCAGGATCGGGATCAGCGACAGCATGTTGATGCAATTGCCGACGCCGCTCGACTGCATCAGCAACACGCCGCGCTGTCCGCCCGCCCAGGCGCCGGCGAGAAGTGCCACGCCCTCCTCCTCCGTCGTCAGCGGTATGCCGCGCATCGTGGAGGAGGCCAGCACGCGCTGGATCAGCTTCGAGTGACCGGCATCGGGCACGTACGGCACCTGCCGGACGTCGAAGCGCTGCAATGTCGCGAAAATATCGTCCGGCCAGAGAACACTCGGGGCCGTGTCGGGAGCGTCAGCGCGCGCGTGCATTTTCCTGTCCGGTCAGCTAGCAAAGACGGCGCGACTGTAGACGCATGCGCGCGTCGGCCAGAACAACAAAAACGGCATATCGGCTTTAACCGGCGAGTATAACGGAATGAACGCAGATGCGAAGGAGCTGGCGGCAAGCTTCGATCTCGAGAAGCTGACGCCCGAGTTCTACGACAACCCCTATCCGACCTATCGTGCACTGCGGGAGAACGAACCGGTCAAACGCCTGCCGAACGGCACCGTCTTCCTGACCCGCTATGACGATCTCGTCACCACCTACAAGAACACCAAATCGTTCAGCTCGGACAAGAAGCGCGAGTTCGCGCCGAAATACGGCGACAGCCTGCTCTACGAGCATCACACCACGAGCCTCGTCTTCAACGATCCGCCGTCCCATACCCGCGTGCGCCGCCTGATCATGGGAGCACTGTCGCCTCGCGCCATCGCCGGCATGGAGGGCGACCTCATCAAGCTGGTCGACGGCCTGCTCGACGCCATCGCCGCCAAGGGGGCTTGCGAGCTGATCGAGGACTTTGCCGCCTCCATTCCGATCGAGGTGATCGGCAATCTGCTCGACGTGCCCCACGAGGAACGCGCGCCGCTGCGCGAGTGGTCTCTGGCGATCCTGGGCGCACTCGAACCGGTGGTGTCGCCCGAAGCGGCCGCGCGCGGCAACAGAGCGGTGCAGGACTTCCTCGCCTATCTCGAGACGCTGGTCGCGCGCCGGCGCCGAAAGCCCGGCAATCCCGAGCGCGACGTGCTGACGCGCCTGATCCAAGGAGAAGGGAGCGAGGAGAACGGCGAGCGGCTGACCGAGAAGGAGCTGCTGCACAATTGCATCTTCCTGCTCAATGCCGGCCACGAGACGACCACCAACCTGATCGGCAACGGCCTCGTCGCGCTGCACCGCAATCCGGACCAGAAGCAGCGCTTGATCGACAACCCCGACATGATCAAGACCGCCGTCGAGGAGATGCTGCGCTACGAGAGCTCCAACCAGCTCGGCAATCGGATGACCACGGAAAAGGTCGAGCTCGGCGGCGTCATGCTCGACGCCGGCACCTCGGTCACGCTGTGCATTGGCGCGGCCAACCGCGACCCCGCACAGTTTCCGGAGCCCGAACGCTTCGACATCGCGCGCACGCCGAACCGGCACCTCGCCTTCGCCACCGGCGCGCATCAATGCGCGGGCATGGCCCTGGCGCGGCTGGAAGGCGCGATCGCGATCTCGCGCTTCCTGGCGCGCTTCCCAAACTATGCCGTGGCCGGGCAGCCGGTGCGGGGCGGGCGGGTCCGGTTTCGCGGCTTTTTGAGCGTGCCCTGCGCGATCGGATGAAGCCTCCAAACAAAAATGACGAAAACAACCCCATGCACAGTAGAGAACCCTCTGACATTTCAGGCAAATCGGGTGGGGGCTACGCCATCGGACGCATGCAGGCTTCCGAGGCGACAAGTTGATACCCAGATCAAGTTGAGGGCCGCCGGCGGTGCAGTCGGTTGACGCCGCCGTGCGCGGCCATGGAGTGACGACACATGAGCTCGTCGGTCATTGATTTCATCGCAACAGAAGCACGCTTTGGGGCCCACAATTACGAGCCGATCGGGGTCGTCCTGTCCCGCGGCGAAGGTGTCTGGGTGTGGGATACCGAAGGCAACCGTTATCTCGATTGCCTCTCGGCCTATTCGGCGGTCAGCCAGGGCCACTGCCACCCCAAGATCCTGGCAGCGCTGGTCGAACAGGCGCACAGGCTGACGCTGACCTCGCGCGCCTTTCACAACGACCAGCTCGCCTTGTTCTACGAGGAAATCGCGGCGCTCACCGGCTCGCACAAGGTGCTGCCGATGAACAGCGGCGCCGAGGCGGTCGAAAGCGCGATCAAGTCGGTCCGCAAATGGGGCTATGAGGTGAAGGGCGTGCCGGACGGCCAGGCCGAGATCATCGTCTGCGCCAACAATTTCCATGGACGCACGCTGGGCATCGTCGGGTTTTCCACCGATCCCGAGACACGCACACATTTCGGTCCGTTCGCGCCTGGCTTCAGGATCATCCCGTTCGGCGATGCCGCGGCGCTGGAAGACGCAATCACGCCCAACACCGTCGCCTTTCTGGTCGAGCCGATCCAGGGCGAAGCCGGTGTCGTCATTCCTCCAGCCGGCTATTTCACGAAGGTGCGCCAGCTCTGCACCGCCAACAACGTGATGCTGGTGCTCGACGAGATCCAGACCGGGCTCGGCCGTACCGGCAAGCTGCTCGCCGAACAGCACGAGGGAATCGAGGCGGACGTGACGCTGCTCGGCAAGGCCCTGTCCGGTGGCTTCTATCCCGTGTCGGCCGTGCTCTCGAACAACGACGTGCTCGGGACATTGAGACCCGGGCAGCATGGTTCGACCTTTGGCGGCAATCCGCTTGCCTGCGCGGTGGCGCGCGCGGCGATGCGCGTGCTGGTCGAGGAAGGCATGATCGAGAACGCGGCCAGGCAGGGCGCGCGCTTCCTCGAAGGCTTGAAGGGCATCCGTGCCAACATGATCCGCGAGGTGCGCGGACGCGGCTTGATGCTGGCGGTCGAGCTGCATCCCGAGGCCGGGGGCGCACGCCGCTATTGTGAGGCGCTCCAGGGCAAGGGCATCCTCGCCAAGGATACGCATGAATACACGATCCGCATCGCCCCGCCGCTGGTGATCACCAGCGACCAGGTCGACTGGGCGCTGGAGCGGCTCGCCACCACCTTGACCCAGGATTTCTCTTGAGGCTGCCTGCGTCGGAAGATCGCAAGGCCGGCCGCGGCCAAGAACGAACGATCCGGCCACCTGTGCGTTGAACGTCGTGGGCGATGACGAGCTGGGAGCTAGAACCATGCTTCCGCGTTGCGTTTGCCTTACGGCTTTTTTAGTTGGTGTCTCGGTGCTGGCGACGAGCGCCGGCGCTTTCGCCCAAGGACTCGGACACGGAAGGGGCGGACCACCCGGTCCGGCCGCAGCACCGGCGGCTCGGCCAGCAGCACCACCGGCCACGGCCCATCCGGCGGCGCCGCCAGCCATGGCACGCCCCGCAGCGCCGGCTTTCCATCATCCCCCGGCCATGCAGCGGCCGGCCATGCCGCAGCGACCAGCCATGGCGCCACATCCGGCGCCGCGTATTGCCTCACCGCCACCGCGCCCGTCCCCACATTTCGCTGCACCGCCGCGGGCAGCCCCGCACGTGGCGACACCGCGGCCTGAATTCCATCGGTCGCCGGCAGCACGGCAACATCCGGCCATGGCGCCTCGGCCGATGCCGCACATCGCGGCCCCATCGCGCCCCAGCGGACCGCCGGCCGCGAGCGAGCGGCTGTCGCGGCGGGATCAGATTGAACAGCGCGCGCAACAGCGCCAGCAGCAAGTCCAGCAGCGTGAGCAGATGGTGCAGCAGCGGCAGCGCGAGATGCTGTCGCGCCAGACGACGGAGCGTCAGACCCGTATCGAACGACTCCAGCAGCGTGTGCAGCAATTGCAGTCGCAAAAGCCGGAAAGCGTGCGGGCGCAACGCCTGCAGCAACGGATGCTCCAGACGCAGAACCGCTTGCTTGATCGCGAGCAGCGCGCGCAGCAGAGCGACCTGGCGCGCCAGCAGCGGCTTGGCCTCCAGGCTCCGGCCGCGCGCGCCCCGGCCACCACGGCCGCCGCGCAGGCTGCTGAGCGCGGGCGGTTTGCCGCGCGCTTCCGTGAGCAGGCCAATCCGCAGACCCAAGCGGCCCTCCTCACCCGCCAGAGCGGCTGGGCTCCCCGGCAGGCTTGGCGTCACCGCCATCCCGCGGCGTTCGTGGCGTGGCTTGGGCCGGTGTTCTGGCCATACGCCTATTCCGACATTTTCAACTACACGTTCTGGTCCTATGCTTATGAGCCCGGCTATTGGGCGTACGCGTATGACGATTTCGTCGACACCGTGTTCTGGGGCGGTGACGGCCCCTATTCCGCCTATGCCAGCACCAATCCGTATGACTATCCGCACGCCGGCGGCGGCCGCCGGGCGCGCCCGCGCGCCAGCGTGAGCCCGCAGACGCTACAGCAATTGTGCGGCACACCAGACAAGGGCGTGACGGCTTGGCCGCTTGCCGATATCGCGAAAGCAGTGCAGCCGACGCCGGAGCAACGCGCGCTGCTCGACGAGTTGAAGACCGCGGCGGCCAACGCGGCCGCCGTGTTCAAGGATTCCTGCGCGGAGACTTATGCATTGACGCCGCCTGGCCGCCTGCGCGCGATGATGAATCGCATCAGCGCGACGCTGGAAGCGGTCAAGATCGTGCGACCGGCACTGGAGAAATTCTACAACTCGCTCAGCGACGAACAGCAAGCGCGCTTCAACGCGCTTGGGCCCCCTGTCGGCGACCGCTCGTCACAGCAGCAGGAAGCGAGTAGCGAGGGTTGCGGCGATCCGAAGTCCGGCCTGACCCAGTTGCCGATCGAACGCATCGACGCCGTTGTCCGCCCGGCCGGCAAGCAGAAGGATGCGCTCGAGCGCTTGGACGACGCGACGAAGCAGGCAGTCGCAGCACTGCAAGCCGTCTGCCCGGACAGTGTGCCGTTGACACCCGTCGGACGCCTGGAAGCCATGGGGGATCGTCTCCAAGCCATGCTCGCCGCCGCCAAGCTGGTGCAACCCGCACTGGACGAGTTCTACGCGACGCTGAGCAGCGAGCAGAAGGCGCGCTTCAACACGCTGCAACAGGTTGCAGGACCGTAAGGGCAGCGCGCGCGTGACCTACACCACCGTCTTGTGCCGCGCGATGCAGGTGCGCAGCACCTCGTCCATCGGTTTGGCCCACCAGTCATTGGAGAAGATTTCGATCTCCGAATAGCCGGCAAAGCCCTGCGCTTCGACCGCTTGACGCACCGATTTGATGTCAATCACGCCGTCGCCCATCATGCCGCGGTCGTTGAGGATGTCCTTGGTCGGCACCATCCAATCGCAGACGTGGAAGGCGAGCAGGCGATCTTGGCCGGCGCGCGCGATCTGGCCCATCAGCTCCGGATCCCACCAGATGTGATAGACGTCGAGCGCAACGCCGAGCATGCCGCTGCGGCCGGGGTCGAGCCGGTCGCAGATGTCGAGCGCCTGTTTTGTGGTGTTCACGCAGGCGCGGTCGGCTGCATAGGCCGGGTGCAATGGCTCGATCGCCAATGGCAGGCCTGCCTGCTTGGCGTAATCGAGCATCTCGGCCAGCGCTTCCTCGACCTGGCCGCGCGCTGCCGCGATGTCCTTCGAGGCCTCGCTGCCCGGCCGCGAATATTGCGGCAGGCCGCCGACCACGAGCACGATGCAGGGCGCGCCGAGCGCCTTCGCCTCGTCCACACAGCGCCGGTTGTCGTCGCGCACTTCGCCCCGCCGCGAAGAATCCGAGGTGAACATGCCGCCACGGCAATAACCTGAGAGATCGAGGCCGGCGTCGCGCACGGCGCGTACCGCGCGGTCGAGCCCGACAGAAGCAACCTGGTCGCGCCAGGGATCGATGGCGCGGATGCCCTGCTTCGCACAGGCATCGATGATCTCGACGAGGTCACCCTGCTTGCGGACCGTCGCCGTGTTCAGCGACAGCCAGCGATGGTCGGACGAGAAATCGCGCATCAGGGTTCAAGTCCGTGCGAGGCCAGCACAGTCTTCATCCGCTGTGTCGCGAGTTCCGGATTGGCGAGCAGGCCAGCCTGATCGGCAAGGCGAAACAGCTCGGCCAGATGCAGCATCGAGCGCGCGCTCTCCTGGCCGCCCACCATGGTGAAGTGGTCCTGGTGGCCGTTGAGATAAGCCATGAACACCACGCCGGTCTTGTAGAAGCGCGTCGGCGCTTTGAAGATGTGGCGCGACAAGGGAACGGTCGGTCCCAGCACGTCGTGGAAGCCGGCTTCATCGCCGGCCGCCAGCCGCGACAGTGCGTAGGATGCTGCCGGCGCGATGGCGTCGAAGATGCCAAGCAGCGCATGCGAAAAGCCTTCGCTGTCCCCGGCGATCAGCTCCGCATAGTTGAAATCGTCGCCAGTATACATCTTGATGCGCTTGTCGAGGCGACGGCGCATATCGATTTCACGCTGCTTGTCGAGCAGCGAGACCTTGACGCCGTCGACCTTGGCAGCGTTGGCGTTGATGATGGCGACCGCAATATCCATCGCCTTGTCGAGATCCTTGGTGCCCCAATAGCCCGTCAGCGCCGGATCGAACATATCGCCCAGCCAGTGGATGATCACGGGCTCACGGACCTGCGAGAGCACGCGATCGTAGACCTTGGCGTAATCATCGGCATTGCGGCCGAACTTGGAAAGCGCCCGCGACGCCATCAGGATGATGCGGCCGCCGACCTTCTCGACCGCCGAGATCTGCTCCTCATAGGCGCGGATCACGTCGTCGAGGTTCCTGGCATCCTCGATCGCGAGATGATCGGTGCCCGCGCCGGAGAACACCAGCGCGTTGCGACGCTTCGCGGCAGCGACCGAGCGCGTGATCAGCTCCAGCGAGGTCGGCCAGTCCAGCCCCATGCCGCGCTGCGCGGTGTCCATCGCCTCGGCAACGCCGAGACCGAGGTCCCAGACGTGCTCGCGGAAGGCGATGGTCTTGTCCCAGTCGACAGCGACCGAAAGCCAGGGATCGTTGTCGGCGAAGGGATCGGCGACCGTGTGCACGGCCGAGAAGGCGATGCGGTTCAGCGGGCCCTCGAGCTTTGCGGGAAACGGGCGCGAGGCCGCGAGCCGATAGGTCTCGATCGAACGATCGGCCTTCGGCAGCTTGAGCGACAATGACGACATTGAAGGAGCAGGCTTGGGCTGGACTGGCTTGTTCATAATTTTTGACCTCTCCCCGTCATTGCGAGCGAAGCGAAGCAATCCAGAGCGTCTCCGCAAAGAAAGTCTGGAATTGCTTCGTCGCTTCGCTCCTCGCAATGACGGCTCAACTGACACTAGGACTCGGCTTCAGGCCTTGATCGGGGCGACGTCGATCCAGCGCCGCTCCTTCCAGCTCTTCAACGCGCACTCGGCGAGCTGCACGCCCTTGGCGCCTTCGAGCAGCGTGAACTTGTAGGGCGCATCCTCGTAGACGTGGCGGATGAACATCTCCCATTGCTCCTTGAAGCCGTTATCGTAGGAGACGTTGTCGGGCATCTTCTGCCAGTCGCCGTAGAAATCGTGCAGCCGCTTCTCATCGGGATTCCACACCGGACGGGGCGTCGCCTGCCGGGCCTGAATCACGCAATCGGTGAGCCCTGCGACCGCGGAGCCGAGCGTGCCGTCGACCTGGAAAGTGACGAGGTCGTCGCGATAGACCCGCGTCACCCAGGACATATTGATGTGGGCGATGACGCCGCCCTTGAGCTGGAACGTCGCGTACGCCGAGTCGTCCGCGGTCGCCTTGTATTTCTTGCCCTGCTCGTCGTAGCGCTCGGGAATGTCTGTGTTGCCAATGCAGCTCACGCTCTCGACCTCGCCGAAGAGATTATCGAGCACGTAGCGCCAGTGGCAGACCATGTCCAAGATGATGCCACCGCCGTCCTCGTCGCGGTAGTTCCAGGACGGCCGCTGCGCCTCCTGCCAACCGCCTTCAAACACCCAATAGCCGAACTCGCCGCGCACCGAGAGGATGCGGCCGAAGAATCCGGAGTCGCGCAGGAAGGCGATCTTCTTCAGGCCGGGCAGGAACAGCTTGTCCTGCACCGTGCCGTGCTTGACGCCCTTTGCGTGAGCGAGTTTCACGACCTCGACGGCCTCCTCGAAATTCGTCGCAATCGGCTTCTCGCAATAGACATGCTTGCCGGCATTGATGGCCTGGGTCAGAAGGCCGGGTCGGGCCTGCGTGGTCGCGGCGTCGAAGAACATGGTGTCGTTCTTGTCGGCGAGCGCGGCGTCGAGGTCAGTGGTCCAGCGCGTGATGTTGTAGCGCTTGGCCAGGGCCTCGACCTTCTCGGCGCTGCGGCCGACCAGGATCGGGTCGGGCATCACGCGATCGCCGTTCTTCAAGCGGACGCCGCCCTGGTCGCGGATCGCGACGATCGAGCGGATCAGATGCTGGTTGAGCCCCATGCGGCCGGTGACGCCGTTCATGATGAGGCCGAGGCGTTGGGTAGTCATGCCAATTGCTCCTGAAGTGATTTTGGCTGTTCGAGCGGGCGAAGCGCCGACCAGTCCGGATGGACCGAGGTGGCGAAGCCCGCAGCATGAAGCGATCCCGTCAGGAGATCGCCGTCGTGAATGGAGAGACGGATGCCCTGCCCGGCATCGGCATAGAGATCGGGATGCGCCGCCGCGAAAGCTGCAGCTTCAGCGGCGGGCGTGTCGCCGAAGCCGTCGACATAGTGATGGCCGTTGCGTTCGGCATGGGTGACGCCGATCAGGGCACCGAGCGCGAGGTCCTGCTGCACGGCAAGGCCGGCTTGGCAGGTCAAATCCTCGGCCGTGACGAAGAACGCCTCGCCTTCCGCGCTCCATTTCGCCGCGCGCGTGGCGTTGACGATGGCCTTGTAGAGACCCTTGCAGGATTTTGAGGAGATACCGCGATAGCCGAGGGCCCGCGCTGCGGGGAACGCATCGTAGCTATCGTCGGCTTCGTCGATGATGAAACCGCGCGCGGCAAGCGAGCCCAGTGGCGATTGCCTCGTGATGTCGCGCGGCATCGGCTGCTCGACATAGAGCAGGCGCGAGGCGATCGGCCGCAACGCGGGATCGTGATCGAGGCGATCCATCAGCGCCTGCAACGCGGCGAGATCGGCGTATTGCTCGTTGGCGTCGAGCGACACCTTGTAATCATGTCCGATCGTATCAAGCTCCTTGCCGATCCGCGCCAGCCGCACCGCATCGGCGGCGGGATCGCCCGACAGCTTGAGCTTGAAATAGCGAGCACCGGCGTTCTCGCGTGGATCGGCAACTCCGCCGTCACCTTCAACGGCATCATCAAGGCCGACGGTGTGCCTGATGGCAACACGCTCCAGCCGTTTCCGGCTCGAGAGAAACGTTCTGATGTCCCTTTCGCTCAGGTCAGGCGACAGCCGCGCATCGATGCCGGCGATATTAGCGGCCATCCCATCGAAGAAGCTGGTCTCGGCGGCGCGGAGCAGGGCATCGAGGATCGCCTTGTCGATTTCCGCTGGACCATAGGCCGCGGCAAGCGCCGGAATGTTCTTCTTCGCGCAGGTCGCGACCTGGGCGCCGATGCACGAGGCATGCAGATCGAACGCCGTCAAATATCCAGTCCGCGCCAGATAAAGTCCGCGCGCAATCTCCAGCGAGCGTCGCAAACCATCGACCGTCTGCGCCGGCGACAGCTCCGGCCGCTTGTCGAACCATTTCGGCACCAGCAGCTCGGCGCTGGCGCCGACCGCGCTTCCCCTGCCCTCGACCTCGATCTCGACCCGCACGAACAGCTGCGGCGTCGCGCTGATGGTCATCGCGCCAAAGCGGAACGGCCGCGCGAAATGCACGGGACGTTCGAACAATGCGATATCTCGCAGCTTCAGACGGGGTGACATGGTGTTACCGAATGACGGTTAGTGAAGCCGGTGCGACCGCGGAGACGGTGCACCTCGCCCGCTTGCGGGAGAGGTCGGCGCGCAGCGCCGGGTGAGGGTTTTCTCCTCTTGGGGAGTCTTGCCAGCCGAGGCACCCTCTCCCCAGCCCTCCCCCGCAGGCGCAGGGGAATCGCATATGGATTTCTCTGGCCTATTGCATTGGAGAGCAAGAGAGATTCTGAAGACGACTCCCAGAGCATGGAGGGGGTCGGATGCGG
>NZ_JADPJR010000157.1:0-217754 GCF_023073535.1 Bradyrhizobium sp. 179 | reverse complement strand
AGGCCCAAAGACAATGCGAGACGGCTGGGACCGCCTCGCCGCAATCCTCGAAGGTTATCTGCTTGCAATCCAAAGCATAAAACCGGGAATCCCATAGCCCCGCTGGGGAGAGGTGACTCACACCAGCCATTTGAGTCTGATGAGTCTGATCCTTCGTCGCGCCGCCGACATATTCCGACCCGCGGAACAACGCCGCCTCCGTCACCGGAGGCGGCGTTTTTATTTCTCCCGCCTCGGCCAAACTTTGTGTACCAATGGCGGTAAGGACGCTCCGTTCAAAATCGTTCGACAAGGGAGAAACACATGCGTGAAGCCGTCATCGTTTCCTATGCGCGCACCGGCCTGGCCAAGTCCGGCCGCGGCGGGTTCAACATCACGCCGCCGATGTCGCTCGCCGCCCACGCCATCCAGCACGCGGTGAAGCGCGCCGGCGTCGAAAAGGACTATGTCGAGGACTGCTATCTCGGCAATTGCGCTCATGGCGCGCCGAACATCGGCCGTCAGGCCGCGCTGCTCGCCGGCCTGCCGAAGTCCACCGCCGGCGTGTCGGTGAACCGCTTCTGCTCCTCGGGGCTTCAGACCATCGCGATGGCTGCCAACTCGATCCGCTCCGACGGTGCCGACTGCATCGTTGCCGGCGGCGTTGAGAGCATCTCGATTCCGGGCGGCGGCTCGCCGAAGGAATCGATCGATCCGGAATTGCTCAAGGTCGCCCCTGACATCTTCATGGCGATGATCGATACCGCCGACATCGTCGCGGAACGCTACAAGCTCAGCCGCGAATATCAGGACGAGTTCTCGCTGGAATCGCAGCGCCGCATGGCCGCGGCGCAGCAGGCCGGCAAGTTCAAGGACGAGATCGTCCCGATGAAGACCAAGATGAAGGTCGTCGACAAGCAGACCAAGGCGGAGTCGATCGTCGATTACGTCGTCGATCGCGACGAGTGCAACCGGCCCGACACCACGATGGAGGGCCTTGCCAAGCTCGAGCCGGTGAAGGGCCCCGGCAAATACGTCACCGCCGGCAATGCCAGCCAGCTCTCCGATGGCGCCGCCGCCGTGGTGCTGATGGAAGCCAAGGACGCCGAGAAGCGCGGCCTCAAGCCGCTCGGACGCTTCGTCGCCTGGGCGACCGCGGGCTGCGAGCCCGACGAGATGGGCATCGGCCCCGTGTTCGCGATTCCGAAGCTCTTGAAGCGCACCGGGCTCAAGATCGACGACATCGATCTATGGGAGCTCAACGAGGCCTTCGCCAGCCAGTGCCTGTATTGCCGCGACAAGCTCGGCATCGATCCCGCCAAGTACAACGTCAACGGCGGCTCGATCGCGATCGGGCATCCCTTCGGCATGACCGGCGCGCGGCTCACCGGCCATCTGCTCCAGGAAGGGGCACGCCGCAAGGCCAAGTGGGGCGTGGTGACGATGTGCATCGGCGGCGGCCAGGGCGGCGCCGGCCTGTTCGAGATCTATCACTGAGACTTCGAGATCTATCACTGAGACCAACGCAAGCATTGTGTAGGGCACGGCGCGACAAGCGCCGTGCCCTTTCGTTTGAGCGACAGCATGGCAGACCTGGTTCCTGCAACCGAAGGCTTTATTCCGGCTGGTTTGGAAATCTTCACGGTGTCGGGCGTTTACGCGCGAAGGGGCAAGCGGAGGAGAAACGCTCATGCGAACGACAATGGCAGTCATCCTTATCGCGGCCCCGCTGATGGCGGGGCCGGCAATCGCGCAGCAGGCAACACCTAACCAGAACGTGCAGAGCGAGGCGGACAAAGGCCTCAAGACGCAGAATTCCGGCGCCTCGGGCTACGTTGGAGAGCAGGACAAGCCGGGCTCGGCCGCGACCGCGCCGGGAGATCACACGCGCACGGACAGCAGCAGCGGTGTCGCTACCGCGCCCAGCGCGCAGAACTCGGGGACGGGTATCGCTGGGGCTCCCGGCAACAAGAACGGTCCTCCCGCTCGCACCGGAACGGTTGGCTCAAATTCGCAAAACCCGACCGTCCAGCAGCAGGATACCTCGAACATCAAGGGCTTGCCGGGCAACAAGAGCGGCCCGCCGGCCAAGCGCTGAGAGCGGCGTGAAGGAGGGCCGGTCCGTTGGAACCGACCCTCCGCAGAATGCCCACTCACGCCTTCGCCAGCGCCGGCGCGAACACCACTTCGATCAGCGTGCCGGAATTGCCCGCGCTCTTGATGTTGAACTGGGCGCGGTTGGCTTCGACCAGCGCCTTGGTCAGCGATAGGCTGAGCGCGGAGCTGTCCGCGGCATCGCCAGGCGGCGGAGTGCGGAACGGCTCCATCGCGGCGGCGACTTCGCGTTCGCTGAGGCCATGGCCGGTGTCGCGGATGCGCAGCGCGATCTCGCCGCGATCGGTCAGCGCGGTCGAGACGATGACCTGGCCGCCGGCGCTCGCAAGCCGGATCGAGTTCGAGATCAGGTTCACGGTGATCTGCCGCATTGCGCGCGCATCCACCGTGACCTGCGGCAGCGCATGCGCCAGCGAGGTGCGGATGATGATGCGCTCGCGATTAGCCTGCGGCTGCATCACCACGACGCAGGCCTCGACGAGGTCGTTGAGATTGAGGTTGGCGAAATTGAGGTCGAGCTTGCCGGTCTCGATCCGCGACAGCTCCAAGAGATCGTCGATGATCGCGATGACGCGCTCGCCGGAGGCGCGGATGTCCTTCATGTATTCGCCGTAGCGCTCGTTGCCGAGCGCGCCGAAACGCTCGGAGATCATCACCTCGGCGAAGCCGATGATGGCGTTGAGCGGGGTGCGGATCTCGTGGCTGATCCGCGCCAGCATGTCGGCCTTGGCCGTCGCTGCGCCGTCGGCGAGACGGCGGGCCCGCGTCAGCTCGCTCTCGCCCTTCTTGCTCTGCGAGAGATCGCGGAACACGGCGAAGAAGTTCGGGCCGTCCGGCCGTGTGCGGCCCATGATCATCGCGAGCGGAATGACGCCGCCCTTCTTCTCGCGGCCCAGCACCTCGCGGCCGTGGTCGAGCAGGCTCGCAATGTCCTGGCTCTTCAGGCTTTCGAGATAGTCGGCGACGATCTGCTGGCTCTCAGGGGCGAACAGCGTCGCCAGATTCTGCTCGAGCAGGGCTTCACCGTCATAGCCGAACAGCGCCTCGGCGCTGCGGTTGCAGGCGTGGATGTTGCCTTCCGCATCGAACATCACGATGCCCTCGGCCGTGGTGTCCAGGATCGCGGCGAGATCCTCGGCGTCGGCATCGCCGGCCGTGGGCTCGAGCTCGGGCGCAAAGGGCAAGGATTCGGAGACAATCGTCTCGGCGATATCGGGCGCGGCGACCATTGGCGCAGCCTGCGCCAGCGCGCAGATCAGCGCATGCGCGCTCTCGCCGTCCCAGTCGATCGTGTGCAGATGCGCTTCCGTGGTCGCAAGCGGCGCTTGGCCGTTCGCGATGGCCGCGCTGATCGTCACCGGCGTGCCTGCTTGCGACGTGCTGCTGGCCGCAGACACGCCCGGCTCGACATAGAGCGCGTCCAGCCCGCCGGCATCCTCGAGCGCGCTCAGGTCTTGATAGCCCATGCGCGCGAGGAAGGCAGGGTTGGCGTAGAGCAGGCGGTCGAGGCGATAGATCAGGATGCCGGTCGGCAACAGGTCGAGCAGCGCGCGGTCGCGCGCGGGCTCGCCGCGTGCCGGCGGCGCCGGCTCGGTCAGCCATTCGGCCGCAGCCTGCGGCGCCTCGGGCCCAGGCGCGGGTGGTTCGGGCGCGATCTCGGCGGCCGGCGGCTCGGACGTGTCGGCGGCGATCGTCTCGCGGTCGCGCTCGAGCCGCTCGGATAATTGCCGGGCGAGCTCGTTGAACGCGCTGTTCTCGACCGGCGTCAGCGTCGGCGAGCGTGCATCGCCATGCGGGCGGAACGGCACGACATTCGGAGGCGGCGTTTCCACTGGCGTTTCCGGATCGGTTGGATGTGAATTCGCGTCGGGTGTGGGGTCGGGCAGTTCGGCTTCAGCCTCGGGCGCAGGCGGCGCGATCGGCGGAGGCGGCGTCGCTGCCTCGGCCTCCGGCTCCGGCTCGACGCTTTCGGCGGACAGGCCGTGCTGCGCCGGCGCTTCGGCCAGCCGCTCGAAGCGGCGGAGCGCCTCGAGCCGGTTGAGGCCGTCAAGATCGCGGCAGACGCCAAAGCCTTTGAAGCCGGCGAAATTCCGCTCCCGATCGTAGATCGGCAGGCCCGCGAGCTCGACCGGCAGATGCTCGCCGCCATCGGCGGGCCAGTTCACGGTGATGCCGGCCCAGGTGTCGTGGCTCTCGAGCGCCTCTGCGATGCGCCCGTCGGGATCGAGCGCAAATTCCGCGGCGATCTCGCGCCAGGGGCGGCCGAAGCCGGCGGCGGTGTGCGGACCGATGAGACGGATGAATTCGTCGGAGCGAAGCACAAAGCGTCCCTCGGCATCCATCTGCCAGAGGAAGCGCAGCGGATGCTGACGCGGTGCGGGCGTCTTCTCGTGGCCCGGCGGCGGCTCGACCATGCCGATAGTGATCGGCGCCGGCCGCGGCGACACAATGGCCTGGGCGCAGTTTTCAACCGGAGTTTTGGCCGCGGCCTCCGCGGTCTGCTCGGGCGCCGGTTCTTGCACGGCCTCCACGGCCGCTTCGCTCACGGCCGGTTCGGGCGCGGGCGTCGTCGTCGCGGCTATGTCGGATGTTTCGATCGGCTCAGCGAAGGCGTCGAACAATGCGATCCCGGCCTCCGCATCCAGCGATGACGGCTCGTTCGTCATTGCGGCGTCCTGCGCCGCTTCGACCGGGGTTTCGGCAGCAGCGTCCAATACGCTTTCGGGCGCAGACGCTGCGGACGCCTGTTGCGCGGCGCTGGGCTCGATCAGCGCGACAAGGCCGACATCGGCGCCCGTGCCGACCCGTTGCAGCACCATCTGGCCGATGCCGATCGGCGTCGCGGCGCGGCCGCAGGTCAGCGCTTCGCTGCGGGCCCGGTCGAGGCCCGCTTCGCCGAGATCGCGAAAGCCGAGGAGAGAACGGGCGGCCTCGCTGGCGCCGACGAACAGGCCGTCAGGCGCGAACGCGGCCATCGGCACCTTGGCGCCGTCGACGAGACGAAGCAGCCGCTCGAGCAGCGGCATGCTGCGCAGCGACGGGTCCATCGCGGCGACGAGCACGCCATGGCTGCCATCGGCGAAGTCGAGGCGGGCGCAGGCGCAGGTCATCAGCATGCCGAGCCGGGCGCCGAAGCCGCGCAGCCGTTCGAGCCGCACAGTGCCGGTCGGCGGCAGGCTGCGGGCGAGCCGGGCAACCTGGCGGCGGTGGCTGTCCGCCGGGCCGAACGTCCGCTCCGCGAGGGCTGTGGCATGGGCCGCGCCGAACAGTTTTGCGCCGACCGGATTGGCCCAGAGCACGCGCGTGCCGTCGATCGACCAGAGCCAGGCGGGCAGCGGAGAGGTCGCGTGCACGGCCAGCCGGGGATCGCCCACGCCTCGCAACTGGAAATCCGAACTCTTCATCCGACCGGCTTTAAGTCCCGCTTGTCAGCATCGCGTTAAGGCTGCCGCGAATGACAGCCTTAAGAAAGGGTTAGTATCGCCCGCGCCCGCGCGCAGGTCCACGGCTCCGGCCCTTCGCGCACGGCCCAAAGCCGCGATAACCTTAATCCAGCCGACCCCGCAAGCCGCAGCGCCGTGGCATCCAAGGGATTCGCGGGACGACCCTCATCATCCCGGTTGACGGAAGAGACTCGCTCGTTGCCACGACGAAGGTCCGTTCCCTCCCCCCTTGTGGGGGAGGGCTAGAGAGGGGGGAGCCCAGGAAAAGGTGCCACCTGTTGATGCTGCACCCAAGCCGATGCCCTCCGGAAAGCCCCCGAGTGGGACTCCCCTGCCCCTGCCCAAGGGAGGGAACGATAGAGTGGATCTCTCTGGCTAGCCAACAACGCACCCGGCTACCTCAACCACCGGCTTCCCAATCGGGAACCTCACCCGCAGCGGGATTAAATTATCGCAACGCACCCTCCTGGCACATTGCGATGCACAATGTTGACACGATGCGCTGCCATAGTCTTGGGCGCTGGGCGAGCCATCTCATTTGTTTCGCGTTTCCAGTCTTCGTACCCGCTGAATGCGAGGGCCCAAATTGGGGCCGGCGGGCGCGCCAGAAGGCTCACTCCATTTTTTCATTTAGCGTGAGGGACAACATGACAGGTGCGACTGATCCGTTTTCTGCCTCGATCATTCCGTTCGAGGTTCCCGAGCAGATGCGTGCGTTCGCCGAAAAGGGCGTGTCGCAGGCCCGCGAGAACTACGCCAAGTTCAAGGACGCCGCCGAAACCCACAACGGCACCGTGGAAGCCGTGTTCACCTCCGCCAGCAAGGGCGCGAGCGAGTACACCGCCAAGCTGGTCGAGTTCATGAAGGCCAATACCAGCGCCCAGCTGGACTTTGCCCAGCAGCTGTTCGGCCTCAAGTCGCCGGCCGAAGTGCTGGAGCTGTGGACCGGCCATACCCGCAAGCAGTTCGAGACCTTGCAATCCCAGGCCAAGGAGCTGGTCGAGCTCAGCCAGCGCGTCGCCGCCGAGACCGCCGAGCCGATCAAGGCCAGCGCCGAGAAGTTCTACAAGCCCGCCGCCTGAAGCGGACCAGACTTGAAGTGATTGAGAAACCCGGGCCGAAAGTCCCGGGTTTTCTTTGGAACGACGCTGCGGGCGATGCGGCTTGGGTTAATCGACCTGCGCCAAGAATTCGGACGACCTCTCCCCGCTGGGGAGAGGTGAACAAGGCCCAGCCGATCGATCTCATTTTCTCGCCCTGGAGAGGGGCAAATATCGGGTTTTGCGGCCTTGCCAAAAACGCCGGTTGCACCTAGTTTCCGCCCCGTCCAGCCCCCTCGGCACCGGCCCTTACCTGAGGGCGTCCCAAGGCGCGGCTCGCCAGGATGCAGTTGTAGCTCAGTTGGTTAGAGCGCCTGTCTGTGGAACAGGAGGTCGGTGGTTCGAGCCCACCCAACTGTACCAATCAAATCAACAGTTTTGCTTTGTACCGGCTCTGTTCCCCCTGCGTGGGTACCGAATTTAGGTATCGCCGATCCGACGTTGTGCTCGCTTCAATCTTGTTCGTATTTTTCGACGTCCGCTCGCAACCGCTAGCTGTGATCGGCTATCGTACCGGCGAATACATCGTTGCGAAGGGGGCAGCATGGCTGGAGGCAAAATCGGTTTTGAGTACACAGGTATCGGTGCCCTGTTACGCAGTGGGCGTCTAACTGTGCCTCCCAACCAGCGTTCGTACGCGTGGGAAGAAGATCATGTGCTCGACCTTTTTACGGATCTCTCGGGCGCAATCAAAGACGGCGACACCGATTATTTTCTGGGAACGGTCGTCCTGACGGGCGAGGGAGTGCCGGACGTCTCTGATGGTCAACAGCGTCTGGCTACCACCTCCATTCTACTCGCCACAATACGCGATTATTTTCAGACAGAGGGAAAGCCAAAGAAGGCGCGGCAAATCGATCAAGATTATCTACGCACAATCGACTTAAAGACGGATGAAACCAAACCGCGTCTTGGCCTAAATGCTGATGATCAGCAATTCTTCATCAACAACGTCCTTCTCGACGCGGAGGAAAGGACACAGGTCGCGCCACACGAGAACTTGAGGGAGTCAAATCATCGCATCCTCCGCGCATCTCAACTCGCTCAGCAGCATATCGCAAAAATAGTCGCGCCCTACAATCCCAAGGATGCAGAGGAAATTCTTGTCCGTTGGGTCACTTTTCTGGATGAGAGCGCGAAGGTAGTAGTCGTGCGGGTGACCGACAGTGCTTTGACCTATCGCATGTTCGAGACGCTTAACGATCGTGGGCTTCGGGCTTCTCAAGCAGATTTGCTGAAGAACTATTTTTTCAGCAAGACAACTAAAATTGAGGAAGCCAATGCAAGATGGTCCTCGATTGCAGGCGCCGTAGAGTCGGTGGGCAGCGACGACCTACTCGTTACATATATACGTCATTTTTGGATAACGCAGCACGGCCCTACGAAGGAAAGAGAGCTAGCTGATAGCATCCGCAAAAAAATCTCGGGCGACCAAAAGACCCGAGACTTCCTGCGCCAGCTTGACGAAGCTGCACCCGACTACGTAGCGCTATTCAACCCCGGTCACAGTAAATGGAATAAGTATAAGGGCGTCGTAAGAACATACGTGCAGAACATCGATCAAGATTTGAAGGTCGAGCAAATCCGTCCCCTTCTATTCGCCGTGTCGAGGAAATTTTCTCCTGAGGAAGCTGTCAAAGCACTCAAGATGCTGGTCAGTTGGTCGGTCCGCTTTTTGATTTCGGGAGGAAGAGGGGGTGTTCTGGACCGCAATTACTCGCTACGCGCTCACGAAATTGGAATTGGGAAAATTACCAAAGCCAAGCAATTGCTTGCAGCGATGAAGGACCTTATCCCGAACGATGCGACCTTTGAGGAAGATTTCAAGAAGGCGAGAGTGTCACAAGCGTTTTTGGCGCGCTATTACCTCCGAACTCTCGACCGCAAAATGCGTGGCGAAGATGAGCCGGAGTATATTGCAAATCCCGAGTCCGACGTGATCAACCTCGAGCATGTGATGCCGAAAACGCCCAGCCAAGCTTGGAAGATTGATCCCGAAGTCGCGGCAGCGTGCGAGCGCCGTATTGGAAACATGGTTCTTCTTCAGGCCACCAAGAATGTTGCGGCAGGAAATTCATCCTTCTCCGACAAGAAAAAAACCTATCAGCAATCCAATTTTCTCGTCACCAAGGAGGTTGCCAAAGCTTCTGCCTGGTCTCTAGAGCAGATAAACGCACGACAAAGTAAGCTTGCCAAGATAGCCGTGAAGACTTGGCCGATAGGCTGATTATGGTCCGGTGCCAAATTCGTCGCTCGTATGTTGGTGCATAGCCTATTCCTAGTTACCGGAACGCTATTCCTGCGGCGTCCTGCAAGAGACTTCCGTTCTCCAGACGCCGGCAAAATCAATTGGAGGTTTTAACTGCGGTTAACCCCGCTCAAGTAGGCTGCGCGCCGCGAAGATAGGGCTGGGGCACCGACGCTTCATCGCGTGGCGCAAGCCGCGTTACATTCAGCATCACCAACAAGGCAATCGACGATCATCTCGAAATGGTCGTGGACGAGCTGAAAAAGGCAGAGGTCCTGAGCTTGTAGGTTGACCATTCAGTCCGCAAGTGATGAGCACTATGCGAACGCGCAATAATAGACTGGAACTAGATCGGCGGATTGAGGCGTATCTGCACGAACGCGAGCGGTCTTGGAACAAAGAGCCGTTGCTGGAAGCTCCCGCGAATATCGGCGTGGTGATTGAAGGGACCTGGCAGGAATTCAAAAGGGAGCCTGGCCGTCAAGACGCTTTTCGCAACCGCAACGTTCGGACATTTCAATCGTATCACGCCGCGATGTTGATCTACGAGGAGATGAAATATTACCGGGCCGCATTCGGCGTTGCGCGTGTACCCAAGCCGTTCCGTGACAAGCTCTGGGCCGCAGTGAGCCGCCTTTATCCTGCTGCTGACGAGTCAATCGTTTGGGATCACATCCGACTGAACCGAAGACAGCGCTGGTGATTTTAACCATTCGCGCATGATCCAGATTTACGCCAATACTAACGCGGTGTAATCTCCGCTTCTATGGAGCTCCTACAAACAAAGGAGTTCACATGAACAACCGACATGAGAGATCCGTTTCTTCCGATCACAAGGAGCGCGTAACGGTTTGGACTACGCACTCCGAATTGGGAGAAGTACTTAGAGCGCTCATCATCGCCGGAGCTACCTTCGAGTGGACGCAAACCGACGATAATGACGAGTCCTATGAGATTGTGGCTACCCTGACGGAATGATGTCCGTTCAGAACGAGGCGAAGCTCAGGTCTCGCGCAAAGCGACAGGGATATAAATTGCTTAAGTCTCGGAAAAAGCTTGGCTTGAATAACGCGGGCCAATATCAGCTAATCGATGCAAAGACGAATACCGTGGTGCTCGGCTCTGACTTCGACGCTGATCTTGATGCCATTGCTCGCTTTTTGTTAAGCCAGACAGAGTAACGCCGCCCGCCCTAGAGCGGTGTGTTCTGCAAAGGCCCGCCGTCTCTCCGGGTGCCGGGAAACTTCGGATCAACGGCGGGCCTACCTGTCGCGTCAGTGAAGGTCAATTCTGACCCCAGGCTGTCGGGGTTGTTTCTACGGACACTCGCCGACTTGTCCGTCGCCGCCTGCCGACGGCAATCATCGCAGGCTGCACCATCCCCCTCCCGGAAGCAGCTGACGGGAGGGGAAATTGTCATGCGGCTGTTGCCCTGTTCCGATCGACCACAAGGCAGAGTATTGCTTTGGGATCGGCTGTCGGACGTCGATCGATCATCTGTCCTTGTTCTTCGGCCGAAGAGATCAACGCCTCCTCCTCGGTCTCCAAGTCGTGCAGCAGGTCCTTGATCTCGCGGAGCCGATTGGCTTTCTGCTCTGCCGATAGGGCAAGGGCTGGCTTGGGCATCTGCTCAATGGCTTCGTCAATTCGCTTCATCAGCCTCTCGGGATAGAGAAAGGCCATAATCGCAGCGATATCCGGCACGGGCATTGATGCCTTTTCGTCGTAAATATCAAAGCTGATCGCGACCTCATTGTCCGTTGCCGTGATGCGTGGGCGTGCCTTTTCCGCGCGCTGCATGATCCAGTCCCGCACCTTAGAGCGGACCTCCTCGATCGGCAGCCCTGCGCGTTGGACCTGAAACTTCTCAGCGACCAGTTTGCCGATGTCGCGCCGGATGCGATCAACGGCATCGACGAAGCTCTCGCCTGCCTTAGGCCGCACCTTGGTCCGCTTTGCGTCCGAGAGGATCGCGTTGGCTGGAAGCATTTCGAGGTATCGACGGATTGCCGCGTTCACATCGCAGCATGAGCGATGCCGATCGGTATGCTCCTCTCTCCTCTCGCGGAGCAACGCAATCTCCTCCCGGATAGCATCGACCCTGTCCCCCTCCGGGTTGTTCATGATGATCCGTTCGAGTTCGCCGATCCTGCGAACCGTGGATGAGATCAGCGTCTGTGCCTGCTGCTCTGCGTCCTCCAACCGAAGGATTTTGAGCTGGGCTGCTTTCGGTAGTTTCGATCCGTCAGCCATCTGGCCCCTCCTTTTTTCGGCCCACCGCGCCGAGACGCGGCAGGCTTGGTCCTAGCTCCTCCAAGCGTTTTCTAGACGCCGGTTTCTCTGTTCAATTGCGTCCTCCACGGAGGCGAGCGGAGCTTGCTTCTCCGTGTCCTGCTGATCTGGATGACGCCAAGCGTCCTCCATCCGAGAGCACCGGGCCTGATAGGCTGCGTCCAATTGCTCTTGAGCCGGGGGCGCATCGTCTTCCCCGTCACGCAAGGTGATGATGGACGGTGATGCTGGCGCGGCATCCATCAGCCGCATGCCAACGACGAGCCTATCACCGTCAGCGATTACGCCGTCGAGCCGACGAACGCGTTTGCCGTTCTTGTCGTAAAGAATGGAGTCTTTGGTCATCGTATGCCTCTCAAGGTCAAGATGTTACTGAGCATCTGAGCACTTCGGCTCTGTCCGGGATTGTTGGTATCGATCGGTCCTCCGATCCAGCTCAAGTCCGCGACATACCGATACTTGCGGACGCCCATGGACGTGAGAACGCCAGCAACTGCGTTGGCTACGTCGTCGTGACCGTTGGGGGCGTGGTCGATGCTGTCTTTGCCGGACCTTGCTGTTCGTCTCTCAAGCCCGCAGAGCTGGTTGATCAGGCGCTGGTTATCGAGGAGATCGCACTTCCGGCTCATCATCAGAGGTAAGAATTCAGCATAAATGCTGCTCTTGGGTTTCGCGGCGTAATCGAGGGTGATCCCATGCTCCAGGAATTTCTCGCGAACCCATTCGCCGGCATAACGATCCGCGAGGAGCTTACTGATGCGGTAGGATCTCAGCAGCGTCGAATATTGCTCGACGATCGTCTCCGGAGAGAACGGAGGCTTGGCCTCTCGGATGACGTCGAGAACGGATATGCCCTTTTCCACGTGACCAATGGCCAATGTGAACGAGTCCGAGCCCGATCCGCCAGCCGCATCCGCGAACGCGTGATACTTGAACTCCGCCGTATACGGCCGTTCCCGCTCGTTCGAGGTAACGGCCTCAACGGCTTCACGAGCAATGAAGGCTTCGACGTCGGAACGGAACTGAGCCCCATACTCCGCAGCAGCCGAGACAGGATCGTCCTCGTATGCTTGAGCCAGAAAAGCCGGATCAATCTCCGGGTTCATGACGTCCGTGGAAGCCTGCCAAGACAGGACGCGAGGATCGTCCTTCCCGTGATATTGCCGATGCATGTTGTACAACACGCCGCGCCTCGAATAGGGCGACGAGGCCAGCAAGAGCATACTGCTTGGGATCGTTGCCATTCCGGGCTTGATCGCGTTAATCGTTTCTGAGTCTGGATTTGCGGATGTTTCGTCCGATTGCCAGAACGCGATTTCATCGCAGAGGGCCGCAACAACGGTGCGGCCCCGGACTGCGCGATAGGAGGACGTAGTGATCTCGATTGAAATCGAGTTGGACAATTCAAGCCCAACGTTGGTGTCCCGCTCGATCATCCGCGCGAGCATAGGGACCTTCTTGATGAAGCCCTTCACGTAGCGGAGGATAACGCGGGCCTGCTCTTTATCTGCTGCGAGAACCTGGACGACGCCAAGCTCCCCTTCGTCGAGATACTGACGATAATCGTGGAAGCAGGCCAACCAAACTGCGATCAATGCGAGGATGCGGGACTTGCCTCCACGACGCCCGATCACTAGCACAAGCTCCCGCATCTGCTGCGTCGGAACATCCTTCCGCCCCGTGCAAGCCCGATAGATCGCAAGCTGTTCCTGCGACATCGGCAAGCCAAATGCAGCACATATCCATGCTGTCCAGGCTAGCCACGATGTTGGATTGCGGAAGAAGGGCTTGAAGAGCTTGGGGTCAGCTATCGCGTCTAAGAGTGTGAGACGAGTTGATCTTGGTTGAGGCTTGAGGCGCGGTGCGGGTCTGGCATCCAGACGTTCCCGCACCAACCTCTGCTTCATTCAAGCCGTTCCCTGTGTGGACGCGGGTCCCCGCGTTCAGCATATGCAAGAGGATCGTCGTGCTCGTCGTCATCCCGATCAGGAGACGCGTTGAACAAGCCGATCTTTTTCATCAGGCGAGATTGGGTGTTGCTGAGCCGTTGGTATTCGAGACGTTCATCCAACGTCGTCGAGCCCGTCTTGACGTACTCGGCTTCCGCGTCCTCGAGCACACATTGGAGGAATGCGATGCGTCGGATGTGGTTGCGCGTCGTCTCGGAGATGGACTCGGCTCCTCCGCAATCCTCGGCATATCGATTGACGAGATCGACGAAGCGACGGCCTCGCGGGCTATCGGCAGAAATGCGCTCGGCAAATAATCGTCGGCCCGATGTGACGGCCGATCGATTGCGCCTCGATCTCTGCTTCAACGTCCCGTGCAAAGTATTTGTCCCGTGCTCGCGAATACATTCGCTCAATTTCCTGCACGATTGATACCCATCGGGCTACCTATTGCAATGCTGTCGGTAGCAACGTTGAATTTGTTGCAAAAATCACCGGGAAATTCAGCATTCAAAGCCAGATTGACGCCCTGTTTCGATAACAGGCGTTTGGCAAATCAGGGCGATCGATACGGAGGACAACAAAAGATCACGCAAGATGAGCGTGCGGGGGCCATCAAAATTGAAGTGGTCCGAGCATGTATTGCAGCGTTGCTGATGCGTAGGGCATAAGAGCAACGAAAGACAAGATGGCTCGATTTCACCTCGAGTGATCGCGTCGATATTGCTTCAGCCGTCGCTCGTCCAACAGACCTTCTTCTAGCAGGAGCTTGATCGTCGCGCGCATGTCCGATCGCACTCCCGCGATCGCAAGTCCGCTTGCGCGATAGCCCTTGCGTTCTAGCGCGTTCGAGACGTCCTTGAATGTCTCCGTGCGGAGCGTGAGCAATCGAATAGCTTTCTTCATCTCCGATCCGGACACGTCTCGGAATTCCGGTGCTCGTTTCGAGGTGGCTGCTTTCCTCTGGGAGCTGTCGGGCTTGGGCTCGGTCTGGTGCGCAGCGCGTTCCAGCCGTTCACGTCGCTTACGGCCCGGGCCTGCAAATGTGTATTCGTTGTTGTCGTTCATTGGAGTTCCCTCGGCGTTGATGTTGCGAGGGCATCGAACGATAAGCATTCTTGTCGGGCTTGGATAGATCAGGCACGGCTCTTGATGTCGAGCGGCATCCTGCTTGAGCAGCGATCCTGCTGCATTAGCGGGTCCCGGGGCCGCTATTTTGCCAGCAGCGCTGTTCCCCCAGTCCCGTGTCCGGCTGCCCTGGGACCCAAAAGGATGTCGGCTCTGGTGAGCATTGCCGACATGGACGAGACGTCTCGGGAAGGCAGGGATGGGCCAAGAGCCGACATTCACTCTCTGCGTTTCGATGTCCAAATGCTAAGAAGGCAGAAATTCTGCTGCGGATTTGCAAAGTGATGCTGCACATTCATTTCCCTCACCCCAAGCTCGCCCAGGCTATCCTTCCCTATGCCTTTGACGCCCGGGACGGTGCGCACGACGAGGCTCATCTGTTGCGCGTGTGGCGCAATGTCGCTCAGATTGCTCGATACGAGGGTGGGGACACAGAAATCTTGGTCGCGGCGACCATTCTTCACGATTGCGTTTGGATCGATAAGGCGTCGCCGGAGCGCGGCAGAGCGTCACGCCTCGCGGCAGAGCAAGCCGATAAGATCTTGTCTGTCCTCAGATGGCCGGACGACCGAAGAAGCCAAGTTTGCCATTCCATTGAAGCGCATAGCTTCTCGGCTGGTATCGCTCCGATTAGCCTTGAAGCAAAAATACTACAGGATGCTGACCGGCTGGATGCGATTGGTTGGATAGGCATTGCGCGTTGCATCTATCTTGCTGGAACGCGCAGGGCGGCAATTTATGATCCTGAAGACCCAACGGCCGTTCGACGGAAGCTCGATGACAGTTCCTACGCGCTCGACCACTTCCAAACTAAACTTTTCGGTCTTGCGGATAACTTCTGCACAGCGACGGGACGCGAGCTGGCGGCCCAACGTTCAACCCGACTTCACGAGTTTTATGACGGCCTCTTAGGCGAAGTGGGCTGCGGGGTCCGCAAGAACTCAGATTGAGCAAATCTGGTCGGCTCTATCCTGATGAGCGGACCTCCGACAGACGCGGTTCAACTTCGCAGATGGGCCAGAAGCGGACATGCTGGTGGTCAAATTCCACTAAGAAGGAGCGCAGGCGAGGCTGCGACGAGCGCTCCAACGACTAACCCCACGAAGCCCAGTCCAATGGCACCTATCCATCCATGATAATGCCACCCGTAAGCAGTGCCTATTGACGTGCCCAAGACGATCATGGAGACGGCCCAAATCACTTGGACGACGGTTTTGAGAGTTTTGAGCATTTTGCTTCGAAGGCTTACGACATGACAGAGGGTCAAGTGCTCGTCGGCTAGGTAACTAAATAGAAGGTGGTCGCCAGTGCTGTGGCGAGAACCGTCAAGCGAGTAACCGCTTTCATCATTTTCGTCATGGACGACCTTTCGATGATGAAGTTTAGCCCGCTAACGACCACAACCATGAATGCCACGAGCAACCACATAACGTCTCACCCTCTGGTAGAGTACGCCGCAATCTGTATCGGATCAAGCGTCCCAATCATTCGTTACACTTGCCCTAGCCGGGACAGCACCCAACGTAGGTCTGCTCAGGGTCAAAAGGCGGCATGGGCCGAGATCGCCATTATGTCCGCCGTTTGGTGAGAAGCTGGCTTGGGGTGAGCATCCTGCCGCGAATGGCTCTGACGGCACGCAGGACGTCACTGTGTCGGAAGGGATTATGCTGCCAGTTCGTTAGCTGGTATCCGCTTCGGATCAGCCATGCGATCTTCTGCTTTTCCAAGACGAGGGCCTGAGCCCTGTCGAGGGGCTTCCTGGTGCTGGAAAATTCGATCCGGGCTTTCTTGTCCAGCTCGGCCATGACGCGAACACTAAGGCTCTTCGTTCTCAGCTTCGCTGGGGTAAGTGAGCGGACATAGCGGAGACGATCCGAGGCGCGCCGATCGCGGCCTATCCCAACGTAGAATGGATATCCATCCGCGCGGAAGATGTAGACGAAGAACTCGCGCTTTTTCGGGTTTGCCGGTGCGGGCATATCTCGCGTCCTGCTGATCTCGCGGGTTGGCATGCGCCATGTTAAGAGGACATGTTAAGAGGACATGTTAAGAGGACATGTTAAGAGGACATGTTAAGAGGACATGTTAAGAGGACATGTTAAGAGGACATGTTAAGAGGACATGTTAAGAGGACATGTTAAGAGGACATGTTAAGAGGACATGTTAAGAGGACATGTTAAGAGGACATGTTAAGAGGACATGTTAAGAGGACATGTTAAGAGGACATGTTAAGAGGACATGTTTACGCATTTCTTATCCGATAATGTTGATTTCGTTAGACAAGTCCTTCTTGGCTATACCGCGTCGTATGGCATTCCACGTGAGCGTGCTTTCCAAGAGCACAAGATCGTTGTTTGTGATGAGCAGAAGGCGCGGGGCATAATCATGGACGCGTTGCACGAAATCGAATTGCCCGTGACGCTTCATGTCCCTGATGCGGGCTGTGGCCTGCCGCGGGTCGGCTTCCTCTTCCAGTACGTTGCGGAATATGCGGCGCTCAGACTGTCGTCGATCGAACTCGACGAACCGGATGTTGCGCAGAATGACGAGCGTTGGATTTAGACCGATCAGACCGTGATGATCGATCCCGCATTTTGCGCGCTTTCTTAGACGCAGATCCATTTTCGCAACGTTCGGCCCTTTGGGCTCAAGCTTGGATGGGAAATCGTCGTAGAGAGCTACGTTGCGTGGCGCTTCGTACGGGCAATAGATTGATCCTTCTCCACCTGTCAGATTGTCGAACGTCTCAATGGGCATGGCTTTGCGATGCTTCAACAGGAGGTGCTCCTTGATGAAGATCAGGTTCTCTGATGCAGGCCCGATTGCGTCCGACGATATGTCGTAGCGCGTGAGATTTCCGCGCAGACGATCGCATAGGCTCGCCATCTTTTCGAGGAGGTCAGGCTGAGGGCATTGGAACGCGACGAGCATGCCCATCGCGTTCCTGTTTACGTACGGCGTGTCCCCGTAGATTTTGCGAATTGATGCCCAGTCGGCAGGCGGTAGCCTCTTCATGGGGAAGAAGTAGGCGACCGTGTCAAGATAATGCCGAAATCTGACGGGCGTGATGCCCGTCGTCATTTCGCGGCGCGCTTCGCGTATTTGTCGACCAGGGCTTCTAGATCGGCATACCGGAAATAAAGCTTGCCGGATCGTTGCCGTTTAGTACTGGCGTTGAGAAAGACAGGCTGGAGTTCTCCGGCCTGCATCAATCGCCGGAGATGCGAGACGGAAATCCCTCCCAGCATCTCGCGGGCTTGATCGCGAGAGACAAGCAATGAGCGAGGAGACGGGGATACGTTAGTCGTCGTGACAGACATTCGAGTGATCCATATCGCTATGGACATCGCTTCTCAGCGAAGTCCTTTTGCGATGTGGATCAGAACCGGGCTTGTCTGATCGGACGATGGAGCGCGCCCACGACGAGGCCGCCATGCATTCCCCGGGTGTACATCTGGCCCCGGTTACGCCGCGGTACCCTAACCAACAAGGGCTCGGCCTTGAAGGACGCCGCACGCATATGATGACAAGACGCTCAGGCCTCGTCAATCCAATGGATTCCAGTGACGTCCGGCGAACGTTTGCAATCACAGGGCGATTTTCAGCGGTATCCGTGGCTTTTGGGCATTCCCCGCGTCTTGCGGTGGGGAGAGCGCGCGGACCGCAGGCAGCCGCTTCGCGCGAGCGTCTATGGACGTTTGCCACGGGCGAGGGGGATCACATTCGACGCGATAGGATCGGCGGGAGGAGCCCCCTGATCCGGAGGCAAGCCAACGATCTCAGCGATGTGCTGCGAGAGACGAAGCAAGGCGTCGGCGCGCTTTTCTTTGAATTTCGAGCGGACATAAATGCCCTTCACACCAGGCAATGCGTGGCCGATCGTGACTTCGCCCGTGGTCTCCTCAATGCCAATATCTTCCATGCGAGTTCTGGCCGTGCGCCTTAGGTCGTGCAAAGTCCATCGCGGAAGCTGCCGGGGTAATAGCTCCAACAATTCTTCTTTACGCTGGCCGAAGCTGTTGAACGGCTTGTGCTCGCCGTCGTGGCAGACGCCGAAGACATACGGATTACCCTCGATGCGGGGCAGGCCATTGAGAATTTGAAGGGCGAGGGGAGGAAGCTTCAGGATTTGTCCTGTGCCCTTCGCGCCCTCTTCCTCTCTGACGTACCAGGTGCCATCGATGATTTCGCTCCATCGGGCCGTTGCGAGGCATTGGCGCCGTTGGGCCGTTAAGACGAGGAGCCGGACGAGGCCGCCATAAAGCCCACCCATCTGCTCTGCGGCTCGCCAGACCAGCCTGAGTTCGTCGTCATCGAGCACGCGGTCCCGGCCTCCGCCCTTTTTCCTTTTGCCTCGCCTTTTCGATTGATAGCGGATTGGGCTCTCGTAATCGTCGATGAGGCCTTCGTCTTCGACCCAGAATAGAAGCGTCCGGATTAGGCCAAAAACAATGTCGGCCTGACGATGGCCATTTTCCTTACGCATGGTGACGCGCAACTGGGCCGCGTCGCTCTGCTTGAGGTCGAGGAACAGCTTTTTTCCCAGGGTAGGGACGACGTAGCGGCGATAGATGCGGCTTGTCTCGCGGGCCGTCCGGAAGCCGGACACGACTTCCGATATGTATTTTTCAATGACTTGCTCGAGCGTTGCAGTCAGCCACCAAGCCTGGTCCTGCCCGAGGCCTCTGGTCGATCGCTTGCCTTTCAGTCCCGTTTGAGGATCGAATGCTTTCGCGGCCTTACGCGCTGCATCGACGTTGAACTTGTCGGGGTCCCATCGGCCTATGCTGCTGTAGCGAGTCTTGCCGGTCTCATCCTTGAAGCGAACCCGGAAAGTCCGAGCCCCGCCGTAGCTGATGCGGAGGACGAGGTCGGAGCAGCCCACGTCGAAGATATCGACTTGGGGGAGATCTGGCTTGTGGCGGGCGATCCAACTGTCGCTTAGCCGCTGTCTCCGGCTTTCCTTTGGCCGTCGGCCATTTGTCGTTTCTTCACTCATCACGCTAGCCTGCGTCCCTTGGGTATCCGCTGGGTATCGATCGTGCGCTTGCGATCACATCCCTAATGGACGCAGACGATATCCGCTGAGAGTCGAAAAATCGACCTAAGCATTTGTTTCAGCTAAGAATTTTCGAGTTGACGAAATCGATGGCGCTCAATGATCGCCGATGAATTCAGCGGGAGTACGACTGTGGAACAGGAGGTCGGTGGTTCGAGCCCACCCAACTGTACCAATGTCATCAAGCTCTTAGCTGAACCTCGTAGATCGCTGAATTGCGTTTAGCGGAGGCTATAGCGGAGGTCGCGCGGCGAGTGAACCGCACCGTCGGGTGCGACGGTGCGGTAAGGCGTGCGGATGACCTGCCTAGCGTTCGTAGACGCTCTGGAACGCCGGGTAGTGCTCTTCATGGCGCTCGTAAAACCAGTCTACGATGATATCGGCCACTACTTCAGCGCGCTCGGGTTGCGTGTTTAGTCGTTCCAGAAAATCGTCAAGGCATACGCCCGCATCATCGCCGCCAACAATGAAAGAATGCCACAGCAATTGAGTGCTGACGCAATCAGGATGGGGACTTCCGTTCGCGGTCCTGATGCGGTCAATCGTTGTTCCAAGGCTCTCTTTTAGTTCAATTTTGGCGAGCGCACTGTTCTCGGATTTGGCTGCTTTTTTGGCCATTCGTTGATCCTCTCCTATCGAAGCATGAGAGCCGCCTATTCGACCCTCTAAACTGCCCATACTGATGAGAAACGATTGCGCGACCCGTTGTTCAACGTTAAGTAGCAGTAAACCGATGATTGAACGATCAATCCTTTGATCTAGCTTGCGAAAATAAATTTGAAGCCGCCACAATTCGCGTTATCGAAATTCCTCTACTCCTTTTACTCCTTGACGGAGTAATCGGAGCATGAGAGGATCCCTGCGACCTTGAGGGAAGAGGTATGACACAGTTCAGCCAAATCGCGATCGATTTTGAAATTCACAAAATGATCGAAGCTGAGCGCCGTGGCTTCGATGAGGAGCCCTACGTTGCGCTTCGGCGCCTGTTAGGACTGCCGGAGCCCAAGGCAAAAATTGAGCGGGTCCGAGCAGAAGACGGAGCGCCATGGTCTGAGGATGGGATAATCATCCCTCACGGTTCGCAGGCCAGGATGGAATATCAGCGGGGCGCGCAAGTATTTGAAGGCGCATTTCTGAATGGCCAGTTGGTCGTCAACGGGAAATCCTATGACACCCTCTCTGCGGCTGCGACGGACCTTGCCAGAACCAAGGGCGGCAAGAGAACGTCGCTGAATGGGTGGTCCTATTGGAAGGTGAAAATCAGGGGCGAGGGACCTTGGCGTCTCATGCTCGATCTGAGGCGTGCTAAACAAGAAGAGGATCTAGCCAAGCTCGCGTGACCTGAGGCGTTTGCCCGCGTGTTGAAGCGCCAGACGAGCGGCAACAAACTAATGCACTAATTTCTTTTCTAAAAAAACATTCGAGGTTTCAGCGTTTTACAGAACGTCATTAGTCAAAAAAGGTTAGTTATCGACAGGTTTGGTATAGCTGCGGCCTTGTAAAGCGGTCCTTTTCGCCCAAAATTAAGCGCGCCCCGAGCGAGGTGCTAAGCCTCAGAGGCGGCGCACCGCTCGTTCAAAGGACTGTACTGTGGTCGATGAGATTGCCGAGAAGTTGGATGTGTTGATCAAGCTCCAAGCTGCCGCTCTGACGGCTCAGATGGAGTCTTCAAAGGACAAGATCGTGTTCCTGTCTCGGGCTGGACTTCGCCCCACGCTAATTGCGGAGATAGTTGGCACAACCCCGAATCATGTGAACGTCACATTGTCGACTGCCCGAAAAGCCGCGGGACGTAGAGCAAAGAGTCGCGGCGCAGACTAATAGGAGAAAAATAAGTGACTGACGAAACTCTCAAGGCTTCAGTTCAAAAGACGCAATGGGTGCGCAAACTACTGATGCTTCAGGTCCTCGCGACTGGCTACAAGCAGAAGCATGTCGCATCTGCGCTTGGCGTAAGCGAGGCGACTGTCAGTCGCATGATGCCGAAGGGCATGCCCGCAGTGAAGGCTGAGCGCGGAGTTTGATGTGACTGAAGAGCAAGCTGACGTGATCATCAAAGAACTAGAGATGCTTCGAAAGCTGCGCATCATGGAGCTTTTCGAAAAAGGATATTCGCAAGCGCAACTGGCTCAGGTGTTAGGCGTGAGCCAGCCTACGATCAGTCGAATGGTGCCGAGAGTTTCACCGAGGAAGAGTTGACTTAATGGTCACCCGGCATTCGATCATAAACCTGGCTGGCGATCACGAAGAGACGGTAGAGCGCCTCTCGAAGCATTTAGGCAGGAATAAATTGCGGAGAAAACTGTTTAACGTAATCTATGGGCCAGGGAGCCTTCCAAGATCGAAAAAGCAGATCATGAAGGCCGCAAATGTCCGGGGGCAGGATGCTCAGCAGGCTCAAAATCAAATTGATCACCTGGCTACACATCACTTGATCATCCGAGAAGATAACGATGGATCAGTGAAGGACGGAAGCAGAAATTTATACCGGAAAGACCCAAACGTTCGTGCCATTCGCAAAGAGTTGGTAAAGTTCGCCGACAATCCGAAGGCGAGAGCCAAGCTGCCAACCAAGCGCAGGCCTGCAACCAACGTGGTGGTGCGATCCATAAAGACCATCAATCGCCGAGATCTAAAAAAGAAAGCCCACCTCAACATTCTCTATCTGACCGCTGATCCCGACAAGGCTCATGCGTTACGCGTCGATGCGGAAGTTCGTCGGGTACAGGACGCAATTCGCGGCTCGCAGTTCAGAGACAATATCACCGTGCAATACCGCCCAGCGGCGAATGTCACAACATTGCTGGACGGTCTAAATGACTTCCAACCTCAGATGATCCATTTTTCTGGACACGGTAGCCCGCGGGGGCTTGCAATGGACAATGCGAAAGTGGGCAAGCAAGCCGATGAAGCAGTTTCGTTCAGTTTGCTCGCGAAGGCTCTCGCAGCAACCGATCATCCGCCGCGTCTCGTTTTGTTAAATTCTTGCCATAGCTCTGGAGCACGTAAGCCGTTGCTCAAGCTCGGCCTTATTGTTATCTCTATGAAGACCTCCATATCTGATCTGGGCGCTGTCGCATTTGCTCCGAGCTTTTATGCTGCCCTTGCTGCAGGCCAGTCCGTGCAGGCCGCCTTCAGGCAGGGCGCAGTCGCAGTTGAGCACGTGTCGTTAAGCGAGGCTGACACGCCCGAACTGTTCTATCCGCCAGGTACGAGACCCGCAGATATCAAGCTGGCTTAGGTTGACCAGTTCGGCCAGCAGCCATCCTCTTCGTGCCGGCCGGTCCGGTTGGTGCAGGTCTGGTCCAGCAAGCGCCGGCCGACATTCTTCCAGCTCGCATCAGCCCCGAAGTAGCGAATGGCTTCGGCCTTCTGCATCTCGACGATGCGAGAGCAGCGCGAGCATTCGACGCGCAGCATATGGCGCTGGATATCAGCGAGACGGCATTGATGGATCGGCTGCTTCGGTTTGCCGGCCGCGCGCGGGTCGTCCAGCAGCGATTGCCAGAGCGCATCGGGGATCGGGTCGGAGGGGGCTGGATCGGGCGCCGACGCCCTCCGCTGCTGCTCGGCGATGCCAGCCAGTCTGTCGACCTGCTTCCGCGAGGGCATGCGCCACTCCGCCATTCTTCGATTTCCCATGGGCGACTAGAACATAACGGGAACAAAGAGTCGAGTCCTCGCAGCCGCGAAGCTGTTTCAGAGAGGGAAGCAGAACCTGCCGCTGCGTGACTAATTCTGCGGCTTTTTGGCCCCGAAACCGACGTCGGTGCGCCATCCAGTCACGGTACCGGTTAATTTTGGTTATTGTATTAATTTTAAATCGCGGTAAAATATTTAATATTGCAGCTCAAGCGGCAACCTAGGAGAGGAGCGGATCCATGAAGGTCACCTGGGGCGTTCTTTCCGCAGCGGCTTTTGCTTTGACTCTGGCGATGACGACCGCACCACCTGCCTCGGCTTGTAACGGCAAGGGGAATTGTTCCGACGCGCCCGGCCAAACGAGGGGAGCCCCCGGACCGATTGCCGGTGCAGGCCTTCCTATTCTCGCAATTGGATACGGCGTGTATTGGCTGGTACGACGGCGGCGGGCCCGGTAGGTCCGCGCGATCGCTCTCATCGATGCAGCCTGACTAGCAACCAAAAGGCCGGTGCTAAGTTGACGCTGCCAGATCACGCCTCGACAACGTGACGCCGACACAAGAGCCTCAGCTCGGTGCTAGCCCGAAGCTGAGGCTTTTCGTCCCTTGTGTGCATTTTTGCACAAAGCAGCGGAACAAGATCGGAGTTCGTGACTCTTCCCCGGGGGCCTCTCGATTGGGGATAAAAAGACTTGTCGCGCTACTACTCCTTCGCCCGAGAGGCGGCAGCAACGCTGCTGCGGCTGGCAAAAACAACAAAGGACCCGCAGGTTGCGTCTGGCTTGATCCAGCGCGCAGCCGATCTGAAGGACCGCACGGGCGAGCTTCCCCCTGTTGACATCGAGGCAACGGCAGAAGAACCGAGAAAGCCTCTGACAAAGAACTAGGGCCGCCTATGGGCGGCCTCATTATCTTTGGCATCCTTGCGCCTGGTCGCGGTTTTGATGGTGATGATGCTCGTGATGCTCATGACCACGGACGCCTCCACCTCCGGAAGTGCGAGGCTAAAGCCCATATCGGGGTAAGGCCATCGCTAGAAGAGAAGCGAGCCGCCGCCGGACGCCGGACAAGTGGAGCGGCGGCTCGCTCTGCTTGCCGCGCCCGGAAAGGAGAAGGGGCCGCAAGCTGTGTGCTGTTGTTGGATGGCACGACCTGCACACTGCGCGCCCCGGCTGGAATGAAAGATCTAAGGACCAGCCGGCATGCCCTCCCGAGACGACGGCAATCGGGAGGGATGTTCGCTAAGCTGCTCTGACGCGCACCGGCTTTGGCTTCCTGGCGCCCGCTATGGCGATGCCAAGTACCGCGCGCGGGTCTGCATCCAACCTGCGAGCGATGCCCGTCCCTTGCTCCTCGGCGAGTTCTATCAGCGCTTCCTCGTCGCGCTCACGGGCCAGCAGCTCTGCCTCTAGCTCCAGCAGCTTAGCCGCGCGCTCATCTGACGACATTGCGAGTGCAGGATGAGGTATCCTGTCGATCTCTTCGTGCAGCCGCTTCTCAAAGGCGATCGGGTCCAACCAAGCGAGCGCAGCGCCGATGTCCAGCTTTGCCGTCCACGCTCCGTCGACCTGTGCATTGAATTGCACTTGCAAAGGCTGGTCGTGGCCAAAGACGAGCTTCGGTCGGCCACGCTCGCGCTGAGTCGCGACATATGCCGATGCCTGCTCTTTCAGATCGGCTGACGGCAGCCCCGACTGCAAGACGCGCACGCGCTCCGCAGCCAGCGCTTTGATATGACCGCGCACCCTGGCCACCGCTTGGTCGATCGTCTCGCCCTTCTGCGGACTAGCTTTGGAAGTCCTAGCCATCTCATAGCTGCCATGAGCGACTGCCGTCCAATGCTTGACGGCAGCTACGAGGTTGGCGAAATGCCGATGCCGCTCTTGCAGCTCGCTCAGTCGGGTCTGGAGCCGTGAAATCTCGGCTTCGATGGAGGCGTGCTCGGTCGAGGGAGCCGTCGCCAGCGCTCTGGAAAGATCGGACGCTCGGCGGGCCACGGAGGAGACGGCGTCGTGCACCTCCATGGCGCGTGAGTCGAGCCGATCCAACTTTACGTGTGCTAAAGTTGGTAGCTCCAGCATGTCAGGCCCTCCGATAAGCGCGTTCGAGAGCCGCGCAGCGCTCGGCATATCGAACCTCGGCATCTGAGACGCCCGGCACGGGTGCTGGCAGCGTCGTCTGGGGCGGTCTGGCGGCCGCCGGCGGCTGAGCAAGCGCTGGATGGCGGAAAGCGTCCGACAGCCTGCGCTTGCGTTCGAGGTATGCGGCTTCTCTCGCATCACGGTCGGCGTCAGTGAGCGGCAACGATCCTGGCTGGTGGAGTGGGCCTGTCGGCGCGGCATCCATTACGAGGACGCGCACGCTTGCGCGGTCAGGAACGACCTTCCCAAGGGTTGAGATTGGTTTGCCGTCTTTGTCGAGTACTTGGAAGTTCATCGCAGAAGTCCTCCGCTGAACAGATACCGGGTGATCCGCCCGGCTCGGAAATCCGTGTTGTCGTCGAGATGGCCGGTGCCGACCCAGGCCATTGACGAGTCATAGGCGTACTTGCGCACGCCGACGCTTGTGAGCGCGCCGGCTACGGCATTAGCAATGTCATCGTGAGCGCCGAGACCGTGATCGATGCTGTCCTTGCCGGAGCGCGCGACGCGGCGCTCTAGGCCGACGAGCTGCTGCAAGAGCTTCGGATGGTCGAGCAGATCGACCTTCCGCGAATTCACGAGCGGCAGGAAATCGCGGTAGAGATCAGACTTCGGCTTGGCCGCGCTTTCGTAGGTGATGCCATGGGCACGGAAGGGCTCTTTGACCCACTCCCCGGCATAACGATCCCCGAGCACCTTTGTGACGCCATAGGATTTGAGCAGCGCGGCGAATTCGGAGACGACTTGCTCCGGAGAGAAGGGCGGCTTGCGCTCGCGCAGTGCATCGAGCGTCGCGATGCCGTTCTGCTTGGAAGCGATGGCGAGGGTCATAGAGTCGGCCGTGCCGCCTGATGGGTCGCAGAAGGCCGAGTATTTAACCCTTTCGATCCGGCCGCGCTCATAGACATTCTTCGAGATGCACGCTTCGACCGCTTCGCGGGTGATGAAGGCTTCGATATCAGCGCGGAATTGAGCTAGATATTCAGCGCGAGCCGATGTCGCGTCGCGCTGCATCTCGGCGTCGATGAAGCTTTGCGGCACGCTTGGGTTCATCCGGCGAGTCGCCGCTTGCCAAACTAGGACCGGATCACGCTCGCGGCCAAAATGCGCCCGATGCGCCTCATAGAGCACGCCGCGCCGCGCATAGGGCGAGCTGGCACACAGCAACATGCTATTCGGGATGGTGCTCATCCCCGGACGCAGCGCATTCAGAACCTCATAATCGGGTTCGGTGCTATCCTCGGCGCGCCAGAAGGCGACTTCGTCCAAGAGAGCGGCGACGAGGGTATAGCCGCGCACCGAGCGGAAAGAGCAAGTCGCCACTTCGATTGAGACCGAATTGGCGAGATCGAAACCTTCCGCCGTCTCTCGGGTGATGAGCTGCGCCAGCATCGGCACGCCTTTGAGCAGCGCGGCAATGTAACGAAGGATGACGCGGCTCTGCTTTCGGTCGGCAGCGATGACGAGGATCGTGCCGCGCTCGCCGGGGGCCAGATAAGGTCGATAGTCGAAGAAAGCAGCTAGGAAGACGGCGACGAGCGCGAGAATGAAGCTCTTGCCGGCGCGGCGGCCGCAGACAAGCCATGCCTCTCTGGCGATATCACTCGGCGCATCATTGCGGGACGTACATTCGCGATAGATGCCGAGCTGGTCCGCATCCATCGGCAGGGCGAAGAGGGCGCAGAGGAAAGCGAGCCATGGCTGCCAGCTCTGCCAGTCGTCCTCGAACCATGACGCGAAGAGCTGTGGGTCATGGATGCAGTCGATAATGGAGCCGTCGCGCTTTGATCGGAGACGAGGTATGGGCTTCCTTAGTTCAGCGGAAGCCCGATACCTCTGGATCATGCAGCCCTCACTCGATCGCTGCCATTGAGTCGATGCGGATCGTCGTCATCGATGATGCGGCTGCGCAGATACTCGCGAGGGCTGACCGGCGTGAGGTCGCGCGGCTTCCGCTTGATGCCGAGTTCTTTGAGCAGCCGGCGCAATGAATTCGAGAGTGTCTGGTAAAGCATCAGGTCATCATTCGATGACTTGCCCTCCGCCAGAGCGAACTTCATCTCCAGTTGCTCCAGCGCCGTCATGTGGGTGGACGCAGTCCGCACAAGCGCCATCTCGCTCGTGCTGAGACGATCGGCGCCGCCAAGATCAGCCGAAAGCAAATCGACAAGATCACGAAATCTTCGATAGTAGAGAGTGCGCTGGTCTACTTCCTTCGGAAATAGACTTTTGCCATTCGTGACACGCGATCGGGCTTTAGTCTTTCGCTGAGTGAGTTGCTTGCTTGCAGCCATCTGCATTCCAGATGCTTCGAGATTTTGCGCAAGCTGGGTCTATATCTCCGCTAATTGCAACCCCGTGCTGGAATGCTGCCTTTTTAAGGAGGTCTGCTGCTGTCGACCTTCTGGTCGCAAATCAGAAAATGCCGCTCACCCGCTCATCCGAGCAAAAATATTCGGCTGAGGCGTTTGTCTCTCCGGGGGAGCGCATGGCTTGCGAATACACTGCTTTAATTGAGCATTGCGCTCAAACTGCGCGTGCACGCACCGCCGCCTCGAGCTTATTGATGAAGTCCATAATCAGGTCTGCGGTTGCCTGAACATAATTCTTTGTGAATACGTTCAGCTCGTTTCCATCCTTGTCGAAGCCATTTCTGTGTACGCAATCGTGCCGCAGTCTGATGTCCTTCAATAGTCTGGCTTTGTCGGAGATGAGAGCTAGGATCTTGATCTGGAGCGCGCAGCTATAGAGAAAATCCACCTTTAACAGATTGTGGTAGAGAATAGAGCGAAGGTATCGTTCGATCGTTAGAGCGACGATGTCTGGTTCTGCCGCAATCTCGCCAATCGTAAATTTCTGCTCATTCAGGTCCTTGTCGTCCGACATGAGCCGCGCTTTCGCATCGGCGTCATCGAGTACGGCGTTCAGCAGCGTGTCGGCGAGATAGGCTTCCATGGCCGTGATCTGGTGTGAAAAAATCATCCTGTTGAGCAGCGCGTGACCCTCGTCGCTTCCTTTCTCAACCAGCAAGGCTGATGTCTCATTATAGGAAGCCATGAACACGCTGTACGGATCGTCAGGAACAGCGTAGTCGCTCCAATCGTCCACATCAGGTTCGTGTCTAAGCCCATACTCGAAGTCGTTTATAACTTTGTGTCCTTGAGCGTCGGTCTCGCGGTTATTCTCAATCCCGACCGGGTATTCCCATAGCGACCAGCGAAGCCTCCCCAATGCCTGGTGCTCTATGACGGCTTGGTATTCCGTTTCGGGGCCCATTTGCCTTTCATCGCTGCTCACAGCGTCCCAGTCTAGCTCGTCACTTTCGATCTCGTAGATTTCACCAGTGCTCTTGTGCTGGATTCGGGCGGTGCCCTTGCATTCGACGATCATTTCCTAACCCGCGTTCGCGTTATTGGTGTTGCCTTCGGCCTGCACTACTATAGGGGTACATGATGCTGTAGTCCATCTTGTGGTCCACGCTTTCGGGCAGCTGCATGATAAGAACCGAAGATGGATGCTCAGCCGCAGATGGATGATGAGACTGCTGATCACGCGTTAGCCAGGTGAACGCGTCCTTAGGACCAGACACAGCTCCCCATGTGAGGTGATCTTTGATGGCGAACCGGCTATTCAGTGGCTCCAAGAGCTTGATGAGGTGGGGCTGCCGATCTTTGAAGAGCTGCACCCGTCGCTGATAATTGCGCTTATAGAAGCCGCGAACGCGGCCTGGGTTGGCGCTGCTATTGATGTCATCGGCAATGTGCTGCTGGAAGTCGAGGATCCGGATGTGCTTGTCGAATAGCGCTCTGGGGTTCAGCCGAATTAGCTGCGAAGGTCGGTGGAGGTTTTGGGCCTTAGCCGCATCGGAGGTTTGGAAGCGCAGCTCCAAATGCACAGCCGGCTTGCCAGCATCAATCTTGCTCGGCAGGTCATGGTACTCTGCGAGATTGCGGTCGGGTCTGATTTGACCAAGGTGCCACTCGGTCCAATAGAGAGTGCTCTCGAATTCGAACATGGCCTGCGGGCGGCGCCAGCGCAGGATGGCGCACTCGCGGATGACCTTGGCCATCAGCTCGATTGACATGTCGAATGGGAAGATATCGAAGGCGATATCGAAGCGGCTGAGGCTGCCGCCATATTTGTCGAGTGCGGTAAGCAGTTCTGGCGTCGGCTGATGTAGGTGGAGGCGGACGCCCCATCTATTGCCTTCAGCGTCGCTGATGTCCTTGAACCAAACTGGCCGGCCCAGAATTGCTCTCGCCTCAGCAAGCAGGCCTTTGGGCCGGCGAGGGTAGGTGAGTTCGAGCGTGTCGAGGTAGGCCTCGACTTTCGCGATAAGCGGCTCGTCCAGCGCTTCAGCGGCCGAAGCTGCTAGATCGGCGGGCCGGATCAGCTTTACCGATGCGGACGAGCTTCTAATCGTGTCGAGCGGCGGGGTAGCGCCTTGACGGCGGATAGACTTAATCTTGGTCATGGCATCGCTTTCATGGAGCGGTGTTCGAATGCCGGCGAGGCGCGCCGGCGCGATGGTGGGGCGCATCCTTGTGGTCGGGGTGCGCCCCTTCTGCTTTCGGGAGTCAGGTCTCGACGAGAGCCATGACATCTGCCCGCCGATAGAACGCCTTGCAGGTCTTGCCGGGCTTTAGCTTCACGGGTGGCAACTTGCCGGCTTTCTCGAGCCGGATGACGGTCGGGTATGAGATGCCACCGAGCATCCGCATGACCTGCTTGCGCGAAAAGAGAAGTCGGTCGTCAGGGATTGCATCAGCCCGCACACGAGCGGTTGTTGATCTGGTCGAATTTCCTGCAGACATAGGCACAGTCCTTCTGCGCGCCGAACAGAGTTCGTCGCTTGCTAGAGGATCTGGCCTGCTGGGCTCAGCTCAGCGGCTTCGATCGGCCGTGTCACTTCGATCTTGAGCACAAGCTGCAGAAGCTTGCGGGCTCGACGGCGCCGCCTTGGACTCTCTGGTCTCAGCTCTGCTTTATTCTCTCAACTCAGCTAAGCTTTCAGGGCTAGGCCGGGAAGTGACATTGCCTCCATCATTGGCTGCGCGGATTTTATCTGAAGAAATCAAAGATGAGCAATAGGGCTGGCCGGGCATTAGAAGCTCCGTCATTCGCGAAAATTTCTCCGCTGCTTGCCTGGCGCAATTCCAAAGACGCGATGACGGAGCTGCTTATTGAGCGGAGGCTGCTTCCGCGCTCCGCGCCTTGCGCCGCGCTAGCGTAACCACATTTGCCGGCGCCGGCTCGACGAGTTGCTGGAGATATCCCGCAACACGCGCAAGCGCCTCGGCCTTCTGCTCGAAATAGAGAGACAAATTGTAAACGCCCTCGACGCCCTCAATCGCGTGACCGAGCACTTGCTCTGCAATTCGATCGTCAATGCGCAAATCGGTCATCAGCGTGCGCGCGGTCCGCCGAAGGTCATGAAGAGTCCAACGCGGCATTGTCGCCGGGAGCAGCTTCCGAATTTCTTCCGCACCCTGGCTGAAAGAATTGAGCGGCTTGTCGCCGTACCGGCCAGCGAAGACATACGAGCACTCCGCGACCTTGGGGGTGCCCTCAAGTACCGCCATGGCGAGACGCGGCAGGCGGAGCTTGCCGGCGTTACCTTTCTCTCGCTCTTCGCTGGGGATCGTCCAAACGTCTTCCTCGATATCGGCCCACCGCATGGTGACGACCTTATCGCGGCGCTGGGCTGTCAGGAGAAGGAGCTTGACGAGGCTGCCATAGGGGCCGAGCTGGCCGGCGGCCTTCCAGACGAGCTTGATCTCATCCGGGGTGAGTATCCGCTTGCGGCGGTTCTTAGGGGTAGCCTTCTGCTTCCGGGCTTTGATCGGACAGACATAGTCATCATCGTCGCCCTCGGCCTCGAACCAGCGCATGACCCCGCGCACGATCCCGAAGACCGTATCGGCCATCCGGGCGCCGTGGTTCTCGGCTATGTCCGAGCGGAGCGTAATGACCTCGGATCGCTTGATGCCCTTGAAGGGCTTCTCTCCGAGTTCCGGGTACACATATTTCGTGAGACAGCGCTCTATCTCCGGCTTGGATCGGAAGCCTGCTGCATGGCGCTCAAGGTAGGCTTTGGCCACGACCTTAAATGTAGCGCGGGCCAGACCGTGACATTTTGGACTCAGGAAGGCACATGGCTTTGTGAAGAACTTTCGCGCCGCGTCGCGGGCGCCTGAGAGGGTCAGGTCTCGCGGCCACGCCTCTCCGCTCTCGGGATCGGGGAACGCGTCGGCACCATCCGGATGGTAACGGCCGAGCTTGAAGGTCTTGGTCCGGTGATCGACGTAATAGATGGCGACAAAGGTCTTCGCGCCGCCGTAACTCACGCGGAGCATCAGCCCTGGCAGCACGGCATCGAGATATTCGATCTGCTTTCCAGCTGTCGGCTTCAGGCGATTGCAGGCCTCTTCGGTGAGGCGTTTCTTCGGCATCTCCATCCTCGATTTAGCGGAGGCTCAGCGGAGGCAAATCGGGTGATTAGCCGCGATCAGCCGCGATCAAAGATGGATAGCATGTGGAGGCTAAGTCATTGAACCGCAAACTATAATTAATGCCAAGATGAGTGAGGATGAGTAGCCCTGAGCAAAGATCGGATGTGGCTGTGGAACAGGAGGTCGGTGGTTCGAGCCCACCCAACTGTACCAAGCAAAATAAGATCTTACACTGCTTTTGGTCTTTTCTTCCCATATCTGTAGCTACCACCTAGCTAACGTAATGAGCGCTTACTCGGGTAGTTCGATATCCGGCCAGCGCTGCATGAGATTCGAACGGTACCGCTGGAAATTGTCAATTCTGCCGAGAGTGAGGAACATGCGCAGCATGCGTCTGAGAACGAGAACGAGCAGGAAAAGGCCTGACACCAAGAGCCAGATTGCTGCGGGCTTTTCCTGTCCCGGTGAGCCTAGCGGGCCAACCGCTCTTCCAGTGGCAAATCCTAAGAAACCCGCCATGAGGCCTATGAAAGTGTAGAGGCTAATGAAGCCCCAGTGGTTGATTGCATAAATGTATTTATCTCGCTTGCCCGATTTAAAGTCCCTCACGAGCGCGTAACTAGCTAGTGCCTTGCCTTGTTGCGCTCAATGAAGCCTGACTTAAGTTTGCCAAAAGCGGTGCCGATCGTTGGCATCGCGAATGTAGAAAGTATGTTTGTGACGAACCCTAAAATCGTCCCAGCAACTAAGAGCCAAATGTCTTTCGCTTCCATGTGCGCTTCCCCACTCTCAAGTCGCGATGATGGGGATACTAGCCTCCGAATTGTGCGAGCAACGCAAGCTTGCTGAGATGATCCCCAGATTCGGGGTGCCCAAATTCGGGAATTTTCTACGTCGTGCCGGCGCTAGGCCCCGCTCGCGTCGTTCACGATTCCGGCCGAAAGCCACCTACGATTACAATGTGCCGGGGAAAACTGATTCGGGGCAGTATGGTGCAGACGAAAGCCAAAAGGCCGCGTCGCCTCAAGCGCGAGGCACTTGTTTTTGCGCACCTTGAGCGGGTTTCAAAGAACCTCTTAATCGATCACCCCGACATTGTGCGGGAACTGATCGGCCGGAACGCAGGGGTTTACGCCCTCTATCGCAAAAACAAGCTCTATTACGTCGGTCTCGCCAGCGCCCTGCGCAACCGACTGACCGCACACGGAAAGAACCGACACGGAAATTCCTGGGACCACTTCTCGGTTTACCTGACAATTCGCGATCAGCACCTCAGAGAGATTGAAGCGCTGTTGCTGCGAATTACGCGCCCTCCCGGCGCAAAACAATCAGGCAAGCTAGCGCAATCACGCGATCTAAAGCGCCAGATAAAGCGATCGATACGTTCGAAACAAGCTAAGCAAATGTCGTCGCTCTTTGATTGGGGGCCTATCCGAGATGACGATGAGATACCCGCGAAAGTACGCGGAGAGACTGAGTTAGTACGGCTCCTTCCAACGGGAGCCACACTACGCGCGGACTACAAGGGGAAGATATTCAAGGCCCGCGCACGCCGAGATGGCACCGTCCGCTACAGAGGCAAAACCTACAGCTCTCTGAGCTTAGCCGGCAGAGCCGTCGTACGGCGAGCCATTAACGGCTGGTGGTTCTGGAAAATCGAACGCGGCAAAGGCAATTGGGAGCGGCTCACTAAATCAGGCGCGCCGGTACTCCGATCTATAAGTGAGTTGTGGCGTCGATCCGTCCGTCATGCGACAAAAGAAAAAAAGCAATGTTCATCGATTGAGTGTCACTGTAACTGGCTGCTTCACGAGAACGAGGCAGGCGAATTTTTCCTGACGAAGCTCGGCCGCCAAGAGGTCGAGAAGTGCAACCTTCATAAGGTCGGCTAGCTGATCAGGCTGGTGCTCGGTTTGATTACGACGATGCCTGTAACAATCACGGCAGAAAAATGATCGAAAAGAGTGCTGCGCTCTATCTCGGATGTTTGCGCCGTCGAGGACATGAACTCAGCTCCTTTTTGCAACGCTCGTGGATCGTCCTCACCTTTTTCGCACTGGTGGTGCTTTTCTTCTTTGTCAGCACTGCCACGGACCCAAACTTCTGGGCCGAGCGTACCTTTGACTCCCATGGGTCGATCAAAGAGGTCAAGTTCGACGGCATGAAGATCGCGCAACAAGTCGCGCTCTTCTTGCTTGCCCTCATCGGACTGGCCCTTGCGATCTGGAGATCGATAACGTCACATCGTCAAGCGACGGCATCTCTTGAGCAAGCAAAGACCGCGATTAAACAGGCCGAGATTGCAAGCAAGCAGGCTGAGACTGCCAGCAAGCAAGCCGAGATCGCGGAGAACAATCAGAGGTTCGATAGGTACGCGCGCGCTGCACAGCTGCTAGACAACGAAAAATCAGCCGTCCGCCAAGCCGGCATATACCTCCTTCGCGAGCTTGCTATAGGTGACGAAAAGTACCGGTCTCTCTGCGCAGAGCTGTTGGCTAGTTTCATCCGATCTCACAATACAGATGCGCTTGATGCACTTGTTCCACTTAAGGACATTGAGGCGATGCAGAAACTTGCCGACAAGGCTACGCCAGCAGAAATTGTTGATGCCTTTAAGAGCATCTGCAGGACCCGGCCAGGTGGAATAGATACAGTCAATCTCCAAGGTATTGTGCTCTCCCAATTCCGGCTAGATCACCGCGATCAGCTCGTCAACTTGAACCTAAATCATTCCTATTTAAATCAGCCTCAAATTTATGGGTTGGAGGTACGCTCTTGCGAGCTAGCCAGAGCTACATTTCGGTTCGGCACGTTTCATCAGGTTAACTTTGAGGGGAACGATCTTTACGAGACCAATTTCCATAACATGGACTTTGAGGACGTTCGCTTCAGGGATACGCGATTTTGGAATTGCAGCTTTAACAACTGCACGTTCAAAGATTGCGATATGAGCGGAGCTGCGTTTGTTGATGACTTGGGCGATTTGGCTATGCCTTTTGATGTTGACGCGCTCAAGGACTCGTGGGCGTGGCAAAACAATCTGCCTCGACTAAGTGGGAAATTTGCAGGGGCCGTCTATGACCCTGGCCCTGGTAACAAGTATCGCAATGAGTTTGCTCGAGCACGGGAAAAGCGAAGAGTGTCCGGCAACATCTTCGCTTTTACTCCTGACGAAAGCTGGAAGATTCTCTAGGTAGATGGGTAGATGGTGCCCGAATGCTGTTGCATCAGAGTTGTCGCCCATTCTCAGCGTTAATTGCGGCCGCCGCCGGACGCGAGACAAAGGAGCGGCGGCTCGCAATGCCTACCGCGCCCGGAAATGAGAAGGGCCGCAGGCTGTCGGGGTTTTTCATGAAGATCGGACACTCACCGACTTGTCCGCCCCAGATCGAGGGTATTCGCTAAGCCGCACTGATCCGCTCCGGCTTCTTGGCACCCGCTACGACGATGCCGAGTACGGCGCGCCGGTCCGCGTCCAGCCTGCGAAAGGCTGCGCCTTGCTCTTCGCTGATTTCGATCAGCGCTTCCTCGTCGCGCTCGCGAGCCAGTAGCTCCGCTTCCAGCTCCAGCAGCTTGGCCGCGCGTTCATCTGATGACATCGTGAGCGCTGGGTGCGGTATTCTGCCGATCTCTTCGTGCAGCCGCTTCTCGAAAGCGATAGGGTCGAGCCAAGCGAGCGCAGCGCCAAAATCGAGCTTTGCAGTCCAAGCCCCTCCACCGACGTGTCGAACTGGGCTTGGAAGGGCCGCCCATGATCAAAGGTGCGCTTCGGCCGGCGCCGCTCGCGCTGAGCCGCAACATAAGCTGATGCCTGCTTCTTGAGATCGACGACGATCAATGCGGTGGCCATGCGCCCCTATGACCCCAGCCCGATGATCCTCCGCGCCATGCGCACATTGGCATAGTCGATCATCTTGCCGTCGAGCGTCACCGCGCCCTGGCCTTGCGCCTCGGCGCTCTCCATGGCCTCGACGATCCGCCGTGCCTGCGTCAGTTCCTCGTCCGATGGCATGAACGCACGCAACGTCGGTTCGATCTGGTCGGGATGGATGATTTGTTTGCCGTCAAAGCCCATGGCGGCGGCCTTCTGCGCGCTGCTTTCGGTGAGCCTGGCATCGCGAAAGGCGCCGCACGGGCCGTCGATGGCGCGCAGGCCGAAGGCACGTGCCGCCACCAAGAGGCGCATCATGGGATAGGCGAACAGATCGAGCGGCGCGGACGCGTAGCCGCTTTGCGCCGAGCCGACGTGGCGGTAGCCGTCTGGCGAAATTCCGATGTCGGAGGTGCGGGCCCCGAGCGAGGCCGCGAAGTCGCCGACACCGAGATGAAGCGCGGCGATGCTGTCGTGGCAGGCGGCGAGCGCGTCGACATTGACGAGACCCAGCGCCGTCTCGATCAGCAATTCGAGCGCCACCGGCGCGGGGCGATCCGGCGCAGCCCCGCGCAGCTGGTCGGCAATGGCAACGATGTCGCTGGCGCGCTCCGCCTTCGGCACGATCACCGCATCCAGCCGCGGATGCGCCGCCAGCGCGCGGATCTCCTCTCCGATGAACGAGCTGTCGACGGCGTTGAGCCTGATCGCGATGCGTTTGTTGCCCCAGTCGAGCGATGACAGCGACCGGACAGCTTCCTCCAGCGCAACATCCTTCTCGGATGGCGGCACCGCGTCCTCGAGGTCCATGAACACCGCATCGGCAGCCGAGGCGGCGGCTTTGGCGACAAGGCGGGAGCGATGCGCGGGAACGGCCAGATAGGCCCGCGTCGGCCGCAGTGAGACCATCGTCACGTCTCCCTGGCGAGGCCGAGTTCACCGAGGATGGAATCGTTGTGCTCGCCGACATCAGGCACCGGATCCATCCGCGGCGACAGGCCGGCAATGGTGAGCGCCGGCAGGAAGCTCATCACCGGTCCGCTGGGCGAGCCGACCGTCTGCACCCGCGAGCGCGCGTGGAGTTGCTCATGCTGCAGGAAGGCATCGACCGAGTTCAGATGGGCGTTGGCGATCGAGGCTTCGTCGAGCAGCCGCAGCACCTCTTCGCTGGTCATCGATGCAAAGCGCTGCTCGATATGCGCCTGCAGATCGTCTCGGTTCTGCATGCGCAGCGGATTGGTGCGGAAGCGCAGGTCGTCGGCGAAGCCGGCATCGCCGAGGACGATGCGGCACAGCGACCGCCATTCGCGATCGTTCTGGATGCCGAAGAAGATGGTGTTGCCGTCTCCCACCCGGAACGGGCCGTACGGCGCGATCGTCGCGTGCCGCGCGCCGGTTCGCGGCAGCGGCCGGCCCGTACTGTGCGTGTAGAAGGCGGGATAGCTCATCCAGTCCGTGATGGAATCGAACAACGAAGCCTGGAAGGCGGTGCCCTTGCCGGTCCGCTCACGGCGATACAGCGCCATCAGCACGCCATTGAGGATGTGCATGCCGGTGGCGATATCGACCACGGAAAGCCCGACCTTTGCCGGCTCCGCCTCGGTGCCGTTGACGGCGAGCACGCCGGCCTCGCACTGGACCAGCAGATCGTAGGCCTTCTTGTTGCTGTAGGGGCCTCCGGTCCCATAGCCTGAAACGTCGCAGGCGATGATCCGCGGGAATTTGCGCAAGAGAGATGCGGCGTCGAGGCCCAGCCGCTCCGCCGCGCCGGGCGCGAGGTTTTGGATGAAGACGTCGGCCCGCGGCAGCAGGGCGTCGAGCACCTTGCGGCCATCGGGACTCTTGATGTCGATCGCGAGGCTTTCCTTCGAACGATTGGTCCAGACGAACTGGCTCGACATGCCGTTCATCACATGATCGTAGTCCCGGCAGAAATCGCCGTCGCCCGGCCGCTCGATCTTGATGACCCGCGCACCCCAATCCGCCAGATGCCGGCTGGCAAGCGGCGCCGCAATCGCCTGCTCGAGCGAGACCACCGTCACGCCCGACAGCGGCAGCTCCGTCTCATTCCCATCCATGCGATCGCTCCACTCCCGTGCGCTCTTGATCAGCGCAGGAGACAAGCCGATCCATCCCACGCGCATTCTTTGATGATGACATGATGCCCCTGTTTTGCCCGACGAGTCAAATTCGAATTCGTGAAATCCTAATACTGGAAATGCTGAGGGATTGCCGTGACTTGCCTACTGTGCATGGGGTTGTTTTCGCGGTTTTTGTTTGGGGCCTGCTGAACCAGCACGCTGTAGGCCGCTTTCGCCCGTGGGAACTGCAGGCCCTCACCGCCTGTTGCCGAGACCGCACACGTTGCGCCTTTCGCATCCCCCTCCGGTTGCCAATCAACCGCCGTTCACCCACTATCTCACCTGTTCGACATGTGGGGGGATCGATGCCGGCGTTTCGCTCGAAGAAGTCCTTTGCAAAACCCTTGGCCGTTGCCAGCCTCGGCATTGCCCTGGCCGTCCTGGCCCTGCCGCGCGCCGGCTTCGCCTACACCCAGGAAGAGCAGCAGGCCTGCTCGCCCGACGCGATGCGGCTGTGCGGCGAGTTCGTGCCGAACGTCGATGCCATCACCGCCTGCATGATCGCGAAGAAGTCGCAGCTCTCGCCGCAATGCCGGGTGTTCTTCCGGCCAGGACCCGAGCCGGGCGAGGTCCGTGCCGGCAAGCCGACCAACATCGCGCCCAAGGCCGCGAGGAAGAGCACCAAGCCGGCGCCGAAAGCCAAGAAGAAGAAATCCGAGCAGGGCTGAGCGCGACAGCGCGCTTTCTTCCCTGAAGTTCGGCAGCCGCGTTTCCTCCCCTGGACTCGTTTTGTTCGCGCGACCGGCGCGCCGGCTTGCGGCAATTCCAAGCGCACACGACAAAAGAAGAGTCGCGAATCAGTTTGCGCGGCAAGGTTGCGTTCCGCTTTGTCCCGCTTCGCTGCTCAAAAAGCGCATGATCGCTCGCGCAGGCCGCATTTCATTGCGATTGTATCGGGCGTCGCACCAGGCAGTGTGACTCAAAAGCCAACACGCCTTGTTATTTCGTGGCGGCAACGCAACTCCCGATAAATTTTTCTTTCACGAATCAGCGCGCTGATTCATTTTCGAGCCACGGGGTCAATCTGGAGGCCGAAGGTATGAACGTTATTGTTTTTGCATCACGTAAAGGCGGTTCGGGCAAGAGTACCCTCGCTGCCCATCTCGCCGCGCAGATCAAGGCGAGCAAGCAGGTCATGCTGGTGGACGCCGATCCGCAAGGCTCGCTCACGCTCTGGCACAAGCTGCGCGGCACCAACGAGCCGTCGATCAAGGCGGCCGTGAACTCCGTCAGCGGCATCGTCTCCGCGGCCAGGCGCGACGGTTATGAATGGGTGTTGATCGACACGCCGCCGAACCTGTCGGCCGTCGTCGACGACGCGATCAGGAACGCGACGATGGTGATCATTCCGGCGCGTCCCGGCGTGTTCGACGTCAACGCGGTGCAGGAAACCATCCAGATGTGCCGCGCCGCGCGCAAGCCCTATGCGGTCGTGCTCAACGGTGCGCCGGCGCGCCGCGACGAGACCGAAAGCCCGATCGTCACCATCGCCCGCGAGGCGCTGGCGAAATTCCGCGCCCCGGTGTGGGGCGGCCAGATCACCAACCGTTCGGATCTCCTGATGGCGCTCAGCCACGGCGAAGGCGCGCGCGAGTATCAGGCCGAGAGCCGCGCGGCTCAGGAAATTGCAAGACTGTGGGCGGCGATCGAGCGTTCAGTGAAGGCTATTCGCGGCACGGCGTCGGCTTCCGGCGCAATGCACAAGCAGGCGGCATAATTTCATTATTCATTTCCCCCGACGAAAAAACGCGCGGACGAGCCGCGCGTTTTGCGTTTCTGCCGTCACCTGTCTTTCCGCGATGGCGCGCAAGCGCCAGACCCGGAATCTCGCGAGTCCGGATTCGCCCTTCGGTCGATCCGGAATGACGAGCTGAGCTACGCCACCATCAGCATGTAGAACACGATCACCGGCGACAGGGTGAGGATCACCGACCAGATGCCGACGGCCCAGAGAATGTCCTCCGTGGTAAAGCTCTGCTGTCCGGCGTCGTAATGCGACGCCATTTCATTCTGACTATTCACAAACGCCCCCGCGATTTCTTCGCTTATGGGCGCCAGTGATACGCGGGATGTTTTAAAATTCCGGGTCGCAGCTGGCCGTGCATTTTGAACACAGGTGCTACCACGGGTTAACCATCCGCGTGGCGCTGTCAGCCCGCCAGCCAAACGCGAAACAGCAGCACCGGCATCAGGCCGAGCATCACCGCCCAGAACCCGAACGACGACACCACCAGAATTCCCTGCAAGAGATCGGCCGGCGCGAATTGGCTCGCGGCCGTCGGCCGGGTGCGATGTCCCATGGTCATTCCCCCGTTTGAAAGTCTTGGCGGAAACGATAGGCGCGATTGCGTAAACGAGGCGTGGATGCACCATGCGGCAGACGCGAAGGCGGTTGGCGCGCGGTTAACCATGCAGGCGTTCTTACCCTCCTCCGAAGGCGGAGGGTAAGCGCTAGGCCGCGGCTTTCATCCGTCGCTCGATCTCGCGATCGATCGTGGCGGCGAGCTCGCTGCTCACTTCCACCATCGGCAGGCGCACTTCGGGGCTGTCGATGAGGCCGCTGCGCCACAGCCAGTACTTCGCCGGCGCAGGGCTCGGTTCGGCGAACAGCAGCCGTGTGAGCTCGGCGACCTCCTGCCAGCGCGCCATCGCGGCATCGTGATTGCCGCGCTTGAGTTCCGCATACACCGCCGCAAATGTCGCGGTCTCGACATGGGCTGACAGCACGATGCCGCCGTCGGCGCCGTCGGTGAGCGCCTCGAAATAATTTGCGTCCTCGCCGGTGAGCACGCGAAAATCCTTCGGCCTGTCGCGCAGCAGCGCGATCGATTGTTCGCGGCTCGCGCCGCAATCCTTCAGGCCGACGATGTTCTTGTGTTCGGCAAGCCGCAGCATGGTCTGGTTGGTGACGTTGACCGCGCAGCGGTAGGGAATGTTGTAGAGCGCAATCGGCCAGGCGGCGTGATCGGCGAGCGACTCGAAATGCGCCAGCAGCCCGCGCCGCGACGGCCGCACATAGTATGGACTCGCGATCAGATAACCGTCGATCGGCCAGTCCGTGGTCTCGTCGAGGCGATCCTTCAGCCGCGAGGTGTCCGCGCCCGACAGCCCGAGGCAGATCGGCAAGGTGCGGCGGCCCGCCGCCACCTCGTCGCGGACGACGGCGACGAGGCGCTCGAGTTCAGTGTCGCGCAGCGTCATGCCTTCACCCGAAGTCGCCCCCAGGATGAGGCCGTCGATGGCCTGTGCGCCGTAGTGCCGCGTCAGCCGCCGCAGTGACGTCTCGTCGAGACGGCCGTCGCGAAACGGCGTCACCAGCGGCAGCCACAGCCCGTGCAATTGGTCTCGTAGTTCGGTCATGTTTCCATCTCCTTCTCGGGAAAAAGGCCTGAGACGGAGGGCACATGAAAAAACCCCGTCCAGGCGGCGGGGTTTCGGGATTTGCTGCGATGACGAAGCCGGTATTAGCGCGCGCAAAAATCCGAGGTCCCCGCATGGGGACCTTTTTTCGAGATGACTGCGCACGACTTCGTGATCATCCGCAAATGATGCGGGGTATGCCCAAGCCTGTCAATACACGCGGAAGGCGAAAGGCAATTTTGACGAAAAAAAGCCGGACCCGAAGGCCCGGCTTAGGTATTGGCCACGTGAGGCCGACACAATCACCTTCCAAGAGGGATTACTGAACTCCCGCGCCACTGGAGGAGGGGGACAAATGCGCAACGCGAAGGCTCAGCGTGCAAACAGTATGGGCTTGACGAGCGCCGTCCAGCAACAGCCGAGGCCGCATGTCAGTCATGCGGAAATCAGGACGGCCAGCGCTGCGCCTTGCTGACCACGAAGTCGCGGAACACTTGCACGCGTGCAACCGTCTTCAACTCCTCGGGATAGACGAAATAGGTGTCGAGCTGGATCGAATCCGATTCACCGAACAGCTGCACCAGTTTGTTCTGTTCCTCGACGAGGTAGTCGGGCAGGGCGGCGATGCCGAGGCCCTGCTGACAGGCGCGCACGAGGCCGAGGATGTTGTTGACCTTGAAGTAGGCTTCGCGCGGACCCGAGCCGTTGCGACCGGCTTCGATCAGCCAATTGCGGTTCTGAAGATGCGGGGCGAAGTTGCCGTCCGACAACGTGATGATGCGGTGGGAGTCGAGCTCCTCCAGCGTGCGCGGCGTGCCGAAGCGCTTGATGTATTCCGGCGAGCAATAGGCGTGGAAGCCCATCGCGAACAGCTTGCGCTGGATCAGATCTGGCTGGGTCGGCTTGCGGGTGCGGATCGCGACGTCCGCCTCGCGCATCGACAGGTCGAGCTCCTCGTCGGTGACGATCAAGGAGATCCGGATCTCCGGATAGAGCGCGGTGAACTCGCCGAGCCGCGGGATCAGCCAGTTGATGCCGACGCCAGGCGTGGTGGTGATCTTGAGGTCGCCGCTCGGCCGCTCGCGGCTGTCGGTCAGCTTGGCGCGCGCCGCCTGCAGCTGCATGAACACGTCATGCGCGGTGCGGAACAGCAGGTCGCCCTGCTCGGTCAGGATCAGGCCGCGGGCGTGGCGGTGGAACAGCGAGACCGAGAGCTCCTGCTCCAGCGCCGAGACCTGGCGCGATACCGCCGATTGCGACAGGCCGAGCTGCTCGCCCGCATGCGTGAAGCTGCCCGCTTCCGCCGCCGCGTGAAACACCTTCAGCTTGTCCCAGTCCATATCCGTAAATCCGTCGCGTGTTCGGGGCATGATTCTATTCCGCTGCCGCGCGCTCGCTGGCGCGAAGGGCCAAGAAACGTTCGGCTTCGAGTGCGGCCATGCAGCCGAGGCCGGCGGCCGTCACGGCCTGGCGATAAGTCTCGTCGGCCACATCGCCGGCGGCGAATAGGCCGGGCACCGAGGTCGCGGTCGAGTTCGGGGCAACCTCGACGTAGCCCGACGGCTTGAGCTTGACCTGGCCCTTGACGAGCTCGGTCGCCGGGGCGTGGCCGATGGCGATGAAGATGCCGTCGGTCTTCACGTTCGTGAGCGCGCCGGTCTTGACGTTCTTGAGGCGCACATGGGTGACCTTGTTCGGGTTCTCGGTGCCGCAGATCTCGTCGACGGCTGAGTCCCAGATCACCTTGATTTTGGGGTGCTTGAACAGACGCTCCTGCAGGATGCGCTCGGCGCGGAAGTGATCGCGACGATGCACGATGGTGACCTGGGAGGCATGGTTGGTGAGGTACAGGGCTTCCTCGACCGCGGTATTGCCGCCGCCGACCACCACGACCTCCTTGTTGCGGTAGAAGAAGCCATCGCACGTGGCACAGGCCGACACGCCGCCGCCCTGGAATTTTGCTTCGGACGGCAGCCCGAGCCAGCGCGCCTGCGCGCCTGTGGCGAGGATGACGGTGTCGGCAAGATAGACGTCACCGCTGTCACAGGTGAGGCGGAACGGCCGCTGCGCAGTTTCCAGCTTGGTGACTAGGTCGGAGACGATCTTGGTGCCGACATGGACCGCCTGCTTCTCCATCTGCTCCATCAGCCAGGGGCCCTGGATCACGTCGGCGAAGCCTGGATAGTTCTCGACGTCGGTGGTGATGGTGAGCTGACCGCCCGGCTGGATGCCCTGGATCAGGATCGGCTCGAGCATCGCACGCGCGGCGTAGATCGCCGCCGTGTAACCGGCGGGGCCGGAGCCGATGATGACGACCTTGGCATGAACAGGAGCGGACATTTCGGTGGACGCCTTTCACGGGGGATTTGCAGCGCGGGCGCGGAACGTGCCGGGAGGCCTCGCGGAGGCGCTGAAATATCAGAGCTAATCTAAGCCTTCTGGTGAGCTATGCAAGAATTGCATTCCCTATCGGCGGATTTTTCCAACAAGGAACAAAAGTCGATTGCGCTGCACGCGCAATAAAATTGCGCTGGGCGTGTGGACTGGGTATGAGGATTGCGACAAGCCACCCAATACCGCCGCCGAGGCCAGGAGTTCCAATCACGTGTCGCGGAGCCTAGACGAGATCGACCTGAAAATTCTCACCGAGATTCAGGCCGACGGTCGAATCACGAATGTCGAGCTGGCAAAACGCGTCGGCATCTCGCCGCCACCCTGCCTGCGCCGCGTCCGGGCGCTGGAGGAGGAGGGCTATATCCATGGCTATCGAGGCCTGCTGGACGCCCGCAAGCTCGGCTTCGACGTCACCGTATTTGCCGCCGTGCACCTGTCCAGCCAGGCCGAAGCGGATTTGCGCGCCTTCGAGGAATTCGTCCGCGCCGAGCCCTTGGTGCGGGAATGCTGGATGCTGTCGGGCGAGGTCGATTTCATCCTGAAATGCGTCGCCCCCGACATGGCGACGTTCCAGGATTTCGTCACGCACCTGACCGCTGCGCCCCATGTGCGCAACGTGCGGACGTCGCTGGTGCTGCACAATTCGAAATATGAGGCGGCGGTGCCGCTCGAGGTGAAGGGGCGACGGTAGCTGGGGTGATCGCATGCCCCGGATGAAGCGCAGCGCATCTTCAGCGATGCGCTGCAGCGCCGGGAGATGACCGAGGGCCACAAACGAGAAGGCCGCCGCGCATTGCGCGGCCTTTTCGCAATGGCGTCACGGGCAGCGGCAAATCTCTACCGCCACTCCACCTTGGTGATCTCATATGCCTTGGCGCCGCCCGGCGTGTTGACCTCGACGGAGGCGCCCTTCTTCTTGCCGATCAGGGCGCGGGCGAGCGGCGAGGTGATGGAGATGCGGCCCTTCTTGGCGTCGGCCTCGACCTCGCCGACGATCTGCCACACCGTCTTCTTGTCGGTGTCCTCGTCGACCAGCGTCACGGTGGCGCCGAACTTGATGGTGTCGCCGGAGAGCTTCGAGATGTCGATGATGTCGGCGCGCGCGAGCTTGTCCTCGAGCTCGGCGATGCGGCCCTCATTGTGGGACTGCTCTTCCTTCGCGGCATGATATTCCGCGTTCTCCGACAGGTCTCCGTGCGAGCGCGCCTCCGCGATATGCTCGATGATCCGCGGACGGTCTACAGACTGGCGCTGCTTCAATTCTTCCCCGAGCGCGACAAAGCCGGCCTGGGTCATCGGAACCTTTTCCATCTCTTCTCTCGTCCTCCAGCTGCGCGCCCATAAAGGGTGGGCGCGGCAACCTTGATGCGTCGGTGTTCCCGGGGCTGAACATGCGCCCACCGGGATATTATTTCGGGTCTGGCGCCGGAACAGAACACTCACATGGCCGGACAGTTCCTCCCGCCATTGTGGCTTCCTTGCCAATCACTTAGCGGAAGGCTGAGCCCTCAAGGCCCAGCCCCGCTAGCAATCAGGTTTCCGAAAAGTAGCTCTGCAGGGTCCGAACCTCAAGGTCCCCGCCCAGATAGGCGCGGATGCCCTGCGCGGCCGCCACGGCCCCGGAAAGAGTGGTGTAATACGGCACTTTATGCAAGAGGGCCGCGCGCCGCAGCGAGCGGCTGTCGGCGAGCGCCTGCGGGCCTTCGGTGGTGTTGAAGACGAGCTGGACGTCGCCATTGGTGATGGCATCGACGATATGCGGCCGGCCCTCCAGCACCTTGTTCACCTTCTCGGTCGGGATGCCCTGATCGGTCAGGAAGCGCTGGGTGCCCGAGGTCGCCAGCACCTTGAAGCCGAGCGAATGCAGTTCGCGCACAGCCTCGGCGATGCGTGTCTTGTCGCTCTCGCGCACCGAGACGAACACCGTGCCCTTGCGCGGCACCCGCGTGCCGCCGCCGAGCTGGCTCTTGGCGAACGCCACCGCAAACGAGCGGTCGATGCCCATGACCTCGCCCGTCGAGCGCATCTCCGGGCCGAGCACCGTGTCGACGCCGGGGAAGCGCGCGAACGGGAACACCGATTCCTTGACGCCAACGTGCTTGAGCTCCGCCTTCTTTAGCTTGAAATCGGCGAGCTTCTCGCCGGCCATGATGCGCGCGGCGATCTTCGCGACCGGCGTGCCGATCACCTTGGCGACGAACGGCACCGTGCGCGAGGCGCGCGGATTGACTTCGAGCACGTAGATCTCGCCGTCCTTGATGGCGTATTGCACGTTCATCAGGCCGACCACGTCGAGGCCGAGCGCGAGTTCGCGGGTCTGCCGCTCCAGCTCCTCGATCATCCCGGCATCGAGCGAATGCGGCGGCAGCGAGCAGGCGCTATCGCCGGAATGGATGCCGGCTTCCTCGATGTGCTCCATGATGCCGACGATGAAAGTGTCCTTGCCGTCACAGAGGCAGTCGACGTCGATTTCGGTCGCGTCCGAGAGATAGCGGTCGAACAGCAGCGGGTTCTTGCCGAGCACGGTGTTGATCTGCCCGGTCTTGTCGTTGGGATAGCGCGCCTTGACGTCGGCGGGCACCAGCTCCGGCAGCGTGCCGAGCAGATAGTCGTTGAGCTGGTTCTCCTCGCGGATGATCTGCATGGCGCGGCCGCCGAGCACATAGGACGGACGCACCACCAGCGGCAGGCCGAGATCGGCGGAGACGAGCCTCGCCTGCTCGACCGAATAGGCGATACCGTTCTTCGGCTGCTTGAGCCGCAGCTTGTCGAGCACGCGCTTGAAGCGGTCGCGATCCTCGGCAAGATCGATGGCATCGGGCGAGGTGCCGAGGATCGGCACTTCGGCCGCTTCCAGCGCGCGCGCCAGCTTCAGCGGGGTCTGGCCGCCAAACTGCACGATCACGCCGTGCAGCGTGCCCTTGCTGCGCTCCTTGGCGATGATCTCCAGCACGTCCTCGGCGGTGAGCGGCTCGAAATAGAGCCGGTCGGCAGTGTCGTAATCGGTCGATACGGTCTCCGGATTGCAGTTGACCATGATGGATTCGTAGCCGGCATCGTGCAGCGCGAAGCAGGCGTGACAGCAGCAATAGTCGAACTCGATGCCCTGGCCGATGCGGTTCGGTCCGCCGCCGAGGATGATGACCTTCTTCTTGTCGGACGGAGTGCTCTCGTCCGCAGGCGCACCCGCAAACGGCGCCTCATAGGTCGAATACATATAGGCGGTGGGAGAGGCGAACTCGGCCGCACAGGTGTCGATGCGCTTGTAGACGGGACGAACGCCGAGCGCGTGGCGCTTCGCCGTCACCTCGGCTTCCGTCGTCCCGGCGAGCACTGCGAGGCGCGCATCGGAGAAGCCCATGGACTTGAGCGTGCGCATGCCGAAGGCATTGCCCGGCAGGCCGTTCTTGCGAACCTTCTCCTCCATGTCGACGATGCCGCGCATCTCGCCGAGGAACCACGGATCGATCTTGCAGGAGTTGAAGATGTCCTCGTTGGACCAGCCGAGCCGCATGGCCTGGGCGACCTGGAGCAGCCGGTTCGGCGTCGGCGTGCCGAGCGCGGCGCGGATCGCATTCTTGTCGTCGTCGCGGCCGAGACCCTCGATCTCGATCTCATCGAGGCCGGTCAATCCGGTTTCGAGCCCGCGCAAGGCCTTCTGAAGACTTTCCTGGAAGGTGCGGCCGATCGCCATGACTTCGCCGACCGACTTCATCGAGGTCGTCAGCGTGGTCGAGGCACCCGGAAATTTCTCGAAGGCGAAGCGCGGCACCTTGGTGACGACGTAGTCGATCGTCGGCTCGAACGAGGCCGGCGTGGCGCCGCCGGTGATGTCATTGGCGATCTCGTCGAGGGTGTAGCCGACCGCGAGCTTGGCAGCGACCTTCGCGATCGGAAAGCCGGTGGCCTTCGAGGCCAGTGCGGATGAGCGCGACACGCGCGGATTCATCTCGATGACGACCATGCGGCCGTCTTCGGGATTGACGCCGAACTGCACGTTGGAGCCGCCGGTCTCGACCCCGATCTCGCGCAGCACCGCCAGCGAGGCGTCGCGCATGATCTGGTATTCCTTGTCGGTCAGCGTCAGGGCGGGCGCCACGGTGATGGAATCGCCGGTATGCACGCCCATCGGATCGAGGTTCTCGATCGAGCAGACGATGATGCAATTGTCCTTCTTGTCGCGCACCACCTCCATCTCGTACTCTTTCCAGCCGAGCACGGATTCTTCGATCAGCACTTCGTTGGTGGGCGATGCATCAAGGCCGCGCTCGATGATGTCGAGGAACTCTTCCTTATTGTAGGCGATGCCGCCGCCGGTGCCGCCCATCGTGAAGGAGGGCCGGATGATTGCGGGCAGGCCGATCTCGGAGAGCGCCATCATCGCCTGGCCCAGCGCATATTCCTGATAGCGCTTGCGGCGGTCGCTTTCGCCAAGCGTCCATTGCCGGTCGAGCTCTTCGAGCGCCGCGCCCGACAGCTTCTCGCGTTCGGCATGGTATTTGTCGCGGAACGACTTCTTCAGCTCGGACGCGTTGGCGAGCCGCGACTTCGGCGTCTGCAGACCGATCTTCTCCATGGCGTTGCGGAACAACTGGCGGTCCTCGGCCTTGTCGATCGCATCCGCGGTCGCGCCGATCATCTCGACGTCGAACTTTTCCAGCGTGCCCTGCCGGCGCAGCGATAGCGCGCAGTTCAGCGCTGTCTGGCCGCCCATGGTCGGCAGCAGCGCGAAGCCGCCGGGAACGACGTAGCGCTCCTTCTCGATGATCTTGGCGACGATCTCGGGCGTGATCGGCTCGATATAGGTCGCATCGGCCAATTCCGGGTCGGTCATGATGGTGGCCGGGTTGGAATTGACGAGGACGATGCGATAGCCCTCTTCCTTCAGCGTCTTCACCGCCTGCGTGCCGGAATAGTCGAATTCGCAGGCCTGGCCGATCACGATGGGACCGGCGCCGATGATCAGGATGGTGGTGATGTCTGTACGTTTGGGCATCAACTCTCGCCGGACTGGGATTTGGGCAAAAAAAAGGGCGCGCTACCGCGCGTCCCTGTGGCCGAGAGCGCGGTGGTCTCCCTCGCGCGCGGGTGGGTCTTAGACCAGTTTTCGGGGCGGCGAAACCCCGAAAAACGCCCATCAACCGGCAATTTTGACCGGTTTTGGCCGCGCCTGCCAGCCGCGGCCGAGGTGCACCAGAAGCGAGGCCGCAACGCTCATACCGCCGATCCAGCCGAGGTCATTGGGCGAGAGAGTGGCCAGCACCGCGCCGCCCAAGGCGCCCCCGATGGCGAAGCCGAGATACATTGCCGAGGCGTTGAGCGAGAGCGCGATCATCGAGGCCTGCGGCTCGATCCGGATGATGCTGGCGATCTGGGCTGGATAGAACGCCCAGCCCGAGACGCCCCAGAGGAAGATCGCGCCCAGCACCGCATAATGCGCCTGTCCGGGCATCAGCTTCAGCACCAGCGAATGCAGGATCAGCGCACTCGCCATGCCGGCGAGCCCGAGCGCGGCGGTGGCGAGCGTGCCGAGCCGGTCGGCCAGGACGCCGCCGAGCATGTTGCCGATCGCGGCGGCGCCGCCGAACACCAGCAGTGCCAGACTGATCTGCGAGGCGTCAAAGCCGAGGCTGCGCAGGGGAACGGCGAAATAGGTGAACACGGTGAAGCCGCCAAGCGCCCATAAAATTGTGATCACAAGCGCGATCAAGACATTGCTGTGACGCGCCACCGCCAGCCGCTCGCTCAGCGAGGCAGTGTTGCGCGGCAGGCCTTTGGGAAGCCCAAGCAGAAGGCCGGCGAGTGCCAGCGTGCCGATCAGGGCGACCATGGCAAAGGTGGCGCGCCAGCCGAGCAGGCTGCCGACGAGATTGCCAAGGGGGACGCCGATGACGGTTGCGACCGTAAGGCCCGAGGTGACGAGGGCCACCGCACGTCCGCGCCGTTCGGGCGAGGCGACCGCCACGGACACCGCCAGCGCGGTCGGCATGCACAGTCCCGAGCCCAGCGCCATCAGCATGCGCGAGGCCAGCAGCAGGGTGTAGCTGGATGCCACCATTGCGGCGAGGTTGCCGGCGACGAAGGTCGTCAGCGCCAGAGCCAGCACGGTGCGGCGGTCGATATTGTTGAGCGCCACCGCCAGGATTGGCGAGCCCACGGCATAGGTGAGGGCGTAAGCCGTGACCAGCTGCCCGGCGGCCGAGACCGAAATCGAGAGCTCAGTGGCGATCGCGGGTAAAAGTCCTGCAATGACAAAGCCTTCAGTGCCGATCGCGAAAGCCGCCAAGGCCAGCCAGAACACGCTCATGAGAGAGATCCTTATGTTCAACGTTTATTGAACTATCGGTTGGGCCGGTCGAGGTGTCAATTGGTTCAAGAACTATTGAACATTGCGGCCTTGTCGCTATGATGGACCCATGAGCCGCATGCCGCTTCACCCGACCCGCGAGCAGATCGAGCTGCCGATGGTCCTGGATTGCCTAAGCGATCCGATCCGATTGGCGATCGTCTACCAGCTCGCGCAGCAAGAACGTGTCAGCAGCGAGCTCTGCTGTGGCGATTTCAGCGGCCTCGGCGGCAAGTCCAACCTCGCCTATCACTTTGCCAAGCTGCGCGAATGCGGCCTGATGCAGACCCGCGTGGCCGGCACCAACCGTTTCATGCGGCTGCGCCGGGAGGATCTGGATGCGCGCTTCCCGGGCCTGCTCGATGCCGTGATCAAGTCGGCGGCTAAAGATGCGGATCGGCTTCAATTGCTGCCGGAGTGCGAAGTGGTCAGCGCGGATCGCAAGTGAGCGGATTGCGCGATTGGAGCGCCAGCCTGTCTTCTCTTCCGCTGCGCTCCAGCTACGCCGGACACGCTTCGCCCCTACGCGTCGTGCGTGGCCGCGCCACGCGTAGCCCCGCAGGGGCGAAGCGTGGAGACCCGGCCTGGATTTGAACCAGGATGAAGAGCGTTGCACCGCCCTCGCGTAGACGCTTCCGCCACCGGGCCGCATCGATCATTACCGATCGGAGGCGCGGCAGGCCACCTCGGCTGGTCGTTATGCTTAACGGATCAGAGATGATGCTTAACGGATCAGAGATGGCCGCACGATGAAGGTCATGCGCCAGCGATTATGGCCGATATTGGTGTGCGCGCGCTGGACCACGAACCCGGCCGCCGTCAGCTTCGCGGTGATCTCCGCCTCGCTGTAGCGCTGGAGCCCGATGCGCGAGCGCAGCTGGCGATAGTCCGAGAGCGCGGTGCTGATCAGCCCGATCAGCGCGTCCTTCAGGAAGCCGTGCCGCCGGCCGAAGCTGAGCAGCGCCATCACGTCCCTGACCATGCCGACATTGGGCTGGAGGATGTCCCCGAGCACCAGCTTGCCGGAGGGTTTTAGGATCCGGCGGATGTTGAGGAGAGCGCCATCCAGCTCGTCCGGCGTCATGTATTGCGCGACCGAGTTCATCACGACGAGATCGATCGACTGGTCCTGCATCTTGCGGACGTCATCGAGCGAACGGACGCGGATCTTGGTGTTCGGAGCGAACCGCGCGATCAGCCGGCCGCGCACTCCCGGCGCGGGCTCCGCGAGGATCAGCTTGCCACAGGCGGCGGCCACCTGGTTCGCCGACAGCGCCTCGCCGCAGGCATAGTCCAGCACCACGGCGTCGGACGAGGGGATATAGCCGATGATGTCCCGCGCAATGATCTGGAAGTGCAAGTCGCGATGCAGCTTGCTGACATAGATCGTATGCGTGGAGTCGTAATAATCGATCCAATCGTCCATGCTATTCGAAGGTCCCGGCCAAACGGTTCCGCCAACGGAACCGGCGCTGCCCGCCTTGCGTTAGGGGTGCGACGGCGCGCCGTCAATGTCCGCGTCCTAACAGGAAGGTCTCCCGTGAGCAAAACCAACAACAAGGTCTCGCCCGATCTCGACACCCCCACCGATCTGCCGCCCGATGGGGTCAAGAAGGTCTCGGAGGCGCTCAACGTGCTTCTGGCCGACGCATTCGCGCTGTATCTGAAAACCAAGAATTTCCACTGGCACATCAGCGGCCGGCATTTCCGCGATTATCATTTGCTGCTCGACGAGCAGTCCGACCAGATCTTCGCCACCACCGACCAGCTCGCCGAGCGCGTCCGCAAGATCGGCGGCACCACGCTGAGGTCGATCGGCCAGGTCGCAAAACTCCAGACCATCAAGGACAACAACGAGGACTACGTTCCGCCGCGCGAGATGCTGCGCGAGCTGATGCAGGACAACAAGCATGTCGCGGCGGCGATGCGTAAGGCGCACGAGGTCTGCGACGAAGCCGGCGATGTCGCCAGCGCCAGCATCCTCGAAAACTTCATCGACGAGACCGAGCGCCGCACCTGGTTCCTGTTCGAAGCCACAAGGCAGGAGGGCAGCAACGCGGCATAGGGCGAGCTTGTAGGGCTTGCTTGTAGGGTGGGTTAGCCTTGCGGTTGCGCGAAGCGCAGTCGCTGGGCGTAACCCACCGCTCTTGCATCCGCGATGACAGAGATGGTGGGTTACGCCTTCGGCTAACCCGCCCTACGCGCTCGATTCACGAGTGCCACAACCTCATCAGCGCGCCTTCCTTGCCCGTCACCGGATCGGCCGGTGGCATCGCGACTTGCGGAATCGTCTTCAGCGCCTTGGCGTGATTTTCAGCCGTCGCCCGCGTGATCTCCATCTTGGCGCCTGGCGGATAAGCGCCGATCACGCAGAAATCGTCGCTCGCCTTGATGCATTGGTGGCCGGTACCGGCCGGCAGGATCGCGACGTCGCCCGCCTTGATCTGAAGCTCCTGGCCATGGTCGCCGCCGAAGCGGACGCGAGCGCTGCCGCGCGCAACGCCGAGCACCTCATGCACGGTCGAATGATAGTGCAGATAATCGTAGATGCCGTTGCGCCACGTGCCGCCCCAGCCGTTCGCTTCGAACAGCTCTTCGATAGTCTCTTCCGGCTGCTCCGGATCGAGCTTCACCGCGCCCTGGTAAACCAGGAACGGGAGGATGTTGTTTGGCACGAGCCCGTCATCTTCGAACACGATGGCGAGCGGCTCGGCCTTGTCGCGGACGACGGACATGGCGGGCTCCTGCTACACGAGAGTGCCCGGACAACATTTCACCCTGTGCAGGCGTTCCTCGATAGGTCTCGTGTCCCGGACGCGATGCGTCGCTGAGCCCGGACACGAAACGCCGTGTCTATAGGCCCCGGTTCAGCAGCGGATCACGCCGCAAAGGCGATAGCGCGCCTTACGCGCTCTTCTTCTGCCGCATCAGATCGGCAAAGCGCTGGAACAGATAGTGCGAGTCACGCGGGCCGGGCGAAGCCTCCGGGTGGTACTGCACCGAAAACACCGGCTTGCCGTCGAGCTGGATGCCGCAATTTGAGCCGTCGAACAGCGAGATGTGGGTCTGCGTCGCACCCTTCGGCAAAGTCGTCTCGTCCACGGCAAAGCCGTGGTTCATCGAGGTGATCTCGACCTTGCCGGTGGTCTCGTCCTTGACGGGATGGTTGGCGCCGTGATGGCCCTGGTGCATCTTCTTGGTCTTGGCGCCGACGGCGAGACCGAGCATCTGGTGACCGAGGCAAATGCCGAAGGTCGGCGTGCCCGACTTGATCACGTCCCGGATCACAGGAACGGCATATTTGCCGGTTGCGGCCGGATCGCCCGGGCCGTTCGACAGAAAGACGCCGTCCGGCTTCATCGCAAGGATATCCTCAGATGAAGTCGTTGCCGGCACCACCGTCACCTTGCAGCCGACACCGGCGAGCAGGCGCAAGATGTTGCGCTTGATGCCGTAATCGATCGCCACCACGTTGAACTCCGGCTTGTCCTGGCGGCCGAAACCCTTGTCCCACAGCCAGGGAGTCTCGTCCCAGGTGAAGCGCTGGCCGGAGGTGACCATCGGCACGAGGTCCATGCCTTCGAGGCCCGGCCACTCGCGCGCCTCTTCCTTGAGACCGTGCAGATCGAACTCGCCCTTCTTGGAATGCGCGATCACGGCGTTGGGCATGCCGTTGGAGCGGATCAGCGCGGTCAGCGCGCGGGTGTCGATGCCGGAGAGGCCGATGATGCCGCGGGCCCTCAGCCACTGGTCGAGGTGCTTGGTGGCGCGGTAGTTCGAGGGATCGGTGATCGCGGTGCGCAAGATCACGCCGCGCGCCCCGGGCGTTGCCGCCATGTTCACCGTCTCGATATCTTCCTCGTTGGTCCCGACATTGCCGATATGCGGGAAGGTGAAGGTGATGAGCTGGCCGGCATAGGAGGGATCGGTCAAAATCTCCTCATAGCCGGTCATCGCGGTGTTGAAGCAGACCTCGCCGACGGCGTGGCCTTCGGCGCCGAGACCGAAGCCTTCAAGCACCGTGCCGTCGGCAAGCACGAGGAGCGCGGTCGGTTTGTGGTCCGGCCAGGCGGGATCGTTGTCATGTTGTGTCATGAGCGCGTTTCATAGTCTGCGCGGGCGCCGCCGTCAAAGCGGGACAGGCCGGATTCACATGCGTTTTTGCATATTTGACGGGCGGCTTCGGGCACTTAAGGCGGAACTGGCAACTTTGCGCCATTTCGAGCCCCGGCAAGGAAACAATGCACCGGAGGGCCGGTCCGGTATGGCCTCTTGCCCGCGAACGGCTTAGATCAGGCGCGACAGATTGAGAGGACCCGACCAATGCTGCGCGACGACATCAACAATGCGGTCAAGGAGGCCATGAAGGCCAAGGACGAGCGCAAGCTGTCCACGCTGCGCATGGTCAATTCGACCATCAAGAATGCCGACATCGATGCTCGTGGCAGCGGCAAGCCGCCGCTGTCGGACGCCGACATCCTTGCGGTGCTGCAGAAGATGATCAAGCAGCGCCAGGAGGCCGTTGAGCTTTACGACAAGGGCGGCCGCGCCGAGCTCGCCGCCCAGGAGCGCGAGGAGATCGCGGTGATCTCGGCGTATTTGCCGAAGCAGATGTCGGACGACGAGGTGAAGAAAGCGATCTCGGATGCGATCACTGAAACCGGCGCGGCCGGCATGAAAGACATGGGCAAGGTGATCGCAGCGTTGCGGGCGAAGTACGCGGGACAGATGGATTTCGGTAAAGCCAGCGGCTTGGTGAAGGCCGCATTGTCGGGCTAGGCTTTTCCCTCTCCCTTCTGGACGAGGGTGGCTCGCTTTGATGCCGCATCAGTTCGGTCTATTCTCTCAAAACGAAAATGGGGAGGCATGATGACCGGCGCCATCAAACCGTTCCGCATCGCCATCAGCGACGACGTCCTCGCCGACCTCAAGTCGCGCCTCGCCCGCACCCGCTGGCCGGAGGCGGAGCTGGTCGATGATTGGAGCCAGGGCGCGCCGCTGCAATGGATCCGGGAGATCTGCAGCTATTGGGCTGATGGCTACGACTGGCGCGCCCGCGAAGCAAAGCTGAACCGCTTCGAGCAGTTCACCACCGAGATCGACGGACTCGACATCCATTTCCTGCATGTGCGCTCGACGCAGCCGTCCGCGCTGCCGCTGATCATCACCCATGGCTGGCCCGGCTCGATCGTCGAATTCCAGAAAGTGATCGCGCCGCTGGTCGATCCTGCCGGGCATGGCGGCAATCCGGCTGATGCGTTTCATGTCGTCTGTCCCTCGCTGCCGGGCTTCGGCTTCTCGGCCAAGCCGAAGACCACGGGCTGGGGCGTCGACCGCATCGCGGCGACCTGGGCGAAGCTGATGGACCGGCTGGGCTACGCGCGATACGGCGCGCAGGGCGGCGACTGGGGCTCGGCGGTGACGAGCTCGCTCGGCGCGCAGGACGCCGAGCATTGCGCTGGCATCCACATCACATTGTCCTTCAACTCGCCGCCACGCATCGAGGGCCAGCCGACGGCGGAAGAGAAGCGCGCGCTCGCCGGGCTCAAGCATTATGTCGATCTCGATTCCGGCTATTCCAAGCAGCAGTCGACGCGGCCGCAGACGCTCGGCTATGGCCTGACGGATTCGCCGAGCGGGCAGGCGGCCTGGATACTGGAAAAATTCTGGGCCTGGACCGATTGCAACGGCCATCCCGAGAACATCTTCACCAAGGACGAGCTGCTTGACAACGTCATGCTGTACTGGGCGACGGAGACTGCGACGTCCTCTGCGCGGCTCTATTGGGAAAGTTTCGGCAAGCGCCGCGCCACGCCTGTCGTCAAGCTGCCGACGGGCGTCGCGGTGTTTCCCAAGGAGATCATCACGCCGGTGCGACGCTGGATGGAGCCCAACTTCCTCAACATCACGCATTGGAGCGAGATGGAGAAGGGCGGCCATTTCGCCGCCTTCGAGCAGCCCGAGCTGTTCGTGCGCGATGTCCGGACGTTTTTTGCGACGGTGCGGTAAGTCTCACCGTCATGCCGGGGCGCCCCGGCTTGTCCGCCGAAGCTTGATGAGCGAGGGCGGAAGGGCGAGCCCGGAATCTATCGCGCCACGGGAAATGCCGCATGATGGATTCCGGGTTCGAAGCTGGTGTCGGCCCGCAATGACCGCGTGGGGCTTGTCCCGAGCATCCACGGCTCTAGACTGGGCGACAACTCCCCTGGAAACGTGCTGCCATGCTGACCGAAGCCGCAACTTACGACGAGCTCTATCGCAATTTCCGCTGGGACATTCCGGCGCGATTCAACATCGCGGAGGCGTGCTGCGATCGCCACGCCGACGGCAGCGGCCGGCTCGCGCTGATCTATGTCGACGAGAACGGCCTGACCACGCGCACGTCCTTTGACGAGATCGCCGAGATGTCGCGCCGCTTCGCCAACGTGCTGAAGGCGGATGGGCTGTCGCGCGGTGACCGCGTCGCGGTGTTCCTGTCGCAGTCATTGGAGCTGCCGATCGTACACATGGCTGCGTTCCGCACGGGCCTGATCTCGATTCCGCTATTCGCGCTGTTCGGCGAGGACGCGCTGGAATTCCGCCTGTCGAATTCCGAGGCCAAGGCCATCGTGACTGACGAAGGAGGCTGGGAGAAGCTGGCGAGGATCCGCGATCGCCTGCCGGAGCTGACGAACGTCTATGTCGTCGGCGAGCGCGTTCCGGCAGGCGCGAAATCGTTCTGGGATTCGGTGAAAGCGGCCTCACCCGACTTCATGCGGGTCGACACCTCCGCCGATGATCCCGCACTGATCATCTATACCTCTGGCACGACCGGCAATCCCAAAGGCGCCCTGCATGCGCACCGCGTCGTGCTCGGCCATCTGCCGAATGTGGAGATGTGCCACAACTTCCTGCCGCGCGCCGGCGATCTTATGTGGACGCCGGCGGACTGGGCCTGGATCGGCGGCCTCGTCAACGGCCTCTTGGCGTTCTGGTATCACGGCATTCCCCTGGTCGGTCATCGCGCGCGCAAATTCGAGCCGCAGGCAGCGATGCAGATGATGGCCGATCTCGGCGTGCGCAATGTCTTCCTGCCGCCGACGGCACTGAAGCTGATGCGACAGGCCGGCGTGAAGCACCCCGGCGTCAAGCTGCGCAGCATTTTTACCGGCGGTGAATCTCTGGGTGGCGAATTGCTCGGCTGGGTGCGCGAGACCTTCGGCATCGATGCGCACGAAGTGTTCGGCCAGACCGAGTGCAACCTGGTGATCGGCAGCAATTCCAACCTGTTTCCGATCCGCCCCGGCGCGATGGGCAAGGCAACGCCAGGCTTCGACGTCCGCATCGTCAACGACAAGGGCGAGGAATTGGCGCGCGGTCAGCGCGGCATCATCGGTGTGCGCCAGCCATGTCCCGTCACCATGCTCGAATATTGGCGCAATCCGGAGGCGACGGCGAAGAAATATGCCGGCGAATTCCTGCTCACCGGCGACCTCGGCGTGCAGGATGAGGACGGCTATTTCTGGTATGTCAGCCGCGAGGACGACGTCATCACCACCGCCGGCTATCGCGTCGGCCCGTCCGAGATCGAGCATACGCTGATGAAGCATCCGTCGGTGGCGATGGCCGCGGTGGTCGGCATTCCCGATCCGATCCGAACCGAATCGATCAAGGCTTGGATCGTGTTGCGCCCCGGCTTCACCCGCAGCGACGCACTCGCGCGCGAGATCCAGGAGTTCGTCAAGGTGCAGCTTGCCGCCCACGAATATCCCCGCTTCGTCGCCTTCGCGGAGACGCTGCCGATGACCGCCACCGGCAAGGTGCTGCGGCGCGAGCTGCGGGCGAAAGGTTAGCCTCTGACAATGGCAAAGACGCCTCAAGCCCCCGGGGCCCATAACCGTACGAGATGTTGTGGGCGCGAAGCCGTAACCACGAGTCTTCGCCAAAACTTCACTCTTCGCTATGGCGCCCGGATCGGCGCCCGCTGAGGCGCGCTTGTCTGGGACGAACACGGAAACCGTCGCACCTACGGCGTCTTGATGCCCATCGCCTTCAGCGCATCGAGCATCCGCTGTGGCGGGCCCGGCTTGACGACCAGCGGCTTGCCGGTCTCGAGCAGGCTCTTGAGGCTGGACAGGATCGCCGGCCAGCCGGAGCGCCCGCCTGCGAGTATGTCGTCGCTGAGCGGGCGGTCGTGGCCTTCGCTCATGGTGAGCCGGACCGCATCGCCGGCCTGTGCGATCTCGTAGGTGACGAGGGTCGGGCCGAGCTTCTCGATCAGATCGGGCCAGTTCACGTTGAACGTGACCGCGAGCTTGCGCGGCGGATCGTAGGCGAGAACCTCGCCGCTGATGTGCACGGCGCCGTCGGGCGTGCGCACGATGAAGGTGCCGCCGAGCCGTGGCTCGACCTCGACGGCATTGCCGAAGAAATACTGTCGGCTGAACTCCGCCGAGGTCAGCGCCTCCCACACCTTCTCGGGCGTGGAGGCGATGTAGATGGTGTAGACGGTCAGCGGCGTGAACTGCTCGAGCTTCATTTTGCGTCGAATCCCTTGTTGAGCGCCGTGCGCGGGATGGCGAGTACTTTGCCTCTCTCCAGCAGGCTCTTGAGCCCGGACAGGATCGCCGGCCAGCCATTGGAGACGGCGCCGAGATACTTGCCGCCCTCGACAAACCCGTCATGCAGCACGGTCAAACGCACCAGCGAGCCGAACGGTTCGATGGTGAAGACGACGCGCGATATCGGCTCGCCGCGCAGCTCCTCGTATTTCTGGTGCTTGAAACTGTAGGACAATCGCCGCGGCGGATCGGCTTCGAGGATTTCGCCGGAATCGGTGATCTCGCCGTCGAGCGTGAGGGCGAAGGAAGAGCCTACCTTCCAGTCGGATCTGACCTCGGCGCCGAACCAGTATTGCCGCGTAAACGCGCTGTTGGTTAGCGCCTCCCAAGCTTTTTCCGGCGTGGTCTCGATGTAGGTGACGTAGACGAATTCCGGCTTACTCATCGCGTTTCTCCAGCTGACGTTTCAACTCGCTGAGTGCGGCGAGCTTGCCGCGCTCGAATTTCCTGATCCAGCGTTCGCCGATCTGATGGATCGGCACGGGGTTGAGATAGTGCAGCTTCTCGCGGCCATGCCTGATGGTGGTGACGAGATTGGCCTCCTCCAGAATGCCAAGGTGCTTGGTCACCGCCTGACGCGTCATGGCAAGGCCTTCGCAGAGCTCGTTCAGCGTCTGGCCGTTCCGGGCGTGAAGCCTGTCCAGCAGCGACCGTCGTGACGCATCGGCGAGCGCTTTGAAGACCTCATCCATGGTTATGATGATAGGCAACCAAATGGTTGCATGTCAAGCGGGCTCGAGAAATCATGTTGGTCGCGTGCAGTCTCTCCGCGTGCGGGACGAGGCGAAGAGCTTCCCGCAAGCGGGAACACGAGATCTGCGAGCTTCCGTTCCCGCCTCCGCCATGCATTAATGCGTACAAACCGCAGCGAGTCCTCCCCATGATGTCCATGCAAGCCTATCTCGCCTTCGTCGCCGCCTGCATCGCGCTGGCGTTGCTGCCGGGGCCGATCGTCACCCTCGTCATTGCCAACGGCCTGCGGCACGGCACCCGCGCGGCGCTCACCAACGTTGCCGGCGCGCAAGCGGGTCTTGCCATCGTGATCGGCATCGTCGCGGTCGGTCTGACCTCGCTGATGGCGACCATGGGGTACTGGTTCGACTGGGTGCGCTTTGCCGGCGCCGCCTATTTGGTGTGGCTCGGCATCAAGTTGATCTGGACGCCGGTCGACGGCGTCGACGTCGACGCGCCGCCTCCGCCGCCGCGCGGCGGCTTCTTCCTGCAAGGATTCCTGGTGCTGCTGTCGAACCCGAAAGTGCTGGTGTTCTTCGGCGCCTTCATTCCGCAGTTCATGGACATGAACCAGCCGCACTTTCCGCAAGTCGCGCTGCTTGGTGCCACCTTCATGGTCACGGCGGTCATGACCGACGCGCTCTACGCCATCGCCGCCGGCCGCGCCCGAAAATTCTTCTCGGCCCGCCGCACGCGGATGATGTCGCGCATTTCCGGCGGCTTCATGATCGGCGGCGGCATCTGGCTGGCGCTGACCAGGGCGAAGTGAGGCTCACACCAACATCTGAGTCTTCAGCTCAACCTCGATCTCGGCAAGGATCCGCGCCAGCCGTTCCGCCCATTGCTGCTGGCCGGACTGGTCGGCGATCAGATCCTGGCGGATCTCGATGCCGGTGTTGACGAGGCCGCGCGCCTCGCCGTGCACGGGGATGGTGTAGTCGGTGAGGTCGTTCACCGCATAGGGCTCGTTGTCGCCGACGACGAGATCGCTTTCAGCGCGGAGATGTTTCAAGAGGAGCTGCGGCAGCACGGTGTCGCGGTTATAGAGGGCGCCGACGTGCCAGGGCCGCGCGACGCCGGCATAGACCGGCGTAAAGCTGTGCAGCGACACCAGTACTGTCGGCCGCTTGTCGCGCAGGCGGCGGTTGATCGCGGCGTCGATGCGATGATGATAGGGCGCGAAGATCTCGCGCCGCCGCGCCTCGCGCTCCCATTCCGAAATGCCCTCGTTGCGCGGAATCGCGGTGGCTTCGGAGATCACGGGAATCGAGCTCACAGCCGCGGGCGGGCGGTTGCAGTCGATCACGAGCCGCGAATAGCGCTGCGCGATCAGATGCACGTCGAGCATTTTTGCGAGCCGCTCGGCGACGCCGGCGATGCCGATGTCCCAAGCGATGTGCCTGACAAGCTCGTTTTCCGCGACGCCAAGATTGCCGAGCGTGCGCGGCAGCACCCGCCCGTAGTGATCCGCGGTGAGCAGGAAGGGTGATTGGCCTGCCGCATTCACCTCATGCACTGGCGCAATGTCGCCCTCGCCGAGGAGTTGATCGGTCGCGTCGGCCGTATCTAAAGCCATCCTGATTGCCTATGGAAAAGCTGTCGCCCTGAAGTTCGAAGAAAATCGGTATAGATTGGTTCGCTTCAAATCACCATGCTTGACCGAGGATGCCGCTGAGAGCGTCATTGCCTGCACATCGTCCTACTGGCTTTCGCCAGGACGACAGCGAATATGCGACGTTGTCGTTCCGCGCCATTGCCAGCTATACACACCGGATGACCTGCGATCGTCTCTTCGTCTACGGCACCCTGATGCGCGGCTTCGATCATCCGATGGCGCGGCTGCTCGCGGCACATGCGGATTTCCTTGGCGATGCGACCTGCCGCGGTCGGCTGGTCCTGGTGAAGCATTATCCGGGGCTATTGCTGTCGGACGCCCCGTCCGACATCGTCCATGGCGAGCTGTTTCACTTACGCGCGGGCGACGAGCTGCTGCGCGAGCTCGACATGTACGAGGCCTGCGGCGAAGGCTTTCCGGAGCCGACCGAATATCTGCGGCAGCTGATCGACGTGTCGCTGCCGGACGGCACCAGCAGCAAGGCCTGGACCTATGTCTACAACTGGCCCGTCACCGATCTTCCGCGCATCGAGTCCGGCCGTTTCCTGGAGCATTAGGCCGACAGCACCTCCTTCACCATGCGGATGTCAACCTCGCGCTCGACATAGGTCCACTCCTCGGTCTGCCGCAGCATCGCCACCAGCTCTTCGAACAACGCGGCATCAACCGGTGCGAATTCGAACCAGGTCAGAAAGTCGAAAGGCCCGCCGAGGTCGCGGCAATGATAGAGCTGGCGCGCGATGGCGGGCAGGTAGCGCAGGCTGCTCGCGATGTGGTGCGATCTGTCCTCGAAGATCTTGCGGCGCTCTTCCTGCGTCAGCTCCCACCAGGCCTGCGACTTGCGGATCGGGATCAGCGCTGCGCTGGTCGCCTCTAACCGGCCGAGGCCGGCCTGCACGGCGACGAGCTGCTGCTTCTCAGGCCGCTCGGTGTAACGCAAGCTGCTCGCGACGCCGACCAGCCGCCACGCGTTGCGCGAGGGCACCAGCGGCAACGAGACGGCCTCACTGTCGGTCACCGACAGTGCCGGCACGAAGGGCAGGGGCTCGCCCCGCACGGGCGAGATCGACGTCACGCGCCAGCCCCCGCTCTGGCCGCCTCGAAAGGTCCTGAACATGGGGGTATGGAAGCGTGGAACCGGGCGCGGTTCAAGGCCTCTCTCCAAGTCATTTGCGGGGCGTTCGAAGCGCGAGCCCGGAAATCCATTTCCGCCAGCGGTCCGGTGGCGCGATGGATTCCAGGGTCGCGCTCTGCGCGCCCCGGAATGACGCGGGCTGTGAACAGCGCGTATAATCCCGACAAACCTGACTTTTGTGCAGGCGGCACCTATATGCCTGATCTTGGCCCGGCTCATCTCGCTCGGGCAAGACTGGATCTCATGCGCTTCACGCCCCAATTCCTCGACGAGCTTCGTGCCCGGCTTTCGGTCTCCGAAGTCGTCGGCAAGCGCGTCAAGCTGAAGAAGGCGGGGCGGGAGTGGAAGGGGTTGTCGCCGTTCCAGCAGGAGAAGACGCCGTCCTTCTACGTCAACGACCAGAAGGGCTTTTACCACGACTTCTCCTCCGGCAAGCACGGCGACATCATCAGCTTCGTGATGGAGACGGACGGCGTGCCGTTCGCCGAGGCCGTCGAGCGGCTCGCGGGCATGGCGGGCCTGCCGCTGCCGGCCGTGACGCCGGATGCGGCCCGGCATGAGCAGCGGCGCAAATCGCTGCATGACGTCATGGATCTTGCGGCAAAATTCTTCGCCGAGACGCTGGCCTCGCGCTTAGGTGCCAAAGCGCGCGGCTATCTGGCCGACCGCGCCATTTCGCCGGCGACGCAACTGCAGTTCCGCCTCGGCTATGCGCCGCCCGACCGCTTCGCGCTGAAGGAGCATCTCGGCAAGCTCGGCGTGTCCGTTGACGACATGGTCGAGACCGGACTGCTCGTCGCCGGCGACGATATTCCGGTGCCGTACGACCGCTTCCGCGACCGCGTGATGTTTCCGATCACGGATTTGCGCGGCCGCGTCATCGCCTTCGGTGGGCGCGCGCTGGAGAAGGACGTTCCGGCCAAATATCTGAACTCGCCGGAGACGCCGCTCTTCCACAAGGGCGACAATCTCTACAACCACCAGACCGCGCGCAAAGCCACCCATGACGGCGGCGCCCTGATCGTGGTCGAAGGCTATGTTGACGTCATCGCCATGGTCGCCGCGGGCTTCGCAGGCACCGTCGCGCCGCTCGGCACCGCGCTCACCGAAAGCCAGCTCGGGCTGCTGTGGAAGATGGCGGACGAGCCGATCCTCTGCTTCGACGGCGACCGCGCCGGCCAGAAGGCGGCTTACCGCGCCGCGGACCTTGCCTTGCCGTTCCTCGCGCCGGGCAAGAGCCTGCGCTTTGCGCTGCTGCCGGAGGGGCAGGACCCCGACGATCTCGTTCGCTCGGGTGGCCGCGGCGCGATCGAGGACGTGATCGCGGCGGCGCGACCGCTCGCGGAGATGATCTGGTCGCGCGAGCTCGAAGGCGGCAATTTTGCCACGCCCGAGCGCCGCGCCGCTCTGGAGGCGCGCATCAAGGAGCTCTCCAACGGCATCCGCGACGAGGTGGTGCGGCGCTATTACCGCGACGACTTTGCCAATCGGCTCCAGCGCGCCTTTGCCCCCGAAGGCGGGCGCGGCGGCTTTGGCGGCCGGGGCAGTTTCCGCCAAGGTGGCGGCGGTCGGCCATTCCAGCCCAGGGCTGGGGGAGGCGCGAATCGATTCGGTGGCCATGGATTTGGCGGCGCCCGCCGCGGCCCGCCCGGTCCCGTCCCGCTGCCGTCCGGTCCATACCAGGCGGCGAGCCCCCAGCTGGCGGCAAGCCCGATCATGCGCGGCCAGCGCAGTGCCATCTCCCGCCGGGAGGCCTTGATCCTGCAATGCCTGATCAACCACCCCTGGCTGCTCCATGAGCACTTGGAGGAGGTGGCCGCCCTGGAGCTGGCCCATCCCGAGGCCCATAAGCTCAGGGCCGGCATCATCGCCGCCTTCGCCAACGATCATCACCACTCACCGGACCCGGGCGAGCAGGCCGAGAAGATGCGGGGCGACCTTGAGAAGGGCGGGTTTTCGCAAGTTCTTCAAAGGGTTGAGAACGGCATCACCACCGTGGCGGTGTGGGGCGCCCGGGAGGGCGCGGCGCGGGATGACGTTCTTGCCACTTGGCATCAGCTGGTTGCCTTGCATCGGCAATGGCATTCACTACTTAGAGAGCTGAAAGACGCTGAGCTGGCCCTGGGGGAGGACCCCAGCGAGGCCAATTTGGCGTGGCTGCGTGACGTCAAGGCTCGGATAGGCGAAGTCGACGGTACCGAGGCTCTGATCGAGGGTTTTGGCGAACTGTCGGGTCGGCTCCAGAAGAGCATGTAATGAAAGAATCATGCGGACGGCCGGGGTCGGAACCGCTAAAAGACTCGCCAAATCCTTGGTTTGGCGGCAGAAACAGGGTTAATCGAGGCTTAACGGTCTTGTAGCACTTTGGCCCGAAGGCGGCCGCAGGCAGAACAGATGCGTCAGGAATGAATCCGCGCAACCGCTGTTGGCACTACACCTGCATCCGCTGCGACAAAGAGGCTCACGAAGCGTTAGGCAAATCCGGCGAGAGAAAGTTGGGGGTGGCGAGAAGTTTGTGCGCCGCCCTTTCCGTGTCGAGAGCTGCCGAAGCGAGAGCGTCGAGCAACAGGTTCATGTGAATTCAGGCAGGCGGGGCGCGCCGTCTGCATTGAAGCGCGTTGAGGAGCAATGGATGGCCACCAAGGCAAAGACGCTGCAGGCGAAGGACAAGGAAAAGGACGACAAGGCAGCGGATGCGCCGGAGAAGGACTCCCAGGACGCGCCCTCGCCCTTGCTCGACCTGTCCGACGCCGCCGTGAAGAAGATGATCAAGCAGGCCAAGAAGCGCGGCTTCGTCACCTTTGATCAGCTCAACGAGGTCCTGCCGTCCGACCAGACCTCGCCCGAACAGATCGAGGACATCATGTCGATGCTCTCGGACATGGGCATCAACGTCACCGAAGCCGACGACACCGAAGGCGAGGAAGACAAGGACGAGGGCGAGGACGAGACCGACAACGAGCTCGTCGAGGTCACCCAGAAGGCCGTCACCGAGGTCAAGAAGAGCGAGCCGGGCGAGCGCACCGACGATCCGGTGCGCATGTATCTGCGCGAGATGGGCACGGTCGAGCTGCTGTCCCGCGAAGGCGAAATCGCCATCGCAAAGCGCATCGAGGCCGGCCGCGAGGCGATGATCGCGGGTCTGTGCGAAAGCCCGCTGACATTCCAGGCCATCATCATCTGGCGGGACGAGCTCAACGAAGGCAAGATCTTCCTCCGCGACATCATCGATCTCGAAGCGACCTATGCCGGCCCCGACGCCAAGGGCGGCATGAACACCGCGATGATCGCCGGCCCGAACGGCGAAGCGTCGGCCGAGGGTGGCGAAGCCACCGCGTCCGCCGCTGCCCCCGCGCATGTCGCGCCGCCCGCCGCGCCGCCGTCGCCCACCCCGTTCCGCGCCGCGCCTGCGCCCGGTGCCACTGAGGCCGGCGAGGACAAGGATCCAGCCGAGTCCGCCGCCGAGTCCGACATGGACGACGACGAGTTCGAGAACCAGATGTCGCTCGCGGCAATCGAGGCCGAGCTCAAGCCGAAGGTGGTCGAGATCTTCGACAAGATCGCCGACAGCTATAAGAAGCTGCGCAAGCTTCAGGAGCAGGATATCCAGAACCAGCTCCAGAACGAGTCGCTCTCGCCGCACCAGGAGCGCAAGTACAAGAAGCTGAAGGACGAGATCATCGTCGAGGTGAAGTCGCTCCGCCTCAACCAGGCCCGTATCGACTCGCTGGTCGAGCAGCTCTACGACATCAACAAGCGCCTCGTCTCCTACGAGGGCCGCCTGATGCGTCTTGCCGACAGCCACGGCGTCGCGCGCGAGGACTTTTTACGCAACTACACCGGCTCGGAGCTCGATCCGCGTTGGCTCAACCGCGTCTCGAAACTCTCGGCCAAGGGCTGGAAGAATTTCGTTCATCACGAGAAGGACCGCATCAAGGACCTTCGTCACGAAGTGCATCAGCTCGCCGCCCTCACCGGCCTCGAGATCGTCGAGTTCCGCAAGATCGTGCACTCCGTGCAGAAGGGCGAGCGCGAGGCACGCCAGGCCAAGAAGGAGATGGTGGAAGCCAATCTCCGTCTGGTGATCTCGATCGCCAAGAAGTACACCAACCGCGGCCTGCAATTCCTCGACCTGATCCAGGAAGGCAACATCGGCCTGATGAAGGCGGTCGACAAGTTCGAGTATCGCCGCGGCTACAAGTTCTCGACCTACGCCACGTGGTGGATCCGGCAGGCGATCACCCGCTCGATCGCCGACCAGGCGCGCACCATCCGCATCCCCGTGCACATGATCGAGACGATCAACAAGATCGTGCGCACCTCGCGCCAGATGCTCAACGAGATCGGACGCGAGCCGACGCCGGAAGAACTCGCCGAGAAGCTCGGCATGCCGCTCGAAAAGGTCCGCAAGGTCCTCAAGATCGCCAAGGAGCCGCTGTCGTTGGAGACGCCGGTCGGTGACGAAGAGGATTCGCACCTCGGCGATTTCATCGAGGACAAGAATGCGATCCTCCCCATCGATGCCGCGATCCAGTCCAACCTGCGCGAGACCACCACGCGCGTGCTGGCATCTCTGACGCCGCGCGAAGAGCGCGTCCTGCGCATGCGCTTCGGCATCGGCATGAACACCGACCACACGCTGGAAGAAGTCGGCCAGCAGTTCAGCGTGACGCGCGAACGCATTCGTCAGATCGAGGCGAAGGCGCTGCGCAAGCTGAAGCATCCGTCGCGGTCGAGGAAGCTGCGGAGCTTCTTGGATAATTAATTCTGATCGTCATGCCCCAGCCTGACCCGGGCATCTATCCGAACGAAACGGCGGGCGCAAGCCCGCCGTTTTTGTTCGTGCCTGTCTGCCAGCAGCGTTCAGCCAAGAAGCGTCATCTGCTTCTGTCAGCTGCTTGTCTGCAAGATGGGGCGCTGGCGATGTTTGCCTATTTCTTCTTCACCCCGACCCGCTCAATCCGCTTGATCTCGAGCGGTGGCCGACCGCTCTTTTCGGCGATCTCGCGGTCCTGCTCCATGATGAAGCCGCGCGCGGGCTCGTCGCCGTCGAGGCCGCCGAGCAGCTCGGTGGGCACGCGGCGGTTGGAGCGCTGGGTATCGTCCTCATAGACGACGTTGAAGAAGGCGAACTCGCCTTTGGGATTGGTTCCGGGTTTCTTGGCCATGGCGGCTTGTCGTCGATCAGGGCGCCGCAGTCAAATGACTTCGGCGGTTATCGACGTTGGCGATGCATTGAAGGCGAGGGTGCCCGCCGCGGCTGCCGGATCAGATGTCGTTGCCTCGGAGTGCCAGGCGTGATGTGAACTCCCAATCAACGGCGGGCCGCGAAGCCCGCCGTTGATCTTTAGTCTTCAGTTATCTTTGGTCTTCGGTGTCGCCCGGGGCTGGCGGGGTGACAACCTAAAATAGAAGACTATCGAAGGCGCCATGCGATGGCAAGGCAAATCGTGGCGGCGTTGAGGTCGCAGCGGGCGGATCAGATATGCGTTGGCCGCGGCATGCCGACTTGATGCGCGTCGCAACAATCGTTTGGATCACCAAATCACTTTGTTCATTGTTCGGGCCGTCGCAATGCAGCGCGACTGGCTCGCAGCGAGGCGCGCCAGGCTGTATGTCTTCCCGCCTGCCTGCAATGTGTGATCGCGAGCGCCGAATCGAGGTCCACTATCGCGATAAATCATGCGGTCACCGGGCCGCTGCGCGCGTCTCGTTAAACGCCGCCCGGAAGACGAGAGGAGAGTGTCGGAATCGTCCATCTCGCGTCGCTTGGATACGATGTCGAGGCGGATCAAGCTCGCGCGCCTTCACGGCGAGGCTTTGCTGCTTTGACGCGAATTCGGTTCCCGGGCATGATCGCGCGCTGCTTTCCGCGCTCATTCTTCAGAGGATTAGAGGGTATGTTGAGACACGCTTTGGCCACCGCCTCCATCGTCTGTCTGGCCGGTGGGTCGGCGCAGGCCGCGCGCTGCGGCGGCGACTTCAACGCTTTCGTCGCCAGCATGGCCGCGGAGGCGCAAGCCTCCGGCGTCTCGGCGAGCGTGACCAATGCGGCGCTCAGCGGTGTGACCCAGGATGGCGCCGTGCTTGCCTTCGATCGGCGCCAGCGCCACACCTTCAATAAGAGCTTCGAACAGTACGTCTCGACCCGCGTCGGCCCCGGCCGCATCAATGGCGGGCGGGCGCTGCTCCAGCGCCATGCCGCGCTGCTCTCGCGGATCGAGCAGAAGTTCGGCGTGCCCCGCTACATCCTGGTCGCGATCTGGGGGCTGGAGAGCGATTTCGGCAAGGGCGATACCGGCAAGCTGCCGGTGATCCGCACGCTGGCGACCCTGGCGCATGACTGCCGCCGTACCGATCTGTTCCAGGGCGAACTGCTCGCCGCGCTCAAGATCGTGCAGCGCGGCGACCTGCCGCTGCGCGATCTCATCGGCGCCTATGCCGGCGAGATCGGCCAGACCCAGTTCCTGCCGTCGTCCTACATCAAATACGGCGTCGATTTCGACGGCGACGGCCACGTCGACCTCCGCCACAGCGTCCCCGACGTGCTCGCCTCGACTGCGAACCTGCTCCACACCAGCGGCTTCAAGATGGGCCAGCCCTACGGTGAAGGCACGCCGAATTTCGAGGCAATGCGCGAGTGGAACAGGGCGGTGGTCTATCGCAAGACGATCGGGTATTTCGCGGATCGGCTGATGGGGCAGTGAGGGGGCGCACGGCTAACGCTCGCAAGTGACGGGGGGCGTCGCGCTGCTGTCGCGCCGCGCCCGGGCGGAAGCGCTGGAGCAGATCCATGAAGCGGGCGTCGTTGCCGATCAGGATGCGGGGCTCGTTCCTCTCGATGCCTCGGCTCATGCGCAGGGCGGCATCCTTCGGCGTGGTCTTCGCCGCGTTCTCGGGTCATGGCGGCGGCGCCGCGAATCGCAGACATGGATCTCCCCGTCAGTCCGGAAAGCGGGAACTATGATTTACATTTTTTCAGAATGGAACTGAACCACGGCCGATTTGGGCTTTTAACATACGATACGAAGCAAGCATTGGGAGCCGCTCCATGGGACAGGCACAGCCATTTCGTGCAACAGCGCTGATTGTCGAAGACGACCACATGCAGCGGGAGATGCTTTGCGTTCTCCTCGAGGAAAGTGGGTACGAGTGCGAGAGTGCGGAGGCGGCCGAACGCGTGCTGGAGAAGAATGCGGGCGCACTCTGCCTGATGCTGACGGACGTTCAGCTCGCTGGCCGCATGAACGGGGTCGAACTCGCTCATCTCGCCAAGGGCCATAATCCGAAGCTCGACGTCGTCGTCACCTCCGGGCGGCCCCTGATGCAGCCGCTGCCTGACGGTGCCAAGTTCTGGGCCAAGCCGTGGGCGCCGCTCGACGTGTTGCGCGAGGCCGAGATCGCGCAGCTGTCCTGAGGGCGGTCGCCGACCATCGCTTTTCCGACGTAAGGCGCGGTGATAAGGTCCAATCATGACCTGGTCGTTCCTGCTCACCTCGCTCATGGTGGTCGCCTCGCCCGGCACAGGCGTGCTCTACACGCTGGCGGCGGCGCTCACCCGCGGCTCGCGCGCCAGCATCGCCGCGGCCTTCGGCTGCACGCTGGGGATTGTGCCGCACATGATGGCGGCGATGCTCGGCCTTGCCGCGGTGCTCCACACCAGCGCGCTTGCCTTCGCCGCGCTGAAATGGTGTGGCGTCGCCTATCTGCTCTACATGTCCTGGCAGGCGCTGCGCGAGCGAGGTGCGCTCGCGGTCGAGGGCAAAATCAAGGAGCGGTCGAGCGGCCGCGTCATCGTCACCGGCTTCCTGATCAACATCCTCAATCCCAAACTGTCGATCTTCTTCCTCGCCTTCCTGCCGCAGTTCATCGCGCTCGACGAGGCCCATGTGCTGGCGCGGATGCTGGAATTGAGCGGCGCCTTCATGGCGATGACCTTTGCGGTGTTCGTCGTCTATGGCCTCTGCGCCGCCTCGGTGCGCGAGCGCGTCATCTCCCGGCCCCGCGTCATGGCCTGGCTGCGCCGCAGCTTCGCCGCCGGCTTTGCCGCACTCGGCGCCAAGCTGGCGTTCGCGGAGCGGTAGTCTTTCTTTCTCCCAATAAAAAAGCGGGCCTTGCGCCCGCCACCTTCAAACTCTCGATCTTGCCCGACGCCCGGGCGGAGCGAGGCTCCACCCGGGCAAAGAAAAAGAAGCTGCGTTACTTCTTCTTCGCCTTCTTGGCCTTCTTCGCCTTCTTCTTCGCCGCCTTCTTCGCTTTCTTAGCCATAGTATCCTCTTAGGGTTTAATGGTGGGAACGCGACACGAGGGATGCTCGGCGGAGGGCCAGCCTCGCAACATCCTCGACGACAAACTCAGCAGATTCGCGCTCCTCTGCCCCGTGCCGTCACATCTGTGTCATCGTGTTATCCACAGCTCAGATGCATTTTCAGGTGATTTTGCTGCGCGAATCCGCATCGCCGCGTCGGCGCACCGTCGCTTGCGACAGGCTTAACGATCCGACAACAGCCAGGCGCCGTTCATGAATCCAAAACCAAAGGCGCGTTTTCAAGAGTCGCAGTGAGACTCCATTAAGCGCAACTCGCGCATTGTCGCCGGAAGAAAACGGGGATGGGTGATGGACGGACGGCTGCCAGGGACGGGGGGCGCGACGCTGCGCGTGCCGCACGCGCCATGCTGAACGTACCGACATTGTGGACGGTCTTCGTCGTCAACTTCCTGGCGCTCGGTGTGATCTGGGCCTACGTGACGCGCTCCTATCCGAAATTCGCAGCCGCGCGATTCTGGATGGCCTCGTCCTTCGTCGGCGCCGCCGGCGCGATGACGGCCCTGATCCGTCTGTTCGTCGCCTCGCCCCTGCCGCTTCTGCTCGGCGCAGCCGGCGTCATTGCCGCGAGCTGCCTCGCCGCCATGGGCATTCAGCGCTTCTATGACCGGCCGGTCTCGTGGCGTCTCATGACCGCAACGGGAGGCTTGAGCCTCACCGGCGTCATGGTCTTTACAGTCAGCTTCGAGCACATGCAGCTGCGCATGCTCAGCTACACGCTCGGCCAGGCCTTGCCGCTGGTGCTGGCGCTGCGCCTCCTGCTGTCGCCGGAGGGGCGTGTCAGCCCCGGCGCGCGGCTGTCCGGCATCGTCATCCTCGGCATCATCGCGATCCTGTTCGCCCGTATGGTGGGCAATCTGCTCGGCCACGATCTCTCGGCGCGGGCCGGCGGCCAGACCCATGCCGTCATGGTGCTGGGGCTGCTGTTCCTGTCGATGACGCTGAATTTCGGTTTCCTGCTGCTGGCAATGGACAGCTTGCGCAACGAGGTTGCCGACCTCGCGCTGCTCGACGATCTCACCGGCGTCGCCAACAGGCGGCATCTGCTGCAGCGCCTGACCGAGGAATGCGCCCGCTCGGAGCGCGGCGGCGCGCCGTTCTCGCTGCTGGTGATCGATCTCGACGGCTTCAAGACCATCAACGACACGCATGGCCATGCCGCGGGCGACGCCTGCCTGAAGCACTTCACGCTGATGGCGCAGACGCGCCTAAGGCCCGGCGACATGCTGGCTCGTACCGGCGGCGACGAGTTCTGCATCGTGCTGCCGTCGTCGTCGCTGCGCGAGGCTGCCGCGATCGCTCGCCGCGTGCTCGAGGTCTGCCGTCAGGACGCCGCGGCCTGCACCGGCCGCGACATTCCGATCGCGATCTCGATTGGGGTTGCACAGTGGGACCGCGGCGTCGGTCAATTCCCGGACCGCCTGATCGCGCATGCCGACCACGCCCTCTACGCTGCCAAGAAGAACGGCAAGAACGATCTTGCCGTCTACGATCCGGCCCCGCCGCTCTCGCCCGAGCCGATCGGTCCCGGTGAGGCCGCGCACCACTTCGCGTAAGGGCGTGCTACATCAGGGGTCGCATTGGACCCGCATCACGATGTCCCGCCTGCTCGCGGTCGTTCTTGCCGCCCTGTACCTGACCGTCCCCGCCGCCGCTGAGAATGCCGAGCTGGAAAAACTCGCGCGCGCCTCCGGCACGCCCGAGATTCCCGGCCTGAAGATCGTGTGGCTTGCGCCATGGCGCGACGTCGACAGCGCAAACCGTTGGCGCAACATCATCGTGCACCAGACCGAGGGGCCCGCCGGTTCGGCGCGGGGCGGCGCGCTGGCGCAGGCGAAGAACCCGACCCGGCGCGGGGTCACGGTGTGGGTCGAGACCGACGGCACGGTCTATTGGGCGGTGGCGGAGAATTTGGTGCCGACCCATGGCGACGGCGCCAACCGCAACGACAACAAATACATCGATAACAGGTCGACCTATCGCCAGATCGTGCGCGACAATTCGATCGGCGTCGAGTTCGCCGGCAATTATCCTGACGTTGCGGCCGGGCCGACCGAGGCACAGGTCGCAGCCTGGAAGATCCTGGTTACGGTGCTGCGCACGCGCTACGGCATCCCGGCCGATCGCGTCTACGCGCACAATTGGATCGACTACAAGGACGCCCGCTATTGCGAAGGCTGCTGGCTCGCGACGCTGGCGAGGGTTTGGGGGGAGTGAGCGCCCGATCGTGCATCAATCCCGCTCGCTGCGGCACTTCCGCCGGCCCGTCTGCCGCCAGCACGCGCGGCGCATGACAGCGCGCGTGATGCTGCACTTCGCACCGCTCAACAAGGCACCGCCCCAAACAAAAAAGCCGGCGTTGCCGCCGGCTTTTGTCTCTCTTCGACCCGCCAATTCCTGGCGCCGACAAAGCCCGCTTAATGCGCGGCTTCCAGCGCAGCCTGTTCCTGTCTTGCGATCGTGCCCTTGACCGCGGACTGCACCTTCTCGAAGGCGCGGACCTCGATCTGGCGGACGCGCTCGCGCGACACGCCGAACTCGGCGGCAAGGTCTTCCAGCGTCATCGGCTCATCGGCGAGGCGGCGGGCCTCGAAGATGCGGCGTTCGCGCGGGTTGAGCACGCCCATGGCGCCGTTCAGCGCGTCACGGCGGTGATCATACTCCTCGTGCTCCGCCATCATGGCTTCCTGGTTGGGCGTATTGTCGACCAGCCAGTCCTGCCATTCGCCGGCTTCGCCGTCGTCGCGGATCGGCGCGTTGAGCGAGGCGTCGCCGCCGAGACGGCGGTTCATGTCGATCACGTCCTGATCCGTCACGCCCAGCCGCTTGGCAATGGTCGCGACCTGGTCGGGGCGGAGATCGCCTTCGTCCAGCGCGTTGATCTTGCTCTTCGCCTTGCGCAGGTTGAAGAACAGCTTCTTCTGGTTCGCGGTGGTGCCCATCTTCACGAGTGACCAGGAACGCAGGATGTACTCTTGAATCGACGCCTTGATCCACCACATCGCGTAGGTGGCGAGACGGAACCCCTTCTCGGGTTCGAATCGCTTCACCGCCTGCATCAGGCCGACATTGCCTTCCGAGACGACCTCGGAGATCGGCAGGCCGTAGCCGCGATAGCCCATGGCAATCTTGGCCACGAGGCGGAGATGGCTGGTGACGAGTTGGTGCGCCGCGTCGCGATCGTCATGCTCGCGCCAACGCTTGGCGAGCATGTATTCCTGCTGGGGTTCCAGCATCGGAAACTTGCGGATCTCGGCGAGGTAGCGAGAAAGGCCGGATTCTCCATTGAGGACCGGCAAAGCAGCGGTACGGGCCATAGTGCGCCCTCCAAAAGGTTCAGGCCCCCGATAGCGGCGGGCCAGGCAGACGACCGCTGTGTTAAAGCCGGCCGTAGCTGCGATGTTCCGCGTTGGGTCAATTTCAACGCAGGCGCAATATAGCCTATCGGGGCTCGAAAAGGGAAGGATTGCTGACGTCACGTCCCCGTGTGGCAGCTATAACTTTTTGTAATGTAAAGGCTTTCTGAAGGGGCCTGCGTCATAGCGCCGCTTTGAGGCAGCTTTGAAGGAGAAGCAAATCCTCCGGCAGGGGTGCCTCCCAGTGCAGTAATTCTCCGGTTCTTGGGTGCTCAAATACTAGCAGGTAAGCGTGTAAGGCCTGTCGCCCCAGCGCCGTCAAGGCCGCCTGCGACTCAGGCCCGAGCTGGTTCGCCTTGGTCTTGAAATGCGGACCATAGACCGCGTCGCCCAGCAGGGGATGGCCGATATGGGCGAGGTGGACGCGGATCTGGTGGGTGCGTCCGGTCTCGAGCTCGCAGGCGAGCAGGGCAGCGACGGGTTTGCCATCGCGGCCGGCAAAGCTCTCCAGGATTTCCCAATGCGTCACTGCCTCGCGGCCGCCCTGGCGCACCGCCATCTTTTCGCGTGCATGCGGATGGCGGTCGATCGGCGCGTCCACCGTGCCGCGATGCCGGTTCGGCACGCCCCAGGCGAAGGCCATGTAGCCGCGCCGCATCTCGCCGGTGCGGCCGTGGTCGGCGAATTGCGCGGACAGCGAGGCATGGGCGAGGTCGTTCTTGGCGACCACCATCAGCCCTGTCGTGTCCTTGTCGAGCCGGTGCACGATGCCGGGCCTGCGCACCCCGCCGATGCCGGATAGGGAGGCGCCGCAATGGGCGATCAGTGCGTTCACCAGCGTGCCGGTCTCGTGCCCGGCCGCGGGGTGCACGACCAGGCCCTTCGGCTTGTTGATGACGATGATGTCGTCGTCCTCGAACACGATATCGAGGGCGATATCCTCGCCTTTCGGCTCCGCCGGCGCCGCCTCCGGCACGTCGATTGTGATCGTATCGCCGGGACTGACGTGATAAGCGGGGTCGCGGACCGCGGAGGCCTTCAGGTGTACTGCGCCCGCCAGGATCAGGGCTTTCAGCCTCGATCGCGACAGTTCGGTAAGGTGCGCCGCCAGCACGCGGTCGAGCCGGGCCGAGCCCTCGTCGCCGGCGACGACAACCTCCAACCTTTGCGCAGAGCCCGAGCTTTCCATGACGACCGAAACCGCTGTTCCCGAACCGACCCCCGAGCAGGCCGCGCTGTTCGCGCGGGTGCGGCGGATGATGCTGATCGCGGGGTTGACCACGGCGCTGGCGATCTGCGCCGTCCTGATCGCGGTGGGCTACCGTCTTTTCAAGTCGGAGGGAAGGGCGGTCGAGGTGGCCGGCGACGTCATCGCTACCCTGCCGAAAGGCGCCAGGATCGTCTCGACCGGCGTGGCGGGCGATCGCCTCGTGGTCACACTGGACATCGGCGGCGTCACCGAGCTCCGCACCTTCGATGCCCACACCTTGAAACCGGCCGGAATGTTGAAATTTGCCAATGAGCCCTAAAACGGCTGCTGGGTCCTTGCGGCGGACAAATTTCGAGGTTATTGGCTAACCCTCACGCTCCCTTCGTCTAGCGGTTAGGACGCGGCCCTCTCAAGGCTGAAACAGGGGTTCGATTCCCCTAGGGAGCGCCATTTGCCTACGAGCTGGGCACTCCAAAATCGGCCGTTTTTACGGCTCGAAGCCGCAACGAGCGCTTGAGCAAGCTCTTCATGTGGCTTGGCACGGCGCGCCCTTACGCGGTCGTGCCGTCGATCGAGCGGCGGATCACCCGCTGCACTTCCGCATTCGATAGAAACAGGTCGTGGTTGACGATGCCCCAGCCTTCCTGGGAGGCATCGATCACGCGCACACCAAGCCGCGCGATGGCGGCCTTTTCGGCGGCGCCGACCCTCGTCATTCCACCTGCGATTTGTCCCGACAGCGCCAATGCGCGATCGTTCGTCGCAGCAATCACGGTGATCTTGCCGGCGAGCGGGCCGATGCGCTGGATCGCCGACGAGAATACGTCCATGTCGATATCAGGCGCGGCAAACACGACCGAGCCGATCTTGCTCGCAACGGTGTCGCCGTAGCGGGCATAGAGCTGACGCAGGCTTTCGAGCGTCAGCATGGTTCCCATGCTGTGCGCAACGATGTGCACTCGACCGGCGCTTGGAGCCGACACCAGCGCAGAGAGCACGCGTTCGAAATCGTCGCGAGACCACATCGCGCTGTCGCGGTCATAGGCATAGTCGAACAATCCTGCCTTGGAGGGCCAGGAGAACACCATGGTCCGGCCGCGGAACTTGATCCCATCGGAGAGATGGGCGCCGTCCAGCACCGCCGTCTCGAATGTCTGCTTGAAGCCGTGCACATAGATCAGCACGTCTCCTCCGCCGGCCTGCGCAACGAGATCGGCAAGGTCGGCCGACACCGGCTCGACCCGATCCACGCGCCAATCGCCAAGTCCAACAGAGGCAAGAGAAAGACGGCTTTCGTCCGGCGCCACCAGCTTCGCCCGCGCGACCGTCATGCTGGTCGCGCGCTCCGGCCCGAACCAGGGTTTCGTGCGACCGCCGCTCACGGGCTTGCGCGTGGTGGTAACAAGCAATGTGGGGTCGATAGAAAGGGACGAGGCGTCGAAGCGCGCGCCGGTCGCACCCAAGCCGGCGCATCCGCCGAGCGCGAGGGCACTCCCTGCCGACACAAATCCGCCGAGCAGAGCGCGGCGGGAAACAGCATGATGCGAGTCGCGTTGCAGGAGACGTCGGATGATCACAGGAACCTTTGGGAACTTTGCCCACCGTAACGCCGCCCCGGCTAGCTCCCTGAATGACAATGGAGGCGAGAAGACGGCGGAGCCGCTTCGCGATTGGCTGTATGATCATGGCGTTCGCGTCCGCCGCCGCAGGACGTGCGAGCCGTCCCGTGAAGTTCTGGAACCGGCTGGCGTCGTTTCAATGATGACCGGCCGACACCCTTGCGGCATAGCAACCTAGCGCCGGTCGTAAAAATTGCCGGGCCGTCGCGCGGTATCGGCGGCGGCTCGGATGGGACCCACTGACGTCGGGCAAAACAGCGAAATTGGCGTCAAGCCTTCCTTGCAAAAATATTCCACTTTACCGAAATTCGGATTTGTCGTATGTGTCGCCCATTCCAGCCCACCAAAGGGGCGGTCGTACGTCGTCACGAACGCGGGCTGGAGTTGCGGTGGACGCGGGCGGCGTTAAAGGCGGGCTTGTGCGTGCAGGGCGAGATGAACCTCGTGAGCATGGCACGTCCTGCGAAGACGGACGGCGCCCATGTCCGGCGAGGCCTTTTGGCGGAGCCGGATGGCTCGCGTACGGCGAAACCGTGTGGTCCTGGCCGTCGTTGCTACGGTCAAGCTCTTGCGGATGCGGCATTGGCGTCAACCGGCGCGGTGTCCGTGACTTCTGCGAGGGCGAGGGAGGCCAGAACGAATTCGGCTCCCGGGAGAGCGCGGCATAGGCCGTCAAACCATCGCGCAGGGAAGGCCTGGTTTCGGCTGCCCTGTGTCTCCCCTGTGCATTGCGTGTGCATTCGTTCAGCGCAGGGGTCTTATGGGTGCCAGCCGGCGCCCGGTCTTCCCTGCGCCCTTTCCTCCGAGAGGGTTGAAGAGGAGAGCACAGCTCGGGCACAACATGCCGCGGGGCTGCAAGCGCGCGTCCGTGATCTCCTGTCAACGACCTTCCGTGGAAGCATGATGCGTCGGCCTCGGTGGAGGTGGTCGTTGCCCGCGGAATCTGCCTTGATGCGATATCAGCGCGGAGGAGTTTCGACATGAGCGGCTTGGTGATCTCTGGCGGTCGGGTGGTGGATCCCGCCAGCGGAATGGACGCCATCGGCGACGTTGCGGTGGTGGACGGCAGGATCGCCGCGGTCGGCGCCTCGCTCGGCAGCGCCGAGCGGGTGATCGACGCGACCGGCCTCGTGGTCGCGCCCGGCTTCATCGATCTGCACGCGCATGGCCAGTCGGTCCCGGCCGACCGCATGCAGGCCTTCGACGGCGTGACGACGACGCTCGATCTCGAGGCGGGCGTGCTGCCGGTCGCATCCTGGTATGAACGCCAGGCCAGGAAGGGGCGCGTGCTGAATTACGGCGCCGCCGCTAACTGGGCATTTGCGCGCATCGGCGCGATGACGGGCTCTAATGCGGAGAGTTCGCTGGAGGCTTTCGGCAATGCCATGCGCGACCGCCGCTGGATCGACAACGTCGCGACCGATGCGGAGGTCGCCGGCATCCTCGATCGCCTTTCGCGCGGCCTCAACGAGGGCGGCATCGGCATCGGCATCTTGAACGCTTATGCGCCCGGCGCCGGGGTGCAGGAGCTCACTGCGGTCTGCCAGCTCGCGGCTGCAAAGGACGTGCCGACCTTCACCCACGTCGCCTTTATGTCGCGCATCGATCCTGAGAGCGCGGCGGAAGCCTATATCCGCCTGATCGGCTATGCCGGCGCCACCGGCGCGCACATGCACATCTGCCATTTTAATTCATCGAGCAAGACCGACATCGAGCGCTGCCGCGTGCTGGTCGAGAAGGCGCAGGTGCAGGGCCTGCCGATCACGGTTGAGGCCTATCCTTACGGCACCGGCTCGACCGTGCTCGCCGCCGCCTTCTTCAGCGATCCCGAGTTCGTCGAGCGCAACGGCACCGGCTATGATTCGGTACAGCGGGTGACTGATGGCCATCGCTTTCGCGACCGCGAGGAGTTGCTCAAGGCGCAGGCCGAAGAGCCGTCCTCGCTGGTGCTCTGGCACATCCTCGACACCGAGAACAATGCGCATCACCGCGACCTGCTCGACCTCTCGGTGCTGTATCCCGGCGGCGCAATCGCCTCCGACGCGATGCCGTGGACGCTGCCTGACGGCTCGACCTACACCGGCGATGCCTGGCCCCTGCCGGATGATGCCACCTCGCATCCACGCTCGGCCGGCTGCTTCACGAAATTCATCCGCGAATGGGTGCGTGAGCGCAAGACGGTGTCGCTGCTCGAAGGCGTGCGCAAATGCGCGCTGATCCCCGCGGAGATATTGTCGCAGAGCACGCCGGCGATGCGCGCCAAGGGCCGGCTCGATAGGGGCGCGGATGCCGACATCGTCGTGTTCGACTACGAGAAGCTCTCGGACCGCGCGACCTTCACGGCGATGAACCGCCCCTCCGAGGGCGTGCGGCATCTGATCGTCAGCGGCGAGCCGCTGATCAGTGATGGCGTGCTGGACGTGGCGGCGCGGCCTGGCCGCCCCGTGCGCCGGCCCGCCATCGGGAGCTGATTCATGCCGGTCCCCATCCTCCTGGTGACGGGCTTTCTGGGGGCGGGCAAGACCACGGTCGTCAACCATCTGCTGGCGCATGCGGACGGGCGACGCATCGCCGCCGTTATCAACGATTTCGGCGCGATCAACATCGATGCGGAGTTGATCGCCGGTGCGAGCGACGGCGTGGTCAGCCTCGCCAACGGCTGCATCTGCTGCTCGCTCGAAGGAGATCTCTTGCGCACGCTGTCGACGTTGCTGCGGCGCGATCCTAAGCCCGAATATATCGTCATCGAGACCAGCGGCGTCGCCGATCCCGCCGACATTGTGCGCAATCTGATGGATCCGGTGATCCTGCGCGAGGCGCCGCTGGAGACGGTGCTCTGCGTGCTGGATGCGACGGCGCCGCCGGCCGCCCTGGAGGATGCGCTCCAGCGGTCGCAGTTGCGCGTTGCCGATATCGTGGCGCTGAGCAAGCTGGATCTGGCGGATGCCGGCGCAGGGCTGCGCATGCGCGAGGCCATCCGGGCACAGCGCGTCCCTGCCGCGGTGGTCGATGCGAACCATGGCGAGATTCCTGCCGCGCTGCTGTTCCCCGCGAACGTAGATCGCGCGCCTGCGCTGCGCGAGCCAGGGCCGAAACGTCCCGCCGAGGAGCGCTTCGAGACGCTGAGCTGGACCTCGGAGCAGCCCATCTCGCTGCCGCGTTTGCAGCAGGCCATCAGCCGCCTTGCGCCAAAGCTGGCGCGCGCCAAAGGTCTGTTCGAGACCATCGAGCAGCCCGGCCGCCTGATGGTGTTTCAATTCGCCGCCGGCCGCGCCACGCTGGCGCCGGGTGAAGCGCCGGCACCAGGCGCGCCGCGAGCACGGATCGTTTTCATCGCCGAGCTCGGGGTGCTCACGAAGGCGGAGCTGGATGGAATCATGGAGGCGTGCGTTGCAGGCTGAAGCTGCAGCTCGTACCACATCAGGCGAATTGCGCGATGCCGTTTCCGACCGACCAATTCTCCTTGGGCGCATCGAGCACGTTCACGAACACGTCCGCGGGCCGGATGCCCGGGCTTTCTCCGAGCAGGTCCGCGATGCGGCGATACAGCGCCGTCTTCTGCTCTGCGGTGCGCGAGGCGAACACCGTGATCTGGATCAGCACGGCGTCATCGCTGCGCTGGACGCCGTAGGCGTTGCCGCAGCGGAAATTCGCGGGCGCGAGCTCGCTGATGGTCATGAATTGGTCGCCCTCGGGCACGTTCAGCGTCTCGCGCATCGCGCGGTAGAGGCCGTCGAGGATCGCCTGCCGATAGGCTTCCGGCTTGCCGGCGCGCATCGAGATGTGGAGCAGAGGCATGGGGATTCCCTTTTTGGTTTCGGCGCGACCGCCTGCTAGCGGGCCGCGCATAGACGAAGCTGGCGATCAATTTGTTTTTGACGTAGTGTCAAAAAATCACGTTCTTGACACCTTGTCAAATACTATCGGCCAAGTCAGGACCGGCAGTGAAAGAGGATCGCCATTGAGACCGCGCGAGTTCGACCACGACGACGTCCTGCGCATCGCGTTCGAGCAGTTCTGGCGCAAGGGTGTGCGCGGCACATCGCTGTCGGACATCGCGCGTGATGCCGGCGTCCAGCGCGGCAGCCTCTACAATGCGTTCGGCAGCAAGGAGGCGCTGTTCTTGCAAGCCTATGAACGCTACGCAGGCGATTATCTCCTCGTCCTGCAAAAGGCGCTCGGCGCGGGCTCATTGCGCAAACGCCTCGCCGCGTTCTTCGACTTGACCATCAGCAACTTCCGCTCGGGCTCTCCCCCGCGGGGATGTCCGACCACGCGTGGCTTGATGGAGCTCGGCGCGGCCGAAGGCGAAGGGCTGGATGAGGAGGCGCGTCAGGCTTTTGCAAGCCTCGTCTCGCGCATCACTGCTCTGGTCCAGGATACGCTGTCAGCGGGCGCCGAACGTGGCGAGTTCAGCGGCAACCCCGCCGCCGCAGCCCTGCACATCGTTACGGTGACGCGCGGTCTCGCCGTGCTCGAACGTGCATTCGGCGACGAGCCGCAATTGCGCAAGATCGCCGCCCACACAATCGACCTCGTGCTGGGTAAGAAGTGTGGCTAGGTGGATATGCGACAAACGACGATCCCAGCGGTGGTCGCGCCGGGATCGTCTGGAGGTTTTATGGAAGGCGTCGAGCTCCGCCTCTCCATGGCGACGTTGATAGCGCAAGGCCGCTCCGGATGCGACTAGAAGCCGTCAAAATGTCAGCACAACGTCAGTGCAGCGTCGGACTGCCCACAAACCAGCTTTTCATAGCCATCGTCCGATCATGCGCGAATGAGCGGACGTGCCGGTCGGGCAGGATGAGACCTGCCATGCGGAAGATCGTTGCAAGCCCGCGCACCGGCGCCAGCGCCCAATCGGCTCCCTCCGGCGGCAGCCAGCACTCGAACTGCTCGCGCGCGACGTCGATGCGCTCCTGCTGGGTCGCGGCAATCGCCCGCAGGATTCCGTGCTCACTATCGGACATGCGCGGGCAGGTGGGGCAATGCACTTCGATCGCCGTATGCGCCATGCACGCAAAGATCTCGATGATGGATTCCAGTGAGGGCACCGCATCGCCGACGCGAAAATGGTCGTACACCTGCTTGATCTCGGCCGCAGTCGGGACGGCGCTTCCGCTGCGTGCTTTCGCCCGAAATCCCCAGATGAAGAGCCGCTCCGCCGCGCTCAGCGCGGGAAGGTTGAGGGACCCGGTATATGTCGATTGATGCATTGAGACTCCGGCCTTCGGCTGTGCTCACGCCATGGCTGGCGTTGATCATCTGCGCCGATGGTTCTGCCAGAGCCCTCTGCAAGTCAACGTTCGCAGGGGCGATATCGAGGTCTTCTAGATTTGAGAAGCTTCAATCTCGGATGCAGCCAGCTTTGCAGGCCCGCGAAGCCGGGCGGTGCACCTGCACTCGTCCCTACGCAATTTTGCGGGGACTTGGGAAACCAATGCTTAAAGCTTTGCTAAGGAGCGCAGGATAAACTGGCATATCTGCCCTTCCAATTCCTGCGAGCACCGATGATTTTCTCCCGCATCAGTTTCAAGCTGGTCCTGATTGTCGGCATCAGCCTCCTCGGCATGGTCGCGCTGGTGCCGCTCGCGCTATCCACCCTGCGCGCGCAGATGATCGCCGACCGCCAGGCCAAGACGCAGCACATGGTGGATGTCGGCTACGGCATCCTGGCGCATTACCAGAAGCTCGAGAGCGAAGGAAAACTCTCGCGCGAGCAGGCCCAGGCCGGGGCAATGGCTGAAATCAAGAGCCTGCGCTACGACAAGGTCGAGTATTTCTGGATCAACGACATGGCCCCCAAGATGGTCATGCACCCGATCAAGCCCGAGCTCGACGGCAAGGACCTCTCCGGGATGAAGGATCCCGCGGGCAACGCCCTGTTCATGGGCTTCGTCGACGTCGTCAACAAGCAGGGCGCGGGCTTCTACGGCTATCTCTGGCCGAAGCCCGGGTTCGACCAGCCGGTCGGGAAAATCTCCTATGTGAAGGGCTTTGCGCCCTGGGGCTGGATCATCGGGACCGGCATCTATCTCGACGATGTCGACGCCGTCTTCCGCCAGAATGCGATGACCTTCGGCTATTTATGTCTCGCCGTGCTGGTCCTGGTCCTCGGCGCCTCCTTCCTGATCGGGCGAAGCGTCACCCGGCCGCTGGCCAGGATCACCGGGCTGACCGAGCGGCTCGCCGCCGGCGATAGCTCATTCGATGTGCCCTACACCGATCGCCGCGACGAGGTTGGCGGGCTCGCCAAGGCGCTCGCCATATTCAAGGACAATGCGTCGGCGGTCAGCCGGATGCATGCCGAGCAGGAAGAGTTGAAGCAGAAGGCCGACGACGAGAAGCGCAGGGCGATGGCCGATCTTGCCGGCAAGTTCGAGGCAAGCGTTCAGGCCGTCGTGCGCGATGTCTTCAACGAGGCGCGCGCGATGCAGCAGGCTGCGCAGGGCATGTCGGAGACCGCGAACAAGGCGACCGACCGCGCGAGCTTCGTCGCCACCGCCTGCCAGCAGGCCTCGAGCAACGTGCAGACGGTGGCCTCGGCCGCCGGCGAACTGTCGTCCTCGATCGCCGAAATCAGCCAGCGCGTCGCGCAGGCCGCCAGCGTGGCCGACAAGGCCGCCGCCGATGGTCAGCGCACCAACGACACCGTGCAGGGACTGGCCGCTGCCGCGCACAAGATCGGCGAGGTCATCGACCTCATCAATCAGATCGCCTCGCAGACCAATCTGCTCGCGCTCAACGCCACCATCGAGGCAGCGCGGGCCGGCGAAGCCGGCAAGGGCTTTGCGGTGGTCGCGAGCGAAGTGAAATCGCTGGCGAGCCAGACCGCGAAGGCGACCGACGAGATCGGAGCGCAGATCACCGCGATCCAGGCCGAGACCAACCAGGTGGTCGGCAACATCGAGAGCATTCGCAAAACCATCATGGAAGTCAACGAGATCTCCTCGTCGATCGCAGCCGCGGTCGAGGAGCAGGGCGCTGCGACCCAGGCGATCGCCCACAGCGTGCAGGAGGCGGCCGCCGGTACCGACCAGGTCTCGCAAAACATCGCCGGCGTCACCGATGCCACGGCGGCGACAGGCCAAGCCGCCGGTCTCGTGCTGCAATCGAGCGGCCGACTGACGCAGAAGCTGCAATCGCTGGAGAACGAGGTCAGCGTCTTCGTTGCGGGCGTGCGGGCGGCCTGATCGTCGCCGATCCGTCTGCCGTGACGTGGACTATTGGCCTCGTCACGGCGCATGCGACTAGATCGAAATTCCGGCCTGCGGGAGCGGTCATTGCGGCCGTCCTTCTCGCTCTTGACGGCTGCGGTTAAAGTGAAGAAGCAGGATCTTCGAACCTGCCGACCCGCGCCTGGCCTCGCGGGCAAGGAGACCGTTGCATGTCGTTCAAGAAGCTCCTGATCGCCAACCGCGGCGAGATCGCCATCCGCATCGCGCGCGCCGCGGCCGATGCCGGCATTATGACGGTTGCGATCCACCCCGCTGACGATGCGCTGTCGCTGCATGTGCGTGTTGCCGACGAAGCGATCGAGATCGCCGGCCGTGGTGCGCGGGCCTATCTCGACATCGACGCGGTGGTGACGGCGGCGAAAGCGGCCGGTTGCGATGCCGTGCATCCCGGCTACGGCTTCCTCAGTGAGAACGCGGCATTCGCAACAGCCTGCGCTGACGCGGGCGTCGCTTTCGTCGGGCCGAAGCCGGCAGCGCTCGAGCTGTTCGGCGACAAGGTTGCGGCACGGCAATTGGCGAAGCGCTGCGGTGTGCCGATCATCGCGGGCACCAGCGGGCCGTCGTCACTGGAGGAGATCACAGCCTTCTTCGCCTCGCTCGGCGGCGACGCGGCGATCGTGATTAAGGCGATGGCCGGCGGTGGCGGTCGCGGCATGCGCGTCGTGGACAACGCCGCCGATCTCGCGGAAGCCTATGCGCGCTGCCAGTCCGAAGCCAAGGCGGCGTTCGGCTTCGACGGCGTCTATGCCGAGCGGCTGATCCGGCAGGCGCGCCATATCGAGGTGCAGATCATCGGCGACCGCTTCGGCGCGATCTCTCACCTGTGGGAGCGCGAATGCACCATCCAGCGCCGGCATCAGAAGCTGATAGAGGTCGCGCCGAGTCCCTCGCTGAGCGATGGCTTGCGCGGCCGCATCATCGAGGCGGCGAAGCAGCTCGCCGCGGCCGCCTCTTACGACAATCTCGGCACGTTCGAGTTCCTGGTCGATGGCAGCGCCGACGACAGCTTTGCCTTCATCGAGGCCAATCCGCGGCTCCAGGTCGAGCACACCGTGACGGAAGAGGTGCTCGGCCTCGACCTCGTCCGCGCTCAGCTCGCGGTCACCGCAGGTGCGACGCTCGCCTCGATCGGCTTTGCGCAAGTGGATATTCCGAAGCCGCGCGGCTATGCCATGCAGCTTCGCATCAACATGGAGACGCTGGACGAAACGGGGGCGACGCACCCGACCGGCGGCGTGCTCGCCGTGTTCGAGCCGCCGTCAGGGCCCGGCGTTCGCGTCGATAGCTTTGGCTATGCCGGCTATAAGACCAGCGCGGCGTTCGACTCGCTGCTGGCGAAGGTCATCGTGCATACGCCGGTCGATGCCTGGCACGACGTGGTCGCGAAGGCCTCGCGTGCCTTGCGCGAGTTCCGAATTGACGGCGTCGTCGCCAACATCGCCTTTCTTCAGGCCGTGCTTGCGCATCCCGATTTCAGGACCAACCGCATCGCGACCGATTTCATCGACCGCAATATCGGCAAGCTCGCGGACGCATCGGACGGTGCTGCAAAGCCGCTGTACTTTGCTGCGGCCGAGCGAAGCAGCGCTCACGGCGCCGAGGCGAACGTCGCGCAAGTCGTGCCTGAAGGGGCGGTGATGGTCGCGGCCCCCTTGCAGGGAACCATCGTCACTATCCAGGTGAAGGAAGGCGAGATCGTCCGCCCCGGCCAGCAGCTCGCCGTGATCGAATCCATGAAGATGGAGCACCTCGTCATGGCCGAGCAAGGCGGCCGGGTCATGAAGCTCGTTGTCGCCGACGGCGTCACGCTGATGCATGGCGAGCCGATTCTTTTTCTGGAACCGCTCGACGTTGCGGCGGATAGCACGGCGGCGGAAGCCGACATCGATCTCGATCACATCCGTCCCGACCTCGCGGAGCTGATCGCGCGTCAGGCCAATACGCTCGACGAGAACCGCCCTGCCGCGGTCGAACGCCGCCGCAACACCAACCAGCGCACCGCGCGCGAGAACGTTGCCCAGCTCGTCGACCCCGGCTCGTTCATGGAGTATGGCAGCCTGGCGATTGCGGCCCAGCGCCGCCGGCGCAAGCTCGACGATCTCATCAAGAACACGCCGGCCGACGGCCTCGTCATGGGCGTTGCCACCGTCAACGCCGAAAAGTTCGGCCCGGAAGGCGGGCGCTGCATCGTCGTGGCTTATGACTACACCGTGCTCGCGGGTACGCAGGGCCACATGAACCACAAGAAGATCGACCGCATGCTGACGCTGGCGGAGGATTGGCGCGTGCCGCTGGTGTTCTACGCCGAAGGCGGCGGGGGCCGGCCCGGCGACACTGACCGGCTCGGCATGACCGGCCTCGACGGGCCGTCCTTCGTGCAGTTCGCAAGGTTGTCCGGCCTCGTGCCCGTAGTCGGTGTCGTCTCCGGCTATTGCTTCGCCGGCAATGCTGCGATGCTCGGCTGCTGCGACGTCATCATCGCGACCAAGAACGCCTCGATCGGCATGGGCGGCCCGGCAATGATCGAGGGCGGCGGGCTCGGCGTCTATCATCCGGCCGAGGTCGGGCCGGTCTCGTTCCAGGCGCCGAACGGCGTCATCGACATCCTCGTCGAAGACGAAGAGCAGGCAACGCGCGTTGCGCAGAAATACCTGTCCTATTTCCAGGGCGCGGTGTCGAATTGGGAAGCCGCCGACCAGCGCCTGCTCCGCCGCGCCATCCCCGAAAACCGTCTTCGCGTCTACGACATCCGCCGCGTGACCGAGCTCGTCGCGGACAAGGACTCCATGCTGGAGCTGCGCCGCGACTACGGCGTCGGCATGATCACCGCGCTGATCCGCATCGAAGGCAAGCCGTTCGGCCTGATTGCCAACAATCCGCGCCATCTCGGCGGCGCGATCGATGCCGATGCCGGCGACAAGGCCGCGCGTTTCCTCCAGCTCTGCGACGCTTTCGATCTGCCCGTCGTCTCGCTCTGCGACACACCCGGCTTCATGGTCGGCCCGGAAGCGGAGAAGACCGCAATCGTGCGCCACGTCTCGCGCATGTTCGTGACCGGAGCCAGCCTCACAGTGCCTTTATTCGGCATCGTGCTGCGCAAGGGCTACGGGCTCGGCGCGCAGTCGATGATCGGCGGCGGCTTCCACGCCTCGTTCTTCACCGCGGCTTGGCCGACCGGCGAGTTTGGCGGCATGGGGCTGGAGGGCTATGTCCGTCTCGGCTTCCGCAAGGAGATGGAGGCGATCGCCGATCCCGAAGAGCGCGAGACCTACTACCGCAACAAGGTCGCCGAGCTCTATGCCAACGGCAAGGCAGTTTCGATTGCCTCCGTGTTCGAGATCGACAATGTCATCGACCCCGCCGAGACGCGGCGCTGGATCATGGCGGGCCTGCGCTCAGTGCCAAAGCCGCCCGCGCGGACGGGCAAGAAGCGGCCGTGCATCGATACGTGGTGAGCGCGGTGCAGCAATTTTGACTGCGCCGCGTGCGTTCCCGGTTCCCGATTGACATCCCCGCCCGCGGTGCCAGACTTTGCGCAAAATACAGGGTGGAGACGTCCGCGATGGCCAGCCTTTCGGCCTCGAACCATGTCGCCCGTGTCTTGTCCGTCGCCAATCAGGCTACTGACCGCTTGGCGGACGTCGATGCCTCTTCGCGGATTGCCAATTCCTGGCGGCGCTGCCTGGTCAATCACAAGCTCGATCCCGCCCGCCGCGGGCCGCCGCAGACGCTGACCGAAGCCGAGATCCGTCACGTTGCCGAGCCGATGGAGGAGACGATCAGGCTCGCAACGCCCGAGCTCGACGATCTCGCCACGGTGCTGCGCGAGGCTGGCTATTGCGTCAATCTCGCGGACGCGAGCGCGACCATGCTGTTAAGCCGGTTGCCGGGCGAGGCCGACGCCGACATCTTCCTGCGCTGGAAGGTCTACACCGGCTCCAACTTTTCGGAGGCCTTCGAAGGCACCAACGGACTCGGCACCTGCCTTGCGGAGCAGAAATCGATCCTGGTGCATCGGGACGAGCATTTTCGCGAACAGTGGAGCATTTTCTCCTGCGCGGTGACGCCCTTGTTCGACCAAGCGGGTCGCATTGCTGGCGCCGTCAACATCACGTCGTGTCGTGATGACCTCAGCCGCGCCTCGCATCAGCTTGCGCTCGCGGTGACGATGGCTGCGGCGCGGCGAATGGAGGACGCGATCTTCCGCGGTCATTTCCGCGACGCCTGGGTTGCGACCGTGCCTGGAGACGGCGGCCGCGGCCTGCTCGCCTATGACGATGATCGGCGCATCGTCGGCGCCTGCCGTTCTGCGCGTGCGCTGCTGGGCCTAACCGACGGCATGATCGCGTCCGGCATCGATCTATCACGCTATGTCAGGTTCGTTCGTCACGCAGCGCGCGGCGCGGACGAGATCGTCGAGTTGCGCCGCGCCGACGGCAGTCCGTTAGGCCGGGGCCGTGTCGCGCCCCCGTTGCGCGCGAGGGCGCGTCGGCCGGCCCCGCGCGGCGACGGCTCCGTCGATCGATTCGACGCGTTGCACCGGCTCGCCGGTAGCGACCCCGGACTGATCAGAAGCGTAAAACGGCTCAGGCGCATCAGTGACCACAATCTGCCGGTGCTGCTGCATGGCGAGACCGGCGTCGGCAAGGACGTGTTCGCGCGCGCCATTCATGCGGCCAGCAACCGCGCGCGCAACAATTATGTCGCGCTGAACTGCGCGGCGATGCCGGAGAGCCTGATCGACGCCGAGCTGTTCGGCTACGAGGCCGGCGCCTTCACCGGTGCGCGGCGCGACGGCTCGAAAGGCCTGATCGTGCAGGCCGATGGCGGCACGCTGTTCCTGGACGAGATCGGCGACATGCCGATCGCGCTCCAAACCCGCTTGCTGCGCGTGCTGGAAAACCGCGAGGTCTGGCCGCTCGGCGCGCTCAAGCCTGTCGCCGTCGACATCCGCCTGATCAGCGCCACCCATCGCGATCTCGGCCGCATGGCCGAGGAGGGCGCCTTCCGCGCCGACCTCTATTTCCGCCTGCGCGGCATGGAGGTGCGATTGCCGGCGTTGCGCGAGCGCGCCGACCGCGACGACGTCATCCGCCATATTGCACGCGAGGAGGCGCCGAACTGCCGACTCTCGGATGAAGCCTGGTCGCAGCTCGTGGCCTATCCGTTCCCCGGCAATATGCGCCAACTCCGCCACGTGCTGCGGCTTGCCGGCTGCACCGCGGAGGACGGTGTCATCACCGATGCCGATCTCGATTTGCCGCGGTTCGGAAAGGCGGAGCCGGATCTCGAAGCGGCCGAGCGCGCCACGATCGTCGAGGCGCTGCGCAGGCAGGGTGGTCGCGTCACCGAGGCAGCACGCGCGCTGAAGCTCAGCCGCGCGACGCTTTATCGCAAGATCAAGCTGCTGAAGATCGAGACGACGCAGTAGCGTCGAAAAAACGAGTCGCTCCCGCAAGCGGGGCGAGAGAGCACGCCGCCTCTGCCGCCGTCACGAAAAATCCGTCCAGCTCAGATGCCGTGCATCGAGGTCGCCGATCGTCACGCCCTCGCGGATCTCCTGCGGCCTGTGAAAATTACCGCGCAGATAGACCAGCGGCTTGGCGCCATCCGCATGCGACACGCCGCGCACCTCGCCGATGAAGATCGAATGCGTCTTCGTCTCGAACTCCTGCGCCAGCACGCAGTCGAACGCCGCGACCGCGTCCGTCAGCACCGGCGCGCCGGTCTTGCCTCGCGTCCATTGTCCGAAAGCGAAGCGGTCGTCGCCGTTGACGCCTTTCTGGCCGCTGAAAGTCAGCGCCAGCAGGGCGTGATCCTCGTGCAGGAAGTTGATTGCAAATGCGCCTTCCTCGCGAATGCGCCCGTGTGCGCTGGCGCTACGGTTGACGCAGACGATCAGCGACGGCGGATTGTCGGAGAGCGAGCAGGCCGAGGTCACGGTCAGTCCGGTGCGCTTGCCGTGCTGGGCGCCGACCGTCACCAGCGCAACCGCGCCGGCGCATTGGCGCATCGCCTGCTTGAAATCCTTGGCGTCGACCGTCACGCGGAAATCTCCGAGATTGGGTGGGTGCGGCACGATCGCGCCGCACCCATACCGGGTCAAGCCGCCTTGCGCGCGGAGCCGAGATGCGTCAGGCGCGGCATCACCTCGTTCTTCAGCAGCGACAGCGAACGGTGCCAGGCTTCGGCCTTGTGCTTGTAGTCGAAGCCGAACACCAAGAGGACGCCGAAGCCGCCGACCTCGTCGTAGATCTTCTCGATCTTCTCGGCGACGGTCGCCGGCGAGCCGACGATCCAGTTCCGCTTGGCGCAATATTCGACGGTGACGTCGCTGTCGGGCACGTCAGGCGCGTGCTTGAGGTAGTCCTTGAAGCCGAAATGGCCGAGCAGCGGCAGGAAGTATTCGCTCATCATCCGGCCCATCATGTCGCCGGTCGAGAGCTTCCAGGCTTCCTCGTCGGTATCGGCAACGAACACCTCTCGCACCAGCCGCCAGTCCTGTCGGTTCGGTTTGCGTCCGGTCTTGGCGGCGCCGATCTCGACCGAATCCCAATGGCTCGAGACATAGGCCGGGTTGAGGTTGAGGCTCATCGGAATGAATCCGCGCTCGCCTGCCAGTTTTAGCGTGTCGGAATTCTTGGAAAGCCCGGCGACGCCGATCGGCGGATGCGGCGCCTGGAACGGCTTGATGTGAGGCTTGAGGAAGTCGAACATCGTGTCAGGCTTGGTCACCGTCCAGAACTTGCCCTTGTGGGTGAAGGGCGCCGGCTCGGTCCACAGCTTCAGGATGATTTCCAACGCCTCGCGGGTCATGTCGCGGTTCTGTCCGCTCATGCCGTCGACGTTGAACATCGCCCAGTCGCTCGGCAGGCCGCTCGCCGCGACGCCGAAATTGAGACGGCCCTCGGAGAGATGATCGAGCATCGCGACGCGGTTGGCGAGCTCGGCCGGGTGATGGTAGGGCAGCAGGAAGCCGCCCGGGCCGATGCGAAGCTTCTTGGTCTGCATCAGCGCCTGTGCGATTAGAAGATCCGGCGTCGGGTTGGGTTCCCAGGGAGCGGTGTGGTGCTCGCCGACCCAGGCCTCCTGATAGCCGAGCTCGTCGAGCCAGCGCATGACCTGCAGGTCCCAGTCGTTCCCTTCCTTCAGGCCGCACTCCGGCGGATGCGAAGGCATCGTGAAATAGCCGATCTCCATGGGTTTCCTCATCTGATGTTGACGCGTCTTGTTGCGCGTTGGCGGAGCTGAGTGGCGAAGCTTCAGCAAGCGGTGTGCCAGCGCGGTGGGGCCTCAAATCAGTGAGAAAGGGCTGGTTTGCCCTCGCAATAGCCGGTATCTCGGCACAGACTTGCAACATGTCGTCTCATGTCGCGAGACGACGTCTTAGCCGCAAGACGAGGACAGTTTCGAATGACCGAACCCGCCTACGTCGCGGTGGACTGGGGCACCAGCAGCTTTCGGCTCTGGCTGATCGATCGTGCCGGTCAGGTGCTGGCGGAACGCCGCAGCGGCGAGGGCATGCTGGCTGCGGCCAAGACCGGCTTCCCTGCCGTGCTGCAATCGCATCTTGCGACGCTCGAAGCGCCGGCTCATCTGCCGGTTCTCGTCTGCGGCATGGCCGGTGCCAAGACGGGCTGGGTCGAGGCCGGCTATGTCGACACGCCGGCGCCACTTGCCGCCATCCTGAAGCAGGCTGCGCTTGTGCCCGGCGAGCTGCGCGACATCCGCATCCTGCCGGGCATCGCGCAGCGCGATGCAAACAAGCCGGACGTGATGCGCGGCGAGGAGACGCAGTTGCTCGGCGCGCTCGGCCTCGATGCCGCCGGCGAGGCGCTGGTCTGCATGCCCGGCACGCATTCGAAATGGGTCCGCGTGAAGGGTGGCATTGTCGAGCACTTCTCGACCTTCATGACCGGCGAGCTCTTCAGTGTCGTCTCGCGCGAGACGATCCTGTCGCTCGCGGTCGCCGGCGCCGATGACGTTGAGGACGTCGCAAGCTTCAAGGCGGCGGTGGTTGCTGCATTCAAGGCACCGGCCTTCGCCGCCAATCTTCTGTTCACCGCGCGCTCGCGGCAGCTCTTGTTCGGCGGCACGCCGGCCGCGGCCCGCGAAACGGTATCGGGTACCCTCATTAGCGTCGAGCTCGCAGCGGGCCTTTCCGGGGCCGTCCCGAAAGCTGGCGTCAAGCTGATTGCCTCCGGCCGGCTCGCGATGCTGTACCGGCTCGCCTTCGAGGCGTTGGCAGTCACCATGCAGCCGATTGACGCCGATGAAGCGGTTCGCCGCGGTCTTTCGATGGCGGCCGCCGCGATCTGGATGAAATGAGAGGAATCTTGAAATGAGCGTTGCCTTTCCGCCGATGAAGCGTCCGCTGGTCGCGATCTTGCGCGGCGTCAAGCCGGAGGAGACCGAGGCGATCGTCGGCGTGCTGATCGAGGCCGGCGTGACCGCAATCGAGATCCCGCTGAACTCGCCAGATCCGTTCCGCTCGATTGCCACCGCTGTGAAGCTCGCGCCCGCCGGCGTGTTGATTGGCGCCGGCACTGTGCTGACGGCCGCAGACGTCGATCGTCTCAACGAAGTCGGCGGCAAGCTGATGGTCTCGCCGAATGTCGATACCGGGGTGCTGGCGCGCGCGCATCAGCACGGCATGGTGACGATGCCCGGCGTGTTCTCGCCGACCGAGGCGCTTCTGGCGGCGCGCTCCGGCGCCTCGAGCCTGAAGTTCTTTCCGGCGAGCGTGCTCGGCGCATCCGGCATCGCCGCGATCCGCGCCGTGCTGCCGGCCGGCGTGATGATTGCCGCTGTCGGTGGTGTCTCCGACCAGAATTTTGCCGAATATATCAAGGGCGGCGTGACGGCGTTCGGGCTCGGCTCAAGCCTCTACAAGCCCGGCATGACGGCGACGGACGTTGCCGCTCGCGCAAAGTTGACGATCGCGGCGTACGATCGGGCGATTGCGCAAGCCTGAGCCGCCAATAAACAAGCCGTGATGCCGTCACGGTCCTGCGTTATCCTATCTTGCTGCACCAGCGAGTTCAGGAGACCGACATGGCAATCAACAACGTAGCCGATCTGTTCGTGGCGACGCTCGAACAGGCCGGCGTCAAGCGCATCTATGGCATCGTCGGCGATAGCCTGAACGGCCTCACCGAGGCGCTGCGCCGCCGCGGCACCATCGACTGGATCCATGTCCGGCACGAAGAGGTCGCGGCGTTTGCCGCCGCCGGCGAAGCCGAGATGACGGGAAGCCTTGCGGTGTGCGCCGGCTCCTGCGGCCCCGGCAATCTGCATCTGATCAACGGCCTGTTCGACGCGCATCGCAGTCGCGTTCCGGTGCTGGCAATCGCGGCGCAGATCCCCTCGGCCGAGGTCGGCGGCGGCTATTTCCAGGAAACGCATCCGCAAAACCTGTTCCGCGAATGCAGCCATTATGGCGAGCTGGTCTCCGATCCCAGCCAGCTTCCTTACGTGCTGGAGAATGCGATCCGTGCGGCGGTCGGCCTGCGCGGTGTCGCCGTCGTCGCCATGCCCGGCGATGTCGCTTTCCGCAGTCCGCCGAAGCGCGCGCTGTCGACGACGCGCGGGCTTACGCCGGCAGCGCCGAAGGTCGTGCCACAGACGGGTGAGTTGCAAGCGCTCGCGGATCTCTTGAACGGTGCCGAACGCGTCACCTTGTTCTGCGGCCGTGGCTGCGCCGGCGCGCATGCGCCGCTGATGCAGCTTGCCGAAACGCTCAAGAGCCCGATTGTGCACGCGCTCGGTGGTAAGGAGCATGTCGAATACGACAATCCCTACGACGTCGGAATGACCGGCTTCATCGGGTTTTCCTCGGGCTACGCGGCCATGCACGCCTGCGACGCGCTCGTTATGCTCGGCACCGACTTCCCCTACAAGCAGTTCTTCCCGACCGACTGCCAGGTCGCGCAGATCGACATCCGCCCCGAAAATCTCGGCCGGCGCTGCAAGATCGATCTCGGCCTCGTCGGCGACGTCAAGCTGACCATCGAGGCGCTGCTGCCGCTATTGAAGACCAAGACGCAGCGCAGGCATCTCGACGATGCCATCGCGCACTACAAGAAGGCGCGCGAGGGTCTCGACCAACTCGCCAGGGGCACGCCGGGAGCCAAGCCGATCCATCCGCAATATCTGGCAAAAGTCATCAGCGACCATGCGTCCGACGATGCCGTGTTCACCGCCGATGTCGGCACGCCCACGGTGTGGGCCGCGCGCTATCTCGACATGAACGGCCGGCGTCGGCTGATCGGCTCCTTCGTGCACGGCTCGATGGCCAACGCCATGCCGCAGGCGATCGGCGCGCAGGCCGCCCAGCCCGGCCGCCAGGTGATCTCACTGTCGGGCGACGGCGGCTTCACCATGCTGATGGGCGATCTGATCACGCTGACGCAGATGAAGCTGCCGGTGAAAGTGGTCGTCTTCAACAACGGCGTGCTCGGCTTCGTCGCGCTGGAGATGAAGGCCGCGGGCTTCGTCGACACCAATGTCGATCTGGAGAATCCTGATTTCGCAGCGATGGCGCGCGCGATGGGTATCTTTGCCCAACGCGTCGAAGACCCCGGCGAGCTGCCCGGCGCGATGAAGGAGATGCTGGCTTATAACGGGCCGGCGCTGCTCGACGTAGTCACCGCCAAGCAGGAGCTGTCGATGCCGCCGACCATCACGCCCGAGCAGCTCAAGGGCTTCAGCCTCTGGGTGCTGCGCGCCGTGATGAACGGTCGTGGCGACGAGGTGCTGGACCTTGCCAAGACGAATCTGCTGCCGCGTTAACTGCGCTTGGCTGACGGCACCGGTAGCCGCTCGTGACGGTGCTGGAAGCGCTGCCAGTGCAGCACGGTGCCGATCAGCAGCGCCGGCACGAAGCCGAGCACGATCAGGAAATGCGGCAGCGCCTTCGGCGAGATGAAGGCAATGGCAACGTCCGAGATCAGCCAGAGCGCGGCGAACATCACCGCGAAATCCGTCCGTGGGCAGCGCAGATAATAGAACACGGCAGTGACGACGATGGCAGGCCCGATCGCAATGGCGATCATCACCGCCGTCAGCTCCTTCGGCGTCAGCGCGTCGAGCACCATCGATGCCAGCAGCCAGAGTGCGGCGAACATGGCGACGATGTCGAGCGGATGCCGCAACTCAATATCTCCCGCGGGAACGCGATATCGTTGTGTCCTGCGCCCCGCCCGTCAAGTGAAATACGCCTATTCCTCGTCACTTCCGGGCGTTGGCCGCAACATGAAATGACCGAAGGCCGTGGCGATCGGCTTGTCCGGATAGTCCTGCCAGGCCCGCGCCTCGAAGGCGACGATGCGCCGTCCCTGCTTCACAATCGATACGTCGGCGAAGGTGTCGAGCGCCCGGCCCGAGCGCAGATAGTTGACGGTGAGGCCGATCGGTTTGGGTGGCGCCGCAATGCCGAGCTCGCGCGCCACGCCGACGATCGCGGTGGTTTCGAGAAAAGCGCCGGTCATGCCGCCATGAATCGCGGGCAGGATCGGATTGCCGACGATCTTCGGCGAGAACGGCATCGTCAGCGTGGCGTCTCCGTTAACGCGAATGCCGAGGCAGCGCGCGAACGGGCTGTTCGCGAACGGACCATCTGAATCCTCGGGCGTCTCGAGCGTCGGAATGCTGCGCGAATCCATTCTGCGGTCGGCGAGCATGTTGGTGCGGTTGGCGCCGATCATGAAGCAGGCGGTCGCGGTCGCCACCGGATCGTCTTCGGACTCCTGGTAAGCGGTGGAGCGGACGAAGGCGATCGAGCGTGTGGTGCGGTAGCAGACCGAATGCGCCTTGATATCGAGGCCCGGCGTTGCCGGCTTCTGATAGTCGATCCGCAGGTCGAGGGTCGCGATCGCGCGCGTGCCGTCGAGCGCGAGCTGCACCGCCATGCCGCAGCTCTCGTCCAGCATCGCGGTGACGACGCCGCCATGCAGAACGCCGGTCTCGGTGTCGCCGACGAAGACGGGACGGTAAGGCAGGCTGGACCAGGCCTCGCCGGGCGCGAAGCGGTCGAGCTGGAGCCCGCTGATATGGCCGTAATCGGAGCGCCGGCCCTTGATGGCCTCGGCGAGTTCCTCGAAGGGAAGCGCGGTCGATGAGCTAGGCATAGCGACGTTCTAGACCAGTGCCGCGCACCGCGCAAAACCCGCATGTAACCTTCGCACGCTCCCGCAAGGCCGGTTTGGTCTCGACAGAGGCGGCCGAAGCGACGATGGTGGGTGCTTCGTTCGTTCGACCTATCCGCAAGGAGCGCTCATGACCGACCCCGAAACACCCTCGACCGCCCAGGGGCCCGTCACCATTTCGACCTCCAGCTCGGAGCGGGCCCCGATCATCTATTTCGACGGCGCCTCCTGCTTCGGCCATCATAACGGCGCGATCCAGATCGAGCTTGCCGCGAATCTCCTGATGCCGGTCGGCGCCGCAGTCAGGGTCGACGTGGTCCAGACCGCGCACCTGCGTTGCAGCGTGGCCGCGGCGCTTGCCCTGCGCGAAGCGCTCGACAAGGCGCTGGCGATGTACAAGCAGGGCCAGCAGCAGCCGCAGGAGGAGATTCCGGCGGTGAAGAATTGAGATCGCGATTGACATCAATTTGTCTTTGCGCCACCTTTCGCGCAGGTTGATACAACCTGCCGGTTGCGCCCTCCGTGGAACGGTGAATGTATCGAGCCCTGATCGGCCCCCTTTGCCCGAGCGACCGGGTCAGCAACGCAACCACCTGACACACCTGGATCGCTCACGCAGAGGACGAACCCATGCGCGATTTTCGCGATGCCAAGGCTATGGCGCAGACCCTGCGCGAATCCCTGACCACCAAGACCGTCACCATCAGTCACAGCGAGAGCCTCGAACTGGTGTCGAGGATGCTGGGCGTCGCCGACTGGAACACGTTGTCGGCGGTGCTTCAGGCCGAGCGCCGTGACACGGTTGCGCCGGCTGCGAAGCTCACGGCGACAACGGCGTTCTATCCGGCCATTCCGTTGCGCGATCTCGTTCCGTTTCCGAACGAGACCTACCCGCTGTTCGTGGGACGCGAGAGAACGATCCAGGCCTTGAATCAGGCGTTCGAAGGTGGGCGGGAGGTTGTGGTGGCGATCCAGCGTGAGGCGGCGGTCGACGAGCCGGGCCTTGCGGATGTCTACGAGATCGGCATCCTAGCTCAGTTGCTTGAGCTTGAAGCACTCCGCGACGGCACGCTCAGGGTGTTGACCCGAGGACTTAGGCGTGTCGCGCTACGCGGCTTTGCCGTTGAATCGGTCGCGTATCAGGCCGAAGTCACTGCCATCAGCGAGGGAGCGACTCGCGACGCGCGGGATCTGATCCGAAGGATCTATCAGCGCTTCCAGGATTACACGGCGGTTCACGGAATTCTCGTGCCGGACATCTGGCTGTTCTTTGATTCAACCCGTGATCCCGGACAGATCGCCGATACCGTCGCCACGCGGATGAAGCTGCCTGTCAGCGAGAAATACGAGCTGTTGGCGACGCTCGATCCCATGACGCGGCTTGAGCGCATCGAAGCGCTGCTTGACCAGTCGCAACGTCCGGTTTCGGCAAATTACGCGGCCACGAAGCGGCTGGCGTTCGATCTCGCTGACCGGCGTCGCCATCAATACGCGACGCTTGAGCATTTGCTGCTCGCCCTGATCGAAGATGCGAACGCGTCCGCCGTGATGCTCGCCTGCTACGCCGATCTTGGCAAGCTGAGGCAGAGCCTCGTGCAATATCTCGACAACGAGCTCAAACACACCGTGATCGAGGCCGGAAGCGCCGAGCCCACCGCCGCGTTCAAGCGCGTCGACCGGCGTGCCGCATTCCACGCTCAGGAGGTGGGCCATGCGGCGGTCACTCGCGCCAATGCGCTTGTTGCCTTGTTCGCCGAAACACGAAGTCCCGCGGCACGTCTGCTCGCGGAGCATGGCGTCTCGCGCGCGCGCGCCGACAAAGCGATCGCGCGAGGTGTTGGCTAAGAGTGCTCCAACATCGGCGATCGCATCTCAATGCGATCGCCGATCCTTCAGCCCACATGCACCTTCGGCTTCTTGCCGCCGTTCCACTTGCCGTCGAGCGCGCGCTCGATCTGGGCGGCGAGTTGCAGCAAGAGCCCGTCATTGGCCTGCTTGGCGATGGCCTGGATGCCGAGCGGCAGGCCGTGCTCGTGGGTCGCCATTGGCAGCGAGATCGCCGGGATGCCGCAGAGATTGGCGAGCGGCGTGAAGGCGAAATTGCGCCAGAGATTGCCGAACCAGTCGAGCACGTCGGGATTGTCGGAGATCGTGAGATATTCCTTGGTGCCGACCTTCGGCGTCGGCAGCGCGGTGACCGGCGTCAGGATCACGTCCCACTGCTCGAAGAAAGCGCCGAAGCCGCGGGAGGTCGTGTTGAAGACGCCTTGCATCTTCGCGCGCTCGGCGAAGCTTGTGTGTCGGCCGGCTTCCCAGATGCGGATGTTCATGGGCTCGATCAGATCTTCCGGCGGCTTCTCCAGCCCGCGCGCGGCGAGCATGTTGGAGATCACCACCGCAAAGTTCGAGATGTAGCAGGTGGTCTGCGCCGCGAACGCAGCGCGGAAATCGAGTTCGGGCAGCGCATAATCGACGTGATGGCCGAGCCCTTCGAGGAAGCGGCCGGTCTTCTCCAGCTCGGTGGCGATGTGCGACGTTGCAGTGTAATCGCCCCAGGTGTGCGATAGCGCGATGCGGAGCTTGCCGGGATCGCGCTTGATCATCTCGGAATAGGGCTGCGCCGTGGTCCAGAACGGCATGAACTCGCCGGGGGCAGGTCCCCTTGCATGATCGACAAAGGCGGCAGTGTCGCGCACGCTGCGCGACTGGCAGCCCTGGATCGAGACGAGGCCGGTGAGATCGGACATGTGCGGTGCGAGCGAGAACACGCCACGCGACACTTTGAGCCCGATATTGCCGTTGACGCCGGCGGGAATGCGGATCGAGCCGCCGCCGTCGGTTGCATGCGCGATCGGCACCACGCCGGCCGCGACCATCGCGGCGCTGCCGGCCGACGATCCGCAAGTGGTGTAGTCGGTATTCCAGGGATTGCGCGTGACATAGACGGCGGGATTGTCGGCCGAGCTGCAGACGCCGAATTCCGGCGTCGTGGTACGTCCGATCAGGTTGAGGCCAGCCTGGCGGAATTTGCCGGTCAGGAAGGTGTCGGCGGCTGCGCGATTGCCGCGCATCAGGAGCGAACCCATCTCCTGGAGGCGGCCCTTCATGGTCGGTCCCAAATCCTTCATCAGGAAAGGCAGGCCTGCGAACGGGCCGGAGAGGTTGGCGCCGTCCTTGGCGGGATCGGCGATCAGGTCCTCGAACAGCTCGACCACGCCCGACAGCGCCGGATTGACCTTGGCGACGCCCGCCGCGGCCTGCCGCGCCAGTTCCTTCGCCGTCAGCTCGCCGTTGCGGACGCGCGCGGCCAGCGCCACGCCGTCGTGCTGCGCCCATTCATTCCAGCTCATCGGCAAAGTCATGTCGGCAAAATCCTCTTGATGCGGCGCCATCTTTCCTTTCGCAAGGACCTTCGTGAATCAACTGAGCCGGCGCGGGGGGCAGGGTTGCATGGGGCGGAGAGGTGGAGGCGCAGAGCTGCCGATCGTCTCAATCCGACAGTCGCGCGATCACTGCAACCGGCCCGCCGCCCGGCGGTCCCTGATGCTCGGCCCCGCCGGAGACGTAGATGGCGCCGGTGCCGGCGAGTCCCGCAATCAGGCCGCCAACCGCAGCGCGGGCGTGGCGGGTGGCGCTGATGTCGGTGTCTTCCAGCATGGTGTGGCGAAAGCCGCGCACGCTGCCGTTCGGCGAAGCCTCGGCTTTGGCGAAGATGTTGACCAGCTCGCGACCCGTCTTTGCCTGCGGCGCCACGCCGAGCCCGACGCTGTTCAGCGCCGACACCACCGCCGGGGCATCGATCGCGTCGGTCATTACGGCATGCCCGATCTCGAACGCGCTTGCTGAAGACAAGGAGTTGCCGAGCACGATGACGACGTTGTGCATCAACTCGATTCCGGCCGAAGTGGAGGCAACGGACGAGAACAGATCATCGCGCCGCAGCACGTCCTCGTCGCGGACGTCAGGCGCGATCTCGCCGAGCGCGACCGCGACACCGAGCGCGGAGGCGCCGCGCGAATAGGCCATCGAGCCATAGGCGCTGGCCGTCGCCGTCTTGTTGCCGCGAGCGTTGGCCGCTTCGACGCGATCGCTGGTGAGCAGTGGACACTTGATCTGCACGAAATGAACGTCGGCAGAGTCAGTGATGCCGGCATCCGCCATCGCCGCCTTGACGGCTTTCGCCGTCTCGGTAATCTGTGCCGAGTGGCCGAGCTCCTCGGGGAGGAAATCACGGGTGTGTGCCATGCCGATGCTCAGGCGCTTGCCGGACATGCCCGCCGGCCGCCCCTCGACGTCGCGCCGCGTAAACACCGTGATATGTGGGCTGAGCACGCCTTCGGTGCCGCCCGACATCACGAACGCGATGCGCTGCTCGACCTGCTCTGGAGGCAGGCCGAGCCGCGGCGCAAGCGCCGCGCACAACGCGGCCACAGCATATTCCCGCGTGAAATCGTTGACGCCGCCATTGCCCTCGGTCTTGCCGAGGATTGCGAGGATCTCGCTTGGATCGATCGCGCCTGAGCTGATCATACTGATGAGGCCGGACACGTCGCCGGGGCCCTTGGTGGCGATCCTGATGGCGTCGACCGATGTCGTCTGCATTGCACTTCTCTTTGGGGGTTCGGTGGTCCGGCAGACAAAACAGTCGTCCAAGCCGGGCGCCTGTCAATCCCCGTCGTCGTCCTGGCGAAAGCCAGGACCCATTACCCCCAGGGAGCAATTTGGCGAAGATTCGTCGTTCGGTATTGCTTCCGGCCGTGATCGACAGACTCGCCGTGGGTCCTGGTCTCCGGCAGGACGACAGCGGAATTTGTGCGCCGTCTTCGCCATCTCCACGAATGTGGCGAGATCGCATCGGTTCAACAAAAAATCCTCTGTCGACGGCCGTCCGCTGCACCTTGATGAATCAACCCCGGTTGGTTCATAAGCGGCGTCCCGTGGCCGGTGCTTCGCCGCCGTGTCGCGTGCTAGGATAGAGGAATTCTCGCGTGGCAAATATCAACCAGAAAATTGCGCAGGAGCTTGGGGTTCGTGCCGAGCAGGTCGAGGCAGCGGTGACGCTGCTCGACGGCGGCGCCACGGTTCCCTTCATCGCCCGCTACCGCAAGGAAGCGACCGGTGCGCTCGACGACGCGCAATTGCGCACCCTGGAGGAGCGCCTGGTTTACCTGCGTGAACTTGAAGACCGCCGCAAGGCCATCCTCGAATCGGTCCGCGAGCAGGGTAAGCTCGACGCGGCTCTCGAAGCCAGCATTCTTGCCGCCGACAGCAAGGCGCGTCTCGAAGACATCTATCTGCCGTTCAAGCCGAAGCGCCGCACCAAGGCCGAGATCGCCAAGGAAGCCGGCCTCGAGCCGCTCGCCGATCAGCTGATGGCAGAGCCTGGCAATGATCCCAAGGTCGTGGCCGAGGCCTTTGTCAACGCCGAGAAGGGCGTTGCCGATGCCGCTGCCGCGCTCGACGGCGCCCGCGCCATCCTGGTCGAACGTTTCGACGAGGACGCCGATCTGATCGGCGCTCTGCGCGAGGAGATGTGGACCAATGCGCGCATGGCCTCCAAGGTGCGCAACGGCAAGAAGACTGAGGGGGAGAAGTTCGCCGATTATTTCGATTTCTCCGAGCCGCTGACGAAGCTGCCGTCGCACCGCATCCTGGCGATGTTCCGCGGCGAAAAGGAAGAGATCCTCGACCTCCAGATCCAGGCCGAGGCCGAGGCGCCGCCGCCGGGCGTGCCGAGCGCCTATGAGCTGAAGATCATGAAGCGGTTCGGCATCGCCGACCTCAAGCGCCCCGGCGACCGCTGGCTGATCGACACCGTCCGCTGGGCTTGGCGCACCAAGATCCAGGTGCATCTCAACATCGACCTGCGCATGCGGTTGTGGAATTCGGCCGAGACCGAGGCCGTTCGCGTGTTCGCCTCGAACCTGCGCGACCTCCTGCTCGCCGCGCCCGCCGGCACCCGCGTCACCATGGGGCTCGATCCCGGCTACCGCACCGGCGTCAAGGTCGCGGTGGTCGATGCGACCGGCAAGGTGGTCGACACCACCGCAATCTATCCGCACGAGCCGCAGCGGCAATGGAACGAGTCGCTGGCGACCCTCGGCAGGCTCGCGCTGAAGCATCGCGTCGAGCTGATCGCGATCGGCAACGGCACCGCCTCGCGCGAGACCGACAAGCTCGCGGCCGACCTCGTCAAAGGCCTGCCCGAACTGAAGATGACCAAAATCGTGGTGTCCGAAGCGGGCGCGTCGGTCTATTCGGCCTCCGCCTTCGCCTCGGAAGAGCTGCCGGGCCTCGACGTCACGCTGCGGGGCGCGGTCTCGATCGCGCGGCGGCTCCAGGACCCGCTCGCCGAGCTGGTCAAGATCGAGCCCAAGGCGATCGGTGTCGGGCAGTATCAACACGACCTCGGCCAGGCCAAGCTCGCCAAATCGCTCGATGCCGTGGTCGAAGATTGCGTGAACGCCGTCGGCGTCGACGTCAACACTGCCTCCGCACCGCTGCTGGCCCGCGTGTCGGGCGTCGGCACAGGCCTTGCGCAGAGCATCGTGGCGCACCGTGACGCCAACGGCCCGTTCAAATCGCGCAAGGCGCTCAAGGACGTGCCGCGGCTCGGGCCGAAGGCATTCGAGCAGTGTGCGGGCTTTCTGCGCATCGTCGGCGGCGAGGATCCGCTCGACGCCTCTGGCGTGCATCCGGAAGCTTATCCGGTGGTGCGCCGGATTCTCGCGGCGACCAAGAGCGACATCAAGGCGCTGATCGGCAGCAGCGAGATCGTGCGCACGCTGAAGCCGAAGGATTTCGTCGACGAGACTTTCGGTCTGCCGACCGTCACCGACATTCTGCGCGAGCTCGAAAAGCCCGGCCGCGACCCGCGCCCGGCGTTCAAGGCCGCGGTGTTCAAGGAAGGCGTCGAGGAGATCAAGGATCTCAAGAAGGGCATGATCCTCGAGGGCACCGTGACCAACGTCGCCGCCTTCGGAGCCTTCGTCGACATCGGCGTGCACCAGGATGGCCTCGTGCACATCTCGGCGATGTCCAAGACCTACATCAAGGATCCGCGCGAGGTGGTGAAGCCCGGCGACATCGTCAAAGTGAAGGTGCTGGACTTCGAGGTCGCGCGCAAGCGCATCTCGCTGACGCTGCGGCTGGATGACGAGGTCGGCGCCAAGAAGGACGCGCCCGGCATGCAGCGCGACAACAATTCGCGCAACAGCGCGCGCATGACCTCGTCGGCGCCGCGCAAGCAGGAATCCTCCGGCGGCGGCGCGCTTGCGGAGGCGTTGCGGCGTGCAGCCGAGAAGAACGGCGGCAAGCGGGTGTGAGTCTCAACTTCTCCTCGCCCTTTTGCGGGGAGAGGTGATCTGCTCCACGGATAGCGAGTTCTATCGCCTCGTCATTGCGAGGATAGTAGCGAGGCAATCCAGACTGCCTCCACTGGACAGTCTGGATTTGCTTCGTCGCAAGAGCTGCTTGCAATTGACGAGGAGAGAGCGGTGGGCCGCCTCCCTAACACGCGCGTCAGAATCTGGCGCATTTGTAAGTTGAAGGAGACGGCGCGTTCTCCTCTTCTGAACCTCCGAGTGCGGCTGTGTGACCACCGCACTGTAAGGAGGATTTTCCGATGAAACACAGGCTTCTCACAGGCCTCGCCGCAGCGGCAGTTGCCGCAACGCTGGCGGTCGCATCGCCCGTTCTTGCCCGCGCCGGCGGTGGCGGACATGGCGGGTTTGGCGGCGGTGGCCACTTCGGGGGCGGCGGCATGCATGTCGGTGGTGGCGGCATGGGTGGCGGGGGCATGCGAGTGGGCGGCATGGGCGGCGCTCATTTCGGTGGCGCGCGCTTCGCCGGTTCACCAATGGCCGCCCGCGCCGCCATCGGGCCGCGCTTTGCCGGTGCGCCATTCGCGACCCGCACCGCCTTCGGCCCGCGGTTTGCCGGCACGGGCTGGCACGGCAGGCCCTTCATTGGCCGGCATGCTTTCTTCTTCCGCCATCATCATCGCTTCCACCGCTTCGCCTTCTTTGGCGCGCCTTTCATCTATGCCAGTTACTATGACGGCTGCTGGCGCAGGAGCTGGACGCCCTATGGCTGGCGATGGGTCAATGTGTGCGGAGACTATTGGTACTAGCATCGCCGGACCGCACCATTGTCGCGGTCGCCACCGGGCAGTTCCGCTCAGCCCCGGAACGGGATAGTCTGGTGGCGATCGTCGCGCGGAGTTCGTCATGACCGGAGGTCACCGCCGCATCCTGGTCGTCGAGGACGATCCGGAGACCGCAGGCCAGCTCGTCGAGGAACTGACGACCTCCGGCTACGAGGTCGATCTCGCCGGCACGGGACGCGAAGCGCTTCACCAGGGCGGCGCCCGCGACTATGCCGTGATCACTATCGACCGCATGCTGCCCGATATCGACGGCATCACGGTGATGCGCCAATTGCGCGACGACGGCATCGCTGCGCCGTTCCTGATCATTTCCGCGCTTGGCGAGGTGGATGATCGCGTGCGCGGCCTGCGCGCCGGCGGCGACGATTATCTCGTCAAGCCGTTCTCGTTCGTCGAGCTACTCGCACGCTTGGAGGCGCTTGGCCGCCGCAGCGAGACCATCGCCAAGGAAACGCTGCTGCGGGTCGGGGATCTCGCCATCGACATGATCGCACGCAGCGCCAGTCGCCGCGGCCGTAAGATCCCGCTGCTACCGCGCGAATTTCAGCTGCTCGAATATCTCGTTCGTAACGAGGGCCGCGTCGTCTCCCGCGCCATGCTGCTCCAGCACGTCTGGGACCTGCATTTCGACCCCTCCACCAACATCATCGACGTCTATGTCGGGCGCGTTCGCCGCAAGGTCGACGATGCCCAGGCCTATCCGCTGATCCACACCATCCGCGGCATCGGATATTGCCTCCGTGCTCCTGGCTAAGACGCTCCGCTCCTCGACCTTCCGCCTGGCGCTGATCGCGATCGCGGCGTTCGGGCTGATCGTCGCAGCGATCATGGCTTACGTCTATTTCGGCACGCTCGCCTATGTGAAGAGCCGGCTCGGCGAGACCGGCGATCACGATGCCTTCGCGCAGATGATCGAGCTCGCGATCGCTGCGGTCGCCGTGCTGCTGCTGGTGCTCGCCGGGCTCGCGGCCGTGCTGGTGACGCGGCGCACGGTCGGGCGGATCGAGCAAATCAACGCCACCAGCCGCGCCATCATGCTCGCCGGCCTCGACCAGCGCATTCCCTTGCGCGGCAGCAACGACGAATGGGACCGCGTCGCGGAAAACCTCAACCAAATGCTCGACCGCATCGAGACGCTGATGGGGGAGGTCAAACAGGTCAGCGACAACGTCGCCCACGATCTGCGCACCCCGCTGACGCGCATGCGCGGACGGCTGGAAAAGGCCTATCACACCCCGCGCAACAGCGAGGCGGATGCGGCGCTGATCGGCGACACCATCGCCGATCTCGACGCCGTGCTCGGCATGTTCGCTTCCATCACCCGGATATCGGAGATCGAGACCCGGGCCCGCACCGGCGCCTTCCGCGGGCTCGACCTCGCCGAGATCGCCGGCGAGGTCGTCGAGCTCTACGACGCCGCCGCCGAGCAGGTCGCCACAAAGCTCAGTCTCGCCAGCGATCGCGAGGTGCCGGTGACCGGCGACCGCGACCTCTTGTTCGATGCCATCGCCAATCTCGTCGACAACGCGATCAAGCACGGCCGCAAAGGCGGGCAGGTGACCGTCACCTGCCGTAGCGCCGATGGCGGCGCGGTGATCGCGATCGCCGACGACGGCCCGGGCATTCCCGCGGAGGAACGCGATTACGTGTTCAAGCGCTTCTACCGGCTCGAGCAGAGCCGCTATACGCCGGGCAATGGCCTCGGCCTCAGTCTCGTCGCCGCAGTCGCGCGCCTCCATGGCGCCGAGATCGCGCTGCATGACAATGCGCCGGGCCTCACCGTCCAGCTCAGCTTCAAGGCGGCATCAGCGACGTGAAGCGGTGGTGTCACAGATCGATCACGCCGCGGCGCGCCGCATGCGCGACCGCGTCGGTGCGGCCGGTGGCATCCAGCTTGTCGAGCAGCGAGCCGACATGGAATTTCACGGTGTGCACGGAGATGCCGAGCTGGCGCGCGATCATCTTGTTGGAGGCGCCCTCGGCCATCAGCGCCAGCACGTCGAGCTCGCGCTGGGTCAGCGCGATGTCGCCGGGCATGATGCGCGGATCGCGGGCAACAATCGTCGCCGCGGCGTCTTCGCCAGGCGCGACGAGGCGAAGTCCGGCGACGTTGCCGAGCAGCTTGGCCAGGCGATCGGCGAGGGCTGGGTCGTCGATCTCTAGGGCCAGCACGATCTCCGGCGCGTTGTCCTCGCTCACGCCTCCGGCCTCTCGCCGACCGTGACCTTGAAGCTGACCGGCTCGCCGCCGCGGCGAACCGCGACCTCGACCACCGCGCCGACGCTGGAAGGTCCCAGCGTCCGCGACAGCGCGCGCACGCCGGACAGTTTCTGGTCGTTGACCGCCACGATCACGTCGCCTTGCCGGATGCCGGCCGCGGCCGAAGGTCCGGTCCTGTCGACATTCATCACCATCGCACCGATACCGTCGTCGAGCCGCACCGGCTGCAGCCCTACGCCGAGATAACCGCGCGCGATGCGGCCGCGCGCCTCGAGCTGCGGCGCGACGCGCGCGATCGTCGCCGTCGGGATCACCAGCACCCGCCGCGGTCCGAGCACGGCCATGCCGAAGGCTTCACCCGACGCATCGAGCGCAAGTCCGCCCTGCTGGCTACCGCGCAGGCGGACGTCGAGCTCGATCCGCGCATCGATGTCGCCGCCGCGTAAGGAGCGCCAGCTCTTGCCGGACGCCGATACCATCCCGAGCGCCGCACTCGGCGCATCGCGGTTGGTTGCGACAACGATCGACAGCGTGCCTAGCGCAGGGACTGATGTGGTCAGCTTGACCGGGGCAATCGCGGCCTCAGTGCGCAGCAGCGCGATATCGGTCGTATGGTCGCGGCCGGCGATAGCGGCGGCCACTCGGTTGCCGTCGGGAAGGCCGATCTCGACCGCGCCCTCGTCGGCGAGGGCCTCGTCGGCCGTGACGATCAGGCCCGGCTTCCACACGAAGCCGCTCGCGCGGGAGCGGTGCGAGTAGACGGAGACGACGGACGGTGCGGTGCGCGCCACCATGTCCGCGAGCGCGGACGACAGTGAAGACAGAGGAGTTGGGTCGGTCATGGCAGGCTCCTGTAAGCTGTCCTCAATCTGGGATATCGCAGGCGGTCCGGAAACTGGCCGCGTGGCCAGGGCAGCGTCAGCGCCGGCCGACGAACATGTGATTGGGACCCGCTCACGGAAACGTGTAGCAATCGGCCCGACATTGCGCTGTACGGCCTCAACCATTTCCGCGAGCCCTGACTGAATGAGCATGGATCTCACCCGCCGCACTCTGCTTCAGCTCGCCGGCGCGGCCTCTCTCGCAATGGCGGCCGCTGCCGCGGCGCGCGCCGAGGACAATGCGCAGGGCGGCGGGCCGACTTATGCCAGCCGCACGCCGATGCGGGTCGGCATGGTGACGCTCCGGGTGAAGAACCTCGACAAGCTCGCCGATTACTACCGCGACGTGATCGGGCTCACCGTGATGGAGCGCTCGGCGACTGGCGCGAAGCTCGGCACGGCCGGCGTCGCGCTGCTGGTGCTGGAAGCCCGTCCCGATGCCGCAATCGAGCCGCGCAACGCCGCCGGCCTCTATCACACCGCCTTCCTGATGCCGACGCGCAAGGATCTCGCGCGCTGGCTGGTGCATGCCGCCGCTCACCGCGTGCCGCTGTCGGGATTTGCCGATCACCTTGTCAGCGAATCCGTCTATCTCGACGACCCCGAAGGCAACGGCATCGAGGTCTATGCCGACCGCGATCCCTCGCAATGGCAGTGGAGCGAGGGCGGCGTGAAGATGGCAACCGACGAGCTCAACATCCCCGACTTGCTGTCGCTGACCAATACGCGCGTGGCCGACTATGCCGGCGCGCCGGAAGGATTGCGCATCGGCCACATGCATCTGCGCGTCAGCGATCTCGCGCAGGCCGAGAGCTTCTATCACGCCAGCATCGGCCTCGACCCGACCCGCCGCCGCAGCGGTGCCGCGTTCCTCTCCTCGGGCCGCTATCATCATCACCTCGGCATGAATGTCTGGCAGAGCCAGGGTGCCGGCCAGCGCGACGATCAAATGACGGGTCTTGCCTGGTTCTCGCTGGTGACCGAGAAGCAGGACATCCTCGCAGCCCAGGAGGAGCGCCTGCGCAAGGTTGGCGCACGGGTCAGGGCGCTTGCGGGCGGCCTGGAGGCCGTCGATCCCTGGGGCACGCGGGTGCGCCTTCTCAGGGTTTGATCGCCGGCGCAGGCGTTGGTAATACGCCTCAGGCGCAAACCAATTGACCGGGGTCCACGCCCGATATGTCCGAATTCCACGGTGTCTTTCCCTATCTCGTCTCGCCCGTCGATGCCGACGGCACGGTGCGCACCGAAGTCCTCGGCAAGCTCTGCGACGATCTAATCGCCGCCGGCGTGCACGGTCTGACGCCGCTCGGCTCGACCGGCGAGTTCGCCTATCTCAATGCCGCGCAGCGCATGGCGATCGTGCAGACCACGATCGAGGCGGCCAAGGGCCGCGTGCCGGTGGTCGCGGGCGTCGCTTCAACCTCGATCGCGGACGCTGGCGCAGGCGAAAGCGTACCAGAAGCTCGGTGCCGACGGCATCCTGGCGATTTTGGAGGCCTATTTCTCGCTCGCCGATGCCCAGGTCGAATCCTACTTCCGCGCCATCGCCGATGCCGTGGACATTCCCGTCGTCATCTACACCAATCCGCAATTCCAACGCTCCGACCTCACCCTCGATGTCATCGCGCGCCTCGCCGAGCATCCGCGCATCGGCTAAAGGACGCCTCGACCAACACCGGCCGGCTGCTCTCGATCATGAACCGCTGCGGCGATGCCTTGCGGGTGTTCTCGGCCTCCGCCCATATCCCGGTCGCGGTGATGCTGATCGGCGGTCTCGGTTGGATGGCAGGTCCGGCCTGCATCATCCCGCGCCAGAGCGTTGCGCTGTACGAGCTCTGCAAGGCTGGTCGCTGGGAGGAGGCCATGAAGCTTCAGCGCCGGCTGTGGCGCATCAACGAGGCCTTTGCCCGCTTTAATCTCGCCGCCTGCATCAAGGCGGGGCTTTCGATCCAGGGCTACGACGTCAGCGACCCTGTCCCGCCGCAGGCCGCGCTGACGGCCGAGCAGCGCAGGATGGTGGAAGCGGCGTTGCGGGAGCTGGCATAGCCGATTGTCACGCGGCAATATGCCCCCAGGTGCTGCCGCAAGCCGAACTATTCCCTATCTGCTTCGATCAGGAAACTTCCAGGCGCTTGCGACGTTGCTGCGTGAGCGAGATCCGCCACCTTAGGATGAGCATCTGAGCATTGTCTTCAGTATACCGCGGTGATCACCCATGAATCGTCGCTACGGAATTGCCGCGGCAGCTCTGGCCGCTCTGCTACTCGTGGTCACTGCCGCGAAAATCCAGCATGCGCCGTGGACCACGCCCGCCGCGCGAGCCGTCGAGCAGCGCGGGCCGCTGTCGGAGGCCGAAAAGGCCACGATCGACATCTTCGAGCGCGTATCGCCTTCGGTTGTCCAGGTAGCGGTGAAATCGGCGGCCAGTCCTCTCATGGGTGAGGAGGGCCAGGGCGGCGCTTCCGGCACGGGATTCGTTTGGGACGCCGAGGGGCACCTGGTGACGAACAATCACGTCGTGGCCAATGGCGGCGAGATCGCCGTGCGCTTTGCGTCCGGAGAGGTGGCCCAGGTCGACCTGGTCGGTACCGCTCCCAACTACGATCTTGCGGTCCTGCGAATCCGGAGTGTGCGCGAACTCCCTCCGCCGGTGGCTCTCGGCAGTTCGAACGATCTGAAGGTCGGGCAATCCGCCTTTGCGATTGGCAATCCCTTCGGGCTGGATCAATCCATGACCAGCGGCATCATCAGTGCTCTCAAGCGCAGGCTTCCGACCCATGGCGGCCGGGAGATTGCCAACGTCATCCAGACTGATGCCGCGATCAACCCAGGCAATTCAGGCGGGCCGCTGCTGGATTCCGCAGGCCGCCTGATTGGCGTCACAACGGCGATCATATCGCCGTCCGGCTCGAACGCCGGCATCGGCTTTGCGGTGCCGGTCGATGTCGTGAACCGGATTGTCCCCGAACTCATCCGCAACGGTCGCGTGCCGACGCCCGGTATCGGCATCGTGGCCGCCAGTGAGGATGTTTCCACGCGGCTTGGCGCCCAAGGGGTGATCGTGGTGCGGACCGCCCCCGGCAGCCCTGCGGAGCGGGCGGGGATTCGCGGGGTCAACTTTTCGACTGGCGCGGTCGGAGACATCATCACCGCGGTGGAAGGCAAGCCGGTGCGGCGCCTCTCCGACTTGACCGATGCGCTGGAGCAGGCCGGCGCCGGGAAGACCATTCGCCTCACTGTCAAGCGGGGCTCGGACACCCGCGACGTGAATGTGGGCATCATCGACATCGAGCGTTCCTGACGTCGCAATCTGCGCGGCCAATGGAGGCGTGGCACGCAATGCTGATGTGCTGCGGCTCGGTTGTATCGACTGCAAAATCGGCTAAAACCGCCGCGGTCGTTTTCCGGATTTCAAGGACATAACGGAATGAACATTCTTCCCGGCAATTTGCGTTTCGGAGCGGGCCAGCCCGTCAAGCGTTTGGAAGATCAGCGGCTGCTCACCGGGAAGGGGCAATTCATTGACGACAAACCGGCGGACGGCGCGCTGTGGTTGCACGTGCTGCGCTCGCCGCATGCGCACGCGAAGATCGTCTCGATCGACACCAGCGCCGCGGCGTCGATGCCTGGCGTCACCGCGATCTATACCGGCGCCGACCTCGTCAAGGACGACATCGGCAGCATTCCGACGCTGAACATCTTCAAGCGTCCCGACGGCAAGCCGATGACGGTGCCGCCGCGCCGGCTGCTGGCCCATGAAGTCGTGCGCTACGCCGGCGAAGCGGTCGCCGCCGTCGTGGCCGCCTCGCGCGTGGAGGCGCAGAGCGCGGCCGAAGCGATCGTGGTCGAATACGACGTGCTGCCTGCGGTGGTCGACCCGGTGGAGGCCGTAAAGCCCGGTGCGCCCGTGGTGTGGCCGGACGCGCCCGATAACATCGTCGGCGCGATGAGCTATGGCGATGCAGCCAAGGTGGACGAGGCCTTTGCCAAAGCGGCGCACACGGTCGAGCTCGATCTCGTCAGCCAACGCCTCGTTCCATCCGCAATGGAGCCGCGCTCGACCATCGCCGAAATCGACAAGAAGACGGGACGGCTCCTGCTGCACGTGCAGTCGCAGACACCGGCCTCGACTCGTGACGTGCTGGCGGAGGCCGTGCTCAAGCGTCCCAAGGACAGCGTGCGGGTGCTGGTCGGCGACATCGGCGGCGGCTTCGGCCAGAAGACCAACCTCTATCCCGAGGACGGCATCGTCGCCTATGCCGCGACCAAGCTGAACAAGAAGATCCGCTGGCGCGGCGACCGCACCGACGAGTTCGTCGGCGGCACCCATGGCCGCGATCTCACCTCGACCGCTTCCTTCGCGCTGGATGAAAAGGGCAAGGTGCTGGCCTATCGCGTCAAGTCGATCGGCTGCACCGGCGCTTATTCCTCGGGTGCGGCCAATATCATCCCGCTGGTGCTCGGGCCGTTCGTGCAGACCGGCGTCTACGATCTGCCGCTGGTGCATTTCGAGGTGAAGTCGGTGATGACCCACACCGCCCCGGTCGGTGCCTATCGCGGTGCGGGCCGTCCCGAAGCCGTCTTCATCGTCGAGCGCCTGTTCGACGCGGCTGCGCGAAAGATCGGCATGGATCCGCGCGCGATCCGCAAGGCCAACTACATCAAGCCGGCGCAGCTGCCTTATACGAATGCCGCGGGCCAGGTTTATGACTCCGGCGCCTTCGCGCACATGCTCGACCGCGCCGTGAAGCTCGCCGACTGGGACGGCTTTGCCGCGCGCAAGAAGGCGGCCAGGAAGAAGGGCCTGCTCTATGGCCGCGGTCTCACCTCCTACATCGAATGGACCGGCGGCCGCGCCCATACCGAGAAGGTCAGCCTGCACGCGACCTCGCAAGGCCGCGTCGTCCTGCATTCCGGCACCATGGCGATGGGGCAGGGCTTGCAGACCACCTACACCCAGATGATCTCCGACACCCTCGGCATTCCCATGGACAAGATCGACGTCGTCCAAGGCGACACTGATCTCGCCATGGGCTTTGGCAGCGTCGGCTCCCGTTCGCTGTTCGTCGGCGGCACCGCCGTGGCCGTCTCCTCCAACGACCTCATCCAGAAGGCGCGCGAGAAGGCCGCGAACGTGCTGGAGACCTCGATCGAGGACATCGAATATCAGGGCGGCATGCTCACCGTGGTCGGCACCGACCGCCGCATCAGCCTGTTCGATCTCGCCGAGAAGGAGACCGGCGCCAAGCTCAGCGTCAATTCCGAAGGCGAGGTGGATGGGCCGAGCTGGCCGAACGGCACCCATATCTGCGAGGTCGAGATCGATCCCGAGACCGGCGTTTCCCGCGTCGTGCGCTACACCACCGTCGACGACGTCGGCGTTGCCGTGAACCCGATGCTGGTCACCGGGCAGATCCATGGCGGCGTTGTGCAAGGCATCGGTCAGGCGTTGTATGAGGGCGTGTCCTACGATGCCGACGGTCAGCTCCTCACCGCGAGCTACCAGGATTACTGCATCCCGCGCGCCGACGACGTTCCGCCGATTGTGGTGACGCTCGACGATTCCGCGCCCTGCCGCACCAATCCGCTCGGGGCCAAGGGCTGCGGCGAGTCCGGCGCCATCGGTGGTCCGCCCTGCGTCACCAATGGCGTGATGGACGCGCTGGCCGAGCTCGGCATCACCCAGCTCAATACGCCGCTGACGCCGCAGAAGATCTGGCAGGCGATCCGGGACGCGAAGGCGGGGTAGGCCTGGCGCGTTGTTGCGTTAGCTGCTGCGTCAAGCTCAGCTCGTCATCCCGGGGCGCGCAAAGCGCGAACCCGGGATCCATAACCACAGAGAGTGGTTTGGTGGGAAGCTGGTAACTCCGAGTCCCCGTAACCACCTCTCGCTGTGGTTATGGATCCCCGCCTCCGCGGGGACGACACACGGAGCAAGGGGCTCCATCTGGGCTACGAAGCCAGATTCAAATCCCCAGCATCATCTTCGCGATGATGTCGCGCTGGATCTCCGAGGTGCCGCCGAAGATCGTATATGCTCGCCCGTTGAGATATTCCGGGATCACCGTCAGCATCTCCTCCGGGACCGGCGGCTCGTGGTTGAGCCTGTAGAGCGGCCGCATCGGCTCCACCGCGAGGGCGTCGTGACCGATCACGTCGGCCCCTAATCGCGTCACGGCTTGCCGGATTTCGCTGTTGCGCAGCTTCAGGATCGACGACACCGCGCCGGGATTTTGTCCGGTCTGCAGCGCCGAGAGCACGCGCAGCTCGGTCATTTCAAGCGCGTCGATGTCGACCTCGACCTCGGAGATGCGCGTTGCGATGTCAGGACTGTCGATCGCGCGGCCCGTGAGGTCGGACCCGGCAAGATCCGCGATCGCCCTCAATCCCTCGCGCAGCTTCGCCGAGGCGATGCCGGAGCCGCGCTCGAACTCGAGCAGATATTTGCCATAGGTCCAGCCCTTGCCTTCCTCGCCGACGCGGTTGGCGACGGGCACGCGCACGTCGTCGAAGAACACCTGGTTGACCTCGTGGTCGCCGCCGATGGTGAGGATCGGGCGCGTGGTGATACCAGGCGTGTTCATGTCCATCAGGATGAAGCTGATGCCGTCCTGCTGCCGCGGCCCGTCGCTGGTGCGCACCAGTGCGAACATGCGGTTGGCGTGGTGGGCATGCGTGGTCCAGATTTTCGTGCCGTTGATGATGTAGTCGTCGCCGTCGCGCACCGCGCGCGTCTTCAGCGACGACAGATCGGAGCCCGAGCCTGGCTCGGAATAGCCCTGACACCAATAATCGTCACCTGAGAGAATACGCGGCAGATAAAAATTCTTCTGCTCGGGGCTGCCGAAGCCGATGATGACGGGGCCGACCATCTTCACGCCCATCACATTGACGTTCGGCACGCCGGCGCGTGCGCATTCGGTCTCGAAGATCCAGCGCTGCGCCGGGGTCCAGTCCGGCCCGCCATATTCGACCGGCCAGCCCGGCGCGCCCCAGCCCTGCCGGTGCAGCGCGCGCTGCCAGGCCTTGCCGATGTCAGGATCGGAGAACACCGAGGGCGTCAGCGCGGTTGCGCGCTTCATCTCCTCGGTGAGGTTTTTCGCAATGAAGCCGCGCACCTCGTCCTGGAAGGCGCGCTCCTCGGCATTGAACGACAGGTCCATGAAGCGCTCCTCGTATCAGGCCGGCAGTTTGGTACGGCCAAGCTGGGCGTGGCGGGCATAGTGGTGCGCGCTGCCGCCGAACAGCGTGTCGAAGGCGACCAGCCGCTTGAAATAGGCGCCGACCTCGAGCTCCTCGGTGACGCCCATGCCACCATGGAGCTGGATCGATTGCTCGCCGACGAAGCGCGCACACTTGCCGATCTTGGCCTTCGCACCCGACGCAGCCCGCGCGCGCTCAACGGGTTCGGCGTCGGCTTTCAGTGCGGCGCGCAGCGCCATCGAGCGCGCCTCGTCGACCTGCATCGCCATGTCGGCCAGGCGGTGGCGGATCACCTGGTTGGCCGAGAGCGGACGGCCGAACTGCTTTCGGATCTTGGTGTATTCGAGCGTGGTGTCGAGCAGCGTCTGCATGATGCCGACGGCTTCCGCACCTAGCGCAGCCATGGCGCGGTCGACGGCCCATTCGATCGCGGGCAGAGCATCGCTGCCGTCGCCAAGCAGGGCGCCTTCGGGAAGCTGCACGTCCGACAGCTCGATGTTGCAGGCGCGTCCGCCGCCGAGGCGAGCGTAGTCGGCGATTGTGAGGCCCGGTGCCGTCGCCGGCACCACGAACAGGCCGATCCGTTCCGAAGGTCCGTGATGGTCATGCATGAGTGCGGAGACGATGATCTCGTCGGCAGCATGCCCGTCGAGCACCGCGATCTTTTTGCCGGCCAGATGCCAGCCCTGCGACGTCTTGTTGGCGCTGGTTGCGACCTTGGCGAGATCGAACCGCGCCGCGCGCTCGGAATGTGCCAAGGTGAGCTTCAGTGATCCGTCGCCGACCTTGGGCAGGCTCGCCTGCTTTTGCGCCGTGGTGCCGCATCTAGCGATCAGCGCGGCCCCCAGCACCACGGTTGCGACATAGGGCTCCGACACCAGCCCGCGGCCTAAGGCTTCCATCAGGATGCCGACATCGACCGCCCCGCCGCCGAGCCCACCGAACTCTTCGGGAAGCGGCAACGCCAGCCAGCCGAGCTCGGCGAACTGCCTCCAGATGGCCGGGCTGAAGCCGAGCGGATCGCTTGCCATCGTGCGGCGGTGAGCGGCATCGTAGCTTTCGGCTACGAAGCGTTCCGCGCTCTCGCGCAGCAGGCGCTGCTCGTCACTGAGATTGAGGTCCATGTGCCTACTCCGCCGCCGGCGGCTTGCGCACCGAGGGATGCAGGCCGGAGGGATCGACGATCATGCCGTACTCCTGGAGATTGTGGGCATGGCAGAGCTGATGCAGTGCAAAGGCCTGGTCGATCGCGGCAGGCTGGCCCATCACGTCCACCGAGCGGTTGACGGCCTCCTTGGTTAGCTTCAGCGCGAAGGACGGTTTCGTCGCGATCCGGCGCGCCAACGCCAGCACGCTTGCTGACAGCTCCGCGCGTGGGACGACCTGATTGATCATACCGAGCTGATGCGCCTCCTGGGCGCTCCAGCTATCGGCGGTGAACAGGAACTCCTTGGCCTTGCGTGGGCCGAGCTCCCAGGGATGGACGAACCATTCGACGCCGCAGACGCCCATGGTGACGACAGGGTCGCAGAACTGCGCATCGTCGCTGGCGATAATGAGGTCGCAGGCCCAGGCCAGCATCAGCCCGCCGGCGATGCACTTGCCGTGCACTTCGGCGATGGTCGGCTTGGCGAGGTTGCGCCAGCGCCGCGTGATCTGGAGATAGATCTCCTGCTCGCGCGCGAAGCGGCCGTGAGCATTGGGCTCGGCAAAGCCACCCCAATTTCCGATCGGCGGAAAATCGACGCCCGCGGCATTTTTAGCCCCGGGACGCAGATCATGCCCGGACGAAAAGTGCGGACCGTTGCCGGCCAGGATGATCACCTTGACCGCGTCGTCCTGCACGGCCGCATCGAAGGCGGCGTTGAGGTCATAGGTCATTTGCAGGTTTTGCGCGTTGCGCGCGTCGGGCCGGTTCATCACGATCCGGGCAATCGGCGGCTCCGGCCGCTCCACGAGGATGGTCTCGAACGAGCTCATCGCTTTCCCTTGCCGTTTCCGTTCTTGTTTTATCCGAGTTGACTATGTCGTCCAGGGATAGGCAAGAGGCTTGCGTCAGTCGGCTGCTTTTCTCACGCGCCCAATCTGGTAGCTTGCGCCAGATTCCACCGGGAGAAATTTGATGCGCAAGATCCTGACCGTGCTGGCAGCGCTGGCCTCGCTGAGCTTGGCCAATTGCGGCTACAACGCGATCCAGAGCGAGGACCAGCAGATCAAGGCCAATTGGTCCGAAGTCGTGAACCAGTATCAGCGCCGCGCCGATCTCGTCCCCAATCTGGTCAATTCGGTGAAGGGGTTTGCCCAGCAGGAAAAGGACGTGCTGCTCGGCGTCACCAATGCGCGCGCCAAGGTTGGCAGCGTCCAGGCAACGCCGGAGGTGCTGAACGATCCCGCAGCCTTCCAGAAATTCCAGGCCGCCCAAAGCGAGCTCTCCAGCGCGCTGTCGCGGCTCCTCGTCGTCACCGAGAATTATCCGCAGCTCAAATCGGATGCCCTGTTCAAGGATCTGATGTCGCAGCTCGAAGGCACCGAGAACCGCATCACTGTGGCGCGAAACCGCTACATCAAGGCCGTGCAGGAGTACAACGTCACGGTCCGATCGTTCCCGACCAACCTCACCGCGATGGCATTCGGCTACAAGGAGAAGCCGAATTTCTCGGTCGAGAACGAGAAAGAGATCTCGACCGCGCCGAAGGTGGACTTCAACCCGGCGCCGGCGCCGTCGAAGTAGGCGCGTCGTTTCGCGAATGCGCCAAGTCTCAATCACCGCTCTCATTCCCCGCGAAAGCGGGGAATCCAGTACGCCGCGGCCTCTCCGTATCTCGCCTGCGTCTCTGGAATACTGGATCGCCCGGTCCCGGCTCCGCCAAGGGCTTCGCCGGGCACCTCGGTATTGGGCCGGCGAAGCGTCAGCGAAGACGGCAAGCCGGGCGATGACAGCGAGGGTGTGGTGGGCCCTTTCGGTCTTCTCGTCGTTTGTTCTCGCCGTCGCACTTCTTTTCGCCTTCGCGCTCCCCGCCCACGCAGACATCGCCATCCCCCAACTGACCGGCCGCGTGGTTGACCAGACCGGCACGCTCTCGAGCGCCGAGATCGCTACGCTGTCGCAAAAGCTGCGCGACTTCGAGAATCGGAAGGGCAGCCAGCTCGCCGTCCTGATCGTGCCGACCACACAGCCGGAGACGATCGAGCAGTTCTCGATCCGCGTTGCCGAGGCCTGGAAGATCGGACGCAAGAAGGTTGACGACGGCGCCATCCTCATCGTCGCCAAGAACGACCGGCATTTGCGCATCGAGGTCGGCTATGGCCTCGAAGGCGTGCTCACCGACGTCACTTCGAGGCGGATCATCGATGAAGTCATCACGCCGAAATTCAGGACCGGCAATTTCAGCGGTGGCATCTCGGATGGTGTCGATCGCATGATGCGGGTCATCGATGGCGAGCCGTTGCCGTCACCCTCGCGCAGCGTCAACTTCGCCCACAATCTGGACGATCTCGTGCCGGCATTTGCCGTGGCGCTATTCGCTTCCATAGGCATCGGCGGGGTCTTCCGCGCGATGCTGGGGCGGCTGCTCGGATCATTGGTGACCGGCGGCATCATTGCCGCGGTGACTTGGCTCATCCTCGGCTCTGCCGCGCTCGCCGCGGCGGTCGGCGTACTCGGCTTTATCATCGGGTTTATCGCCGATCTGTTTTCGGCGGCAACGCCAGGCACGGGCCGCTCGCGCGGCGGCTCATGGTCGAGCGGCTCATCGGGAGGCGGTTGGAGCAGCGGATCGTCGAGCAGCGATGATAGCTTCAGCGGCGGCGGGGGCAGTTTTGGCGGCGGCGGCGCCTCGGGGAGTTGGTAGGTCATGAGCATCAAGCGCATCACCAGGCACCTCGTGCAGCATCATTGGCGGGCGAAGCGGATTTTTCCGCAGGCCGTGCTCGACCGCATCGAGCAGGCGATCAAGCGGGGCGAAGCCACCCATTCCGGCCAGGTCCGCTTCGTCGTCGAAGGCGCGCTCGATGGTGCGCCGCTGTTCCGCAACCAGCCGGCGCGCGCGCGCGCGCTCGACATGTTCTCGCATCTGCGCATCTGGGACACCGAGCACAACAACGGCGTTCTCATCTACCTCCTGCTCGCCGACCGCGACGTCGAGATCGTCGCCGACCGCGGCATCGACGCGAGGGTTGGAGCCGAGCGCTGGGAGAGCATCTGCCGCGCGATGGAGACCGAGTTCAGGGCGGGCCAGTTCGAACGCGGCGTGATCGCGGGCATTGAGGCCGTGTCGCGCGAGCTGGCGCGGCATTTCCCGCCGCAAAGACCGCATTCGAACGAGCTGCCGGATGCGCCCGTGGTGATGTGATCTCGCTGGTCTTGGCCAAGGCCAGGACCACGTCGGAGAGGCGCCCTGCCTCGCGAATGAATCCTACGGGCGCAATGCGCCCCAATGCCGCCTCCGCTGACAATTTGTTGCACGCCGCCACGCCGGTTCCACTTTCCCGGCCAAATTCGGCCTCGGACGAGTTCCTAAAACTTCGGTAAGCGGGTCCCGAGGTAAGGATTTCGCAAGCAATGAAAGTTACCAAAAGGTCAACCTAGACTGGAGTATTTGAGCCGTGAGCGAACCAATGCCCGAGCAGGCCGCCCTGGATCATGGCGCCGTCGAAGCCGCAGCGACCGCGTCGCAGACCGTCGAGGCCGCCGGGATCGACGCCCCCTCGATCGCCCCTGACCACGAGGCGCCGCCCAAAGCCGACCCGGTCAAGATCGAGCCGCCAAAAATCGAGGCATCAAGGATCAAGGTGCCGAAGTTCGAATCCAAGACTGAACCCAAGGCTCAGTCCAAAGCTGAGTCCAGGACTGAACCCAAGCCCGAGCCCGGCAAGCTGATTGTAATGGCACCTTCGGAACGCTCCTGGGATCGCGAGGACTTTGCCCCGCATGTGAAGGCGGAGGAGCCGCGCGAAACCGGCGGCAAGCGCCGCCTGTCGGCGATGGCTGCGGTGGTGGCGATCGCTGCTTGCGTCGGCGCGATCAGCGGCGCGCTCGCGACCGCCGGGATGATGCACTTTGCCGGCCCGGCCCCGGCGCCGGTACAGGTCGCCGATACCAGCGCGCTGGACGCTTCCGTCGCTCGGATCGATGCCGACCTCGTCGCGCTGAAGGCCAATGTCGAGCGCTCCTCCAAGACCGACGTCAGTCAGTTCAACCGGACCAACGACCGCCTCGACAAGCTCGAGAAGGCGCAGGCCGAGCCGTTGGCCAAGATCGCAAAACTGTCGGAGACCGTCGACAAACTCCGCGCCGCGCCGCCAGCGGCCCTTGCGCAGGCCGCAGCTGCCGCGCCCGCCAAGGAGACCACCGGCTCGATCGCGCCGGCCCAGGTTGCGACCGCCGCAGCTGCGCCGGCACCCGCCGCGCCCAAGACCGAGGTCGGCCGCCTGCCGACGATCGAAGGCTGGAGGCTGCGCAACGCAGCCAATGGCGGCGCGCTGATCGAAGGCCGCGACGGCCTCTACGAGGTATATCCCGGCGATCCCATCCCCGGCGTCGGCCGCGTCGATGCGATCCGCCGCCAGGACGGCCGCTGGGTGGTCGTCACCAGCAAGGGCCTGATCGTCGCGCGTTGAGCCCTCTATCCGGCCTTCGAAAAGGCGCTTCACCACCGCGTGAGACGCCTTTTTGCTTGAATAGGCTGGTCGGCGCGGTGTTACTTGGGGCATGAGCCGCGCCTTGCGAATTGTCGTTGCCGCCGCCGCATTCTTTGGCGGTGTCGTCTCGCTTTCCGCGGCGGAGAGCGCGCAATTGACGCGCGGCACGGCGATCACCGATCCTGATCTGTTGCGCCGGCTCGATCAGAGCGATGCTCTCACGATCGTGAGCCTGCTAAAGCCGGAACGGAACGCCGACGTTCCGCTCACGACGGACCTGCTGTTCTCGTCGTTGCCGCAGCTCAAAGCGATTCCGCCGGCGATCGATGCGGAATTGGACCGCTACATCGCTCGGTACAAGGCGACATACCCGGGCGAGACCATCGGCGTCGGCGAGGGCTTTGACGTGCAATTGTTCGACCGAGCCAATCTGAAATCGCCCGACACGCGTTTCGTGCTGGCCGGCATCGTCAACCGTATGGACCGCGCCTATGTCTCGGAAGAGTCCTGCGGCGAGATCCGGCTGATCTACCGTCTCGCGCGTTACGAGAGCAGGCCGGAGGGCGGCAACACCGCAACGCGCCTGCCGATGACGCTCAATCTGGTGATGAAGGCGCGCGACGCGCGCCAGACGGACGGGAACAATCGCGTCACCTGCGCCGAGATCGCGCGCCGCTGGCTCGACAATGGCGACTGGCAGGAGTTGATCGGCAGTCGCTCCTCGCCTGCCATGCTCGACCGCATCGAGACTAACATCCAGGTCTCCATCGCGCCGAAATCGGCGCTGCACGATTTTCGCTCCGACTATCTGCTCAAGGTGTTCAAGTACGACGCTGCGAGGAAAACGTTCGAGGAAGCGACGCTGGAGAACCAAATCGACCGCGACCGAATCCTTGCCGACGATGCGCTTCGGCGCGAGTTCAGGGATTGGCTGCTCGCGCCCGAAAACCTGCGCGAGTTCGATCGCGGCACGGTGCTGATCCCGGAAAAATTCCTGGCGACATCTGCGGTGGTGCCGACACCTGCCGGGCTCGATGCCTCGGTGTTGCAGCCAGAGTTCGGCATGATGCAAGGAGAAGGAAAAGGGGAGGGCAGCGACGTTCCCGTTTTCGGCGATGACGATGTGGTCGGTGCCTTGAACCAGGCTGCCGCGCGCGGCATCGAGCTGCAGAACGTCCGCTCGGCCGCGGGCTTTCAGCGCCGTCTCAACGACGTCACTTGTGCCGGCTGCCACCAGACCCGCGGCATCGGAGGCTTCCATTTCCCGGGCGTGGATTGGCTTGCGGACAAGTCCTCCAACTCCGCCAACGTGCCGGCCTCGCCGCATTTCTTCGGCGACCAGCTCCGCCGCCGCGACATCCTGACCGCATTCGCCGCGGGCAAACGTCCCGATTTCTCACGCGGATTTGCCAGCCGGCCACAGACCCGCGGTGGCCACGAACTGGCCGGGACCGAATATCAGGACGGCTGGGGCGCGCATTGTTCCCTGCAAAATGCGGGATCGGGAACGACGGACAAGAGTTTTACGTCATGGAGCTGTGCTAAAGGCCTTACCTGTCAGGCTGCTGCGGCCTCGCGCCGCATCGGCATGTGCTTCATCAAGACGCGCTAAACCGATTTGGATGACCCATGACGGATCCGAGCGAAGCCAACAAGGAGCGCAATCGCGAGATTGCGCACAACGAGGAAGCCAAGCAGGTCACCGGCAGCATCCGCGTTAGCACCTGGGCGGTCGCGATGGTGGTCATCATCGGCGGGATCCTGTTTACGCTCGGCTGGCTGGCCGTGCGGTAGTCGGCGCCCTCACTTGGCGTAATTCGTCATCCGTTTTCCTGGCAGCAGTTCATAGGCCGGCTTCCAGCCGGGCAGTGCGGCCATGCGGCCGAGCCAGGCGTGGATGGCCGGATGGCTCGCCGCGAAGTCGAAGCCGTGCTCGTCACTCGGATAATGCAGATAGGCCATCATCGAGATATCGGCGACCGTCGGCTTTGCGCCGATCGCGAATTCATTGTGCTGGAGGTGTTCATCGAGGATGCCGAGGAAGTCCTCGAGCCGTCGGCGAAAATGCTTGAGCACCTGCGGATCGTTTTTGGCGGTGAAGGCGCGCATGAAGCGATAGGTCGCCATGTAGCCGGTGAGCTTGTGGTTGTCCCAGAACAGCCAGCGCAACAGCTCGAATTTTTCCTCGTCCGTATCAGCGCCAAAGCGCCCGTACTGATCGGCAAGCTTGAGCAGGAGCGGCGCGGTCTGCGTCATCTTCACGCCGTTGATTTCGAGCACGGGGATCTCACCCATCGGGTTCACCGCCCTGCGCCATTCCGCGGTGCGCGTGACGCCGCCGCCGAAATCGGTCCAGACCGGCTCGAATTTCTCGCCGCAAAGCGTCAGCATCAGCGCCAGCTTGTAGCTGTTGCCGGATTCGGGGAAGTAGTGCAGGCGGTAGCTGGGCATGGGACCTCGCAGGCAGACGGGATGCGCTGCCGATCATTATACCGAGACGGTCTCGCGCCGTCATTGCGAGCATAGCGAAACAATCCAGCAATGCATCCGCGGGGGGATTCTGGATTGCTTCGCAGCGCTCGCGATGACGATGCCGTGCGAGTGCGGCTCCTAACCCACCGCCCCCGAACCCCGCAGCTGCTTGATCGCCGCCTCGTCGTATCCCGCCTTGCGCAAAATCTCGTCACTGTGCTCGCCGACAGCGGGCGGCTTGCGCGGCTGCACCTTCCTGGCGCCGTCGATCCAGATCGGGCTGTTGATGGTGAGCATGGTGTCGTTCTCGAACGGCACCAGAACCTCATTGTCGAGCATTTGCTTGTCGTTGGGGATGTCGTCGAGAATGGCAACGACGCCGAACACGAGGCCATTGCCGTCGAGGATCCTGCGCCATTCGGCGAGATCCTTGGTGGCGAAGGTGTCGTCCAGAATCTTGATCAGCTCGACCGAGCGGGCGTGGCGGTCGGCCTTGGTGACGAAGCGCGGATCGTCGATCAAGTCCTCGCGCCCGAGGCAGCGCGCCAGCGTCGGCCACTGCCGCTCCTCGTTGAGCAGGGACAGGATCAGCCAGCGGCCGTCCTTGCACTGGTAGTGGTTGGCCACCGCGTTCAGCGCGCGCTCGCGCGGGCGCCGCTCGCCGAACTTGGCGCCGCAGAGTTTCGCCTGCGCCAGCACGCTCGCGGCCCAGACGCCATTGGCCATCAGATTGGAAGCGACATGCGAGCCCTTGCCGGTCTTCTCGCGCTGATACAGCGCGGTGACGATGGCGCCATAGAAGGCCATGGCGCAGGGATGGTCGCCCATGCCGGCGACGGAGCGGGCCGGTGTCGTGTCGGTATCGGCGCGGACGAGGTCCATCAGGCCGGAGCGCGCCCAATAGGCATTGCTGTCGAAGCCGGGCTTGTTGGCTTCCTCGCCCTTCTCGCCATAGCCGGTGAAGGAGGCGTAGATCAGCCGGTCGTTGAGATGGGCGAGGTGGTCATAGGTGATGCCGAGCTTGGCGCGCACCGGCGGCGGCATATTGGTGATGAAGACGTCGGCCTCCGCCACCAGCTTATAGAGCACGGCCTGCGCTTCCGGCTTGGAGAGGTCGAGCGCGATGCTCTTTTTGTTGCGCGCCTCCAGCAGCCAGGCGAAATTGTGCTCACCGGTCGGATAGCCCGGAAGGTTCGGCAGATTGCGGTAGGGATCCCCAGTGCCGGGCGGCTCGATCTTGACGACGTCGGCGCCGAAATCCGACAGCACGGTCGCGGCCGCGGGCGCTGCGATGAAGCTCGCGCAGTCCAGAACCTTCAGCCCGGCAAAGATGCCCTTTTCCATCGCGGCGTTGCTCCCTCGCTCTTGTCGTTTCCCGCGCGCTGGAATTGGCGCGGGCGCCTCGTGGGAGCATTAGACCGATGTTTCGGCAGGATGCAACGGCGCCCGCTGCAGGGCCTCACTCCTCCCCCGCAAGCAACGCAGCATTGCCGCCGGCCGCCGCGGTGTTGATGGTCACGGTCTGCTCGGTCGCAAAGCGCGCGAGATAGTGCGGGCCGCCGGCCTTGGGGCCAGTTCCGGACAGGCCATTGCCACCAAACGGCTGCACGCCGACGACGGCGCCGATCATGTTGCGGTTGACGTAGATGTTGCCGACCTGGACTCGATCGATGATGGCCTCGATAGTGTCGTCGATGCGGGAGTGGACGCCGAGGGTGAGGCCGTAGCCGGTGCGCTCGATCGCTTGCAGGACCCGTTCCAGATTCTCGGCGCGGTAGCGTACGACATGCAGGATCGGCCCAAACACCTCCTCGGTGAGCTGGCTGGCTTCTTTGAGCTCGAAGATGTGCGGCGCGACGAAGCAGCCCTCCGGTGCGTGCCCTGCAAAGTGCAGCCGTGCCTCGCCCTTCATTCGCGCGATGTGTGCATCGAGACGCTGCTTGGCCTCGCGATCGATCACCGGCCCGACATGGGTCGCGACATCGCTGGGGTCGCCGATTCTGAGCTCGCGCGCCGCGCCCGCGATCATCTCGATCATGCGGTCGGCGACGTCCTCCTGCACGAACAACAGCCGCAGCGCCGAGCAGCGCTGGCCGGCGGAACGGAAGGCAGAGGTCACGACATCGTCGGCGACCTGTTCGGGCAGCGCGGTCGCGTCCGCAATCATGGCGTTGGTGCCGCCGGTCTCCGCGATCAGCGGCACGATCGGTCCGTCCTTGGCGGCGAGCTCGCGGTTGATGCTGCGAGCGACCTCGGTCGAGCCGGTAAAGACAGTTCCCGCGATGTCAGCATGCGCGGTCAGCACGGCACCGATGCGGCCGTCGCCGGTGACGAGATGCAGCGCGCTCTTGGGGATGCCAGCCTGGTGCAGCAGGGCTACGGCCTCGCGCGCGATGCGCGGCGTCTGCTCGGCAGGCTTTGCGACAACGCTGTTGCCGGCCATCAGCGCCGCTGTGACCTGGCCGAGGAAGATCGCGAGCGGAAAATTCCACGGCGAGATCGCGACGAAGACACCGCGGCCGCGCATAGCGAGCGCATTGCTCTCGCCGGTCGGGCCGGGCATGGCGGCGTCAACGCCGAACAATTTGCGGCCCTGCGCGGCATAATAGCGGCAGAAATCGGCGGCCTCGCGCAGCTCCGACAGCGCGTCGTCCAGCGTCTTGCCGCCCTCGGCTTGCAGCAGCGCGATGAAATGGGCCCTGCGGCTTTCCAAAAGATGCGCAGCCTGCTCCAGCGCCGCCGCGCGCGCAGCCGCCGGCGTCCGGCTCCAGGCGACAAAGCCGGCGCGCGCGGCAGTCACCGCTGCGTTGGCCCGATCCGGTGTGGCATCGGGGATGGGCTTGAGATCGATCGCCTCGGCCCTGATGTCGGCCAGCAGCTGGTCGAGTGCGGCACGCTCACCGAATTCGACCCCGCGCGAATTGCGGCGCTCCGGCGCAAAGAGACCGCGGGGCAGCGGAATCCTGGGATGAACCGCCTGTTGCGGACGCTCGATGGCATCGGCCGGACGCTGCAACAGCGCCGACACCGGCACGCGATAATCAGCGGCCTGCGCCACGAAGGAGGAATTGGCGCCGTTCTCGAGCAGTCGTCGCACCAGATAAGCGAGCAGGTCGCGATGGCTGCCGACAGGCGCATAGGTGCGGTAGGCGATGTCAGCATGGTCCTTGGCAAGCTGCTCGTACAGCGCTTCGCCCATGCCATGCAGGCGCTGGAATTCGAAGCCGCCACTGCCTTGCGCAAGCTCCAGCACAGTCGCGACGGTTAGCGCATTATGGGTGGCGAATTGCGGGAAGATGCGCGGCCTCAATGCCAGCAGCTTCGAAGCGCAGGCGACGTAGTTCAGGTCCGTCATCGCCTTGCGCGTGAACACGGGATAACCGTCGAGCCCGCGCTCCTGTGCACGCTTGATCTCGGTGTCCCAATAGGCCCCCTTCACCAGCCGCACCATCAGCTTGCGCTCATGCGCGCGGGCCAGCGCATCGACATAGTCGATCACCGCGCTCGCGCGCTTCTGATAAGCCTGGATCGCCAGGCCAAATCCGTCCCAGCCGCTCAGCGAGGCATCGGCGAGTGTTGCCGCGATCACGTCGAGCGACAGCTCCAGCCGGTCGGCTTCCTCGGCATCGACGGTGAAGTTCAAATCATGGGCTTTGGCGCGCTGCGCGAGGTCCAGCAGCAGCGGCACCAGTTCGCGCATCACGCGTTCGCGGCTGATCGCCTCGAAGCGCGGATGCAATGCCGAGAGCTTGACCGAGATGCCGGGCCGATCGGGCAGGGGATGGTTGCCCGCGGTCTTGCCGATGCTCTCGATCGCGCGCGCATAGGCCTCGAAATAGCGCTTGGCGTCCGCCGCCGTGCGTGCGCCTTCGCCGAGCATGTCGAAGGAATAGCGCGGCTTCTGGCCGGAGCGCGGCCGGCCGCGCTCGAGGGCCTGCTCGATCGTCTCCCCCAGCACGAAATGATTGCCCATCAGCCGCATCGCCTGGCGCGTGGCGGTGCGCACGGCGGGCGCCCCCAGCCGCTTCACCAGCCGGCCGATGGTGCCGTCAGGCGTCTCGCCGGGCTGGATCACCCGTGCCGAGAGGCCGAGCGCCCAGGCCGAGGCATTGACCAGGAAGGCGGTGGACTTGGTTTCGTGATGGATGAAGTCGCCCTCGCCGAGCTTGTCCTCGATGAACTGGTCGGCGGTGCGCGCATCGGGCACGCGCAGCAGCGCCTCGGCCAGCACCATCAAAGCGAGCCCCTCCTTGGTCGAGAGCGCGAATTCCCGCAGCATGTCCTCGACCCCACCGAGCCGGTCGTCGCGCTTGCGGATCGCCTCGATCAGCCGCGTCGCGGTGCGGTCGATCCGCGCCTCCTGCAGCGGGCTGAGATGCGACGCCGGCAAGAGGCGGGCGGCAATCTCGCTATCATCGGCCGCGTAGCGCGCGGAGAAGGGCGGTGGGATGTTCGGCATGGCGTGTCCTGTGGCTGAAATCCAGGATAAGGCCCGCGTTACCGTAGCTCGATAGACAATTTAGCCAAGTTGCCTTAGAAAATGAAGATCATTGGCTATTTGGCCCTGTAAGATATGGAACTTGACCGAATCGACCGGAAAATCCTCTCGATCTTGCAGGAGGATGGGCGCATCGCCAATGTCGAGCTCGCCGAGCGCATCGGGCTGTCGCCGACCTCGATCGGCGAGCGGTTGAAGCGCTTGCAGCGCGAGGGGTTTGTCGAAGGCTACGGCGCCCGCCTCAACCCGCACCGGCTTGGCCTCGGTCTCTTGGTGTTCGTCGAGGTCCTGCTCGACAAGACCACGCCCGACAATTTCGAGCGTTTTGCGCGCGCAGTGAAGCTGGCGCCTGAGGTGCTGGAATGTCATATGGTTGCCGGCGGCTTCGACTATCTTGTCAAGGCGCGGCTGGCAGACATGACCGCCTATCGACGTTTCCTAGGCCAGACCCTGCTGTCGATGCCGGGCGTGCGGGAGACGCGGACCTATGCGGTGATGGAGGAGATCAAGCGCGACGCACCGTTGCCGGTGGGCTGACGAAATGCCGTCGCGATTGTCATTGCTGTGGCGTTGGATGAGCGGTCTTCACGGGAAAAATAGCTGTCCTTGTGCAATCGCAACGCCTGTCGTCGAATGCACTGGCCGTCTTCTGAAATTTTTCTTGGCCCAGCTCCCGGACGGATCCGGGAGGCAGCAAAGGCTGACGCGGGCTTATACTTTGAGGTTCTCTGCGGAGGTCTTGCCCCGGTTTGCGATCTCTTCGTATTCCACCGTCTGTCCCTCGTTAAGTGTGGACAGACCCGCCTTCTGCACTGCCGAGATATGCACGAACACATCCTTGCCACCCGACGCAGGCTGGATAAATCCATAACCCTTCGTCGGGTTGAACCACTTGACCGTACCTTTAGCCATCACGACTTCTCCGCGGGTCTTCCTCCGAGATCTCGAATCGCCAGTCCCCGCCAACCGGCCGGTTCGGTCCTAACAGGATACGCGGAATGTGGCAGGCTTGGTAGCTCAAACCACATCGGCATTTCGCCGAATTCCGCTCAACTTCGCAGCGATTTTGCCGGTTTTGCCCGTTTCGCGGTCAAATGGCCCGTGTGCTGCGGATCTACTATCGAGAGGGATCGCGTAGCCGTTCTTCCTTAACCCTCCCCTGGAGGGCCCTCCAGGGGAGGGTAAGAGAAAACGCGGTTGATGCGGTCCTTCAGTACGTCGCGGCCAGATAATCGACGATCTTGCCGACGTCGGCATCGTCGATCGGTGCGCCATAGACCTTGATCATCTTGGTCACCTCGGCCTGCCAGAAGCCCTTCTTGTCCTTCATCGGCGGCTGCGTGGCGACGTAATCCGATGAGTGGCAGGCGCTGCAATTGCCCTGCACGACCTCAAGATTGGGCCCGGGCTTGAACGCCGCGACCTCGTCTGGGGTCTTGTAATTGACCGGCGCCGCCAGTGCCGAACCGATCACGGCGGCGAGAGCGAGCGAGATGGCGAGGAGAACGGTGCGCTGCATGGTCATTCTCCTTCAGGCCACGGTCACGCGGACGGTTTCGACCACGTTGTGCAGATAACCCGCCGGGTTCCAGCGCGGCGTATCCGGCTGGGTCTCGCCGCCATTGCCGGTGGCGCGGACCTTGAGCTCATGGCTGCCGGCCGCGAGCTTCACCGGCAGCTTCCATTCGCGGAACGAGTACTTGCCCAGATCCTTGCCGAGCTTGGCGCTGGTCCAGGTCTTGCCGCCGTCGGAGGAGACCTCGACCTCCTTGATGCCCTTGCCGCCGTCGAAGGCGATGCCGCGCAGAATCGCAGTTCCCGCCTTCAGCTTGGCGCCGTCGGGGACGCTGGTGATGAAGGAGCGGATGGTGAATCGGTTGATCGGGATCGTCGCCTTCGGCGCGGTGCCCGGCTCGACCGCGTTGTTCGGCGTGTCAGGGATGCGATAGGCCGACTTCATCCAGAAGCCGTCATAGACGTTGTCGATCACCGTGATCTCGTTGAGGTGCTTGACCCAGTAGGTGCCGTAATAGCCCGGCACGATCAGGCGCAGCGGGAAACCGTTGAGGAACGGCAGGTCCTCGCCGTTCATGCCATAGGCCAGCATCACCTCGCCGTCGGTGGCGTGATCGAGATCGAGCGCCTTGACGAAATCCGGCGTCTTGTCGCTGACCGGGCCGTCCATGCCGTTGAGGGTGACCTGTTTGGCGCCGGCCTGCACGCCCGCCATTTCCAGCACCGCCTTCAGTGGCACGCCGCGCCAGCGCGCATTGCCCATGGCGCCGTTGGCGAGCTGGCCGCCGGCGACACGTGGCTCGAAGAAGCCGCGGCTGTTGCCCGAACACTGGTTGACGGCGACGATCTCGGTCGCCTTCATCTTCTTGATGTCCTTCAGCGACAGCTTCAGCGGCTTGTCGACCTTGCCCTTGACCTCGAGCGTGAACTTATCGGGGTCGAGATTGTAGGGCAGGTCGGAGAGATGATAGCGCACGAAGAATGCGTTGTTGGGCGTGATCGGGCCCTCGTTGAACACCGCGAACGGCGTCTCGAGCTGCGGCGGCCGGCTGGTCAGGCCGATCATCGGCCGCTTCTGTGGATATTTCACCAGCGGCCGTTCGCCATTCGCAAAGGGCAGGATGACGGTGTCGAGCGCCAGCGCTCTGGTTGAGTTCAGTGTGGCCGCAAGGGCGGAAAGGCCCGCTCCTTTGAGCAGGTCGCGTCGATCGAACATTCTCATCCCCTCCCGGAGCTTTTCGTCGGATCGCGGTCATCACCGCGATCCCGCACTCATCTGTTGCAACGATTTGGACGAAGTCAATTCGTGCTTTCGCAGCAAGCCCATGCCGCTGCGTTGCAGCAGGCCGGTGTTACGGGAGTAAGGCGAGGGCGATGAGATGGAGTCGAGTTGTAACCGCGGCGCCGGCGCGCTCCACCTCTCCCGTTTGCGGGAGAGATCGGCGCGAAGCGCCGGGTGAGGGTTCTCTCCTCTAGGGGATTGTCCCGTTGCGGAAGCACCCTGTCCCCAACCCTCCCCCGCAAGCGGGGAGGGAGTGCACTTTCCGTGTGGCTTACGCGCTACGCGGCAACGCGCTCGCCTCGGTCGACGAGCGCCGTCAAGTCCCTCGCATCCGCGACGACACGCACGGCAAGCGGCTCATCGCGACCGCGGATCGCGACCTCCTGCTGCGGCAGGGCGTCGTCGGCAAGGCCCGCGGTGCGGCGGACTTCCTCCGAGACAATAGCCTCGCAAGCGAGCGTCTTGGTCATGTCCTGAAGCCGGGCAGCGACGTTGACAGCATCGCCAAGCGCGGTGAAGACGATGTGATCGCGATAGCCGATGTCGCCGATGATGACCTCGCCGCCGTGGATGCCGATGCCGAAGCGGATCGGCTGGCGCAGATCGTGGCTCAGGAGCTCGTTGAGCTCGTCGATACGCGTCGCGATGCCGGAGGCCGCCTTCAGCGCCTGCCGGCAGGCCGCTTGCGGCTCGGCCGACAGCCCGAACAGCGCCAGCATGCCGTCGCCGATGAACTGGTTCGGTTGACCGCCGTTCTCGATCACCGCCTGCGACACCGCGCCGAGGAAGCGGTTGACGATGAAGAGGGTGTCGAACGGCAGCTGCTTTTCCGCGAGCCGGGTCGAGCCGCGCATGTCCACGAACAGGCTGACCAGATAACGCTCCTGGCCAATTCTGGCGGGCGTCGAGGCTTGCGCATTCGCGGAGAGTGTGTGCGGTGTGAAGAGCTGAAAGAAGGAGAGGTCGGACGTCGGCCGCAGCTGGCAGGCGAGCCTGATCGAAGGGTCGCTGGCGCCGACACGGGTCAGCACGAAGACCTCGCGCGGCGACGGCTCGGGCAGGGCGCCATGATCGCCGATGATGCGGATGCGGCAGGTCGAGCAGCGGGCGCGGCCGCCACAGACGCTGGCATGCGGCACATTGTGGCGCAGGCTTGCTTCCAGCACCGACAGCCCCTTGGGGACCCGCACCGTTTTCCCATTGCCGTAGGACAGCGCGATCATGCCGCCGCGCCGTTCGCGTAACGCGCGCACGCCGCGCGCCGCTAGCGCCAGTCCGAGCAGGCCGAAATAACCTATGGTGAGGCTGCCGGTGATGCGGTCGAGCGTATTGCCTTCGGCGACCGTGCCGACCTGGCGGCGGGTGAGATTGTGCGTACGCCATTCTCCATCGTCGCTCTCGACGGCGACGCTGCGCCCGCCCTGGTAGATGCCGAGCAGCGACAGCGTCGGAATCAGCACGGCAGCCGCGAGCAGATAGGGTGCCGCGCGCGTGAACAACGGTTTGAGGCGAAGCCAGAAGAAGATCCCGATGCAGCCGTGCACCCACGCAATCAGAAGCAGGATCGTCATCTGCCAGAGCCGGCCGGGCGAGGCGACGAAGAACAGATAGAGCTCCTGCGGATAGAGTTTCTGGTGTCCGTACAGCGTCTGGCCGAGCCGCACTCCGATCACATGTCCCATAATCAGGACGGGAATGCTCAAGCCCAGCACCAGCTGTAGCGGCTCGATCGCCCGCCAGCGGAACTGCCGGCGCTGGTACAGCGCGTAGAGGCCAAGCCCCATATGGGTAAGTGCGGCCGTGTAGAAGACGATCGCGACGGGGAGGAACCGCCAGAATACGGTGTGGTAGTAGACCCCGACCTCCATGGCATCGACCGAGATGTTGCCGAGCGCATGGTTGAGGAAGTGGCTGACCACGTAGCAGAACAGGATGACGCCGCAGACGAGGCGCACCTGCCGCACGCTGGTGGCACGGACGGCAGACATCTGTATGCGAGCGGTGGCCATGATTCGACTGTATCAGTTCATGAAAGAGAACCGCCAGCGTAGCGTTTAATTCCGGAGGTGGACAGCTTTGGAGATCACATGCGGGGCAAGGAGCCACACACTCCGCCGTCGTCGGGGACGAGCGCGCGTCGATCCGGGACGACAGGGAGAATGGAGCTCCCGCATTGACTCCCCGTTACAGGTTGGCGAAAAGCGCGGCCGTGACGACAGCCCCTGATATCACCGTTTCCCTTCGCGGCGCCGCGCGCCGGCCCCTCGTCATGGCCGCAGCGATCATCGCCGCGATGACTGTGCTGCGGATCGTCTACGCCTCCGAGATCGAGTTGCGGACCGACGAGGCCTATTACTGGACCTGGTCAAAGGAAACGGCGCTCAGCTTCCTCGATCATCCGCCTGGCATTGCCTGGCTCATTCGCTTCGGCACCGCGATCTTCGGCGATACCGCGCTCGGCGTCCGCTTCGGCGGCATCGTCGCGATGCTGATGACGCAGCTGCTGCTCGCCGACATCGTCCGTCGTCTCACCCATGACGCACGGACAATCATGATCGCGGTGCTGATGCCGGAGGCCGCGCTCTATTACGGCCTGCTGATGGCCAAGGTCGCGCCCGATGTCGCCATGATCCCGTTCGCAATGGCGATGATGTGGTCGCTGGTGCGGCTGGCGCAAAGCGGCGATGGACGCTGGTGGCTTGCGGCCGGGCTGTTCGCGGGCCTGTCTATGCTGTCGAAATTCACCGCGATCCTGTTTGCGCCCGCGGTGGCTGCCTTTCTGCTGGTGCCGGATTGGCGTCGGCGTTGGTTGCGCAGTCCTTACCCTTACCTCGCTGTGCTGGTCGCGACTCTCGTGTTCTCGCCGGTGCTGATCTGGAATGCGCAGCACGACTGGGCCTCGTTCCGCTTCCAGGGCGTGCGCGCCACTGCCAATTACGGCATTTCGCTGCGCACCATCGGTGATTACATCGGCCTGCAATTCGGCCTGGTTGGCTTCGTGATGCTGCCGGTGATGCTAACGGGCCTGGTGCTGACGGCGTGGCGCGGCTATCGCACGCGCGAGCCGGTCGCGATCCTGTTGTCGACCGCGGTGCTGGTGCCGTTTCTCTATTTTTTGGTCAAGTCGACGACGCTGCGGGTCGGCGACACCTGGCCGATGTTCATGTGGCCGGTCGGCTTTGCCGCTGCGGCTGTGAACCTGGCAACGATGACGAAGGAGAGATGGTCGGCTCGCATGGTCAGATCGTCGGCGTTCTGGGCCAGGACATCCATCACGACGGGCATCGCCTTCGTCGTCATCGTGTTCCTCTATTACGTCGCCGCGCCCTGGAATCTCCTCGGCAAGATCGATCCGATCGGCGCCGAAGCCGGCTACGAGCAGGTCGCCGCGCGCGCGCAGGCCGCACTCGATGAGACCGGCGCGACCTGGATCGCGACGACCGACTACCGCACCTACGCCATGATGCGCTGGCTGTTCAGGGGCCGCGTGCCCGTCGTCGAGATCAACGAGCGCGGCCGCTTCCAGGATTTCCGCGATCCCGGCATGGACCGGATCAGGGACCACGCCGGCATCTATGTCGGGCGGGAGCCGGATCATCGATCATTGCTGTGGGAGAGCATCCCGGCGAAACGCAAGCAGCTTGGCCAAGTCGAGCGCCGCTGGCGCGGGCTCGTGATGGACACCTATGTGCTGGAAAAGCTCACCGGCTGGACCCCGGAGCTCTCACCGCCGAAGGACTCGCCGCTGTTCCAGTGGCGGGTGCTGGCGGGGGCATCCCATAGCCCTCCAGGGGAGGATAAGAGAGGGCGCGCTACTCCTCGTCGTCTTTCCGCCGCAGCAGATCCGTCGCGAGATCCGCGAGCTTCGGCGGCGGCAGCGCCGCGAACGGCAGCGGGCGCGTGACATCGATCGCGGCCAGCCCCAGCCGCGCCGTCAGCAACCCATTGAGCACGCCTTCGCCGAGCCGCTGTGACAGCTTCGCCGCGATGCCGTGGCCGAGCATCTGCTGAACCAAACTATCGCTCGCGGCCATGCCGCCCGTGATGGCGAGGTGGGCGATGACTTGGCGGAGCAGTCGGACCATGCCGAGCGCGCCAGGGCGGCCGCCGTAGAGATAGGCGAGCTGGCGGATCAGGCGCAGCGCAGCGACGAACACGAACAGTACGTCGATCGCCGCGCGCGGCGAGACTGCCGTGACGATCGAGACCTTTTGCGCGGCTGACGACACCAGCCGCCGCGCCTCTGCGTCGAGCGGCGACATCAACTCGCGCTCGGCGAGGCGGATCATATCGGCGCCGTCGATGATCTCGCCAGCATGGCTCTCAAGCGTCGCGCGGGCGCGGGCGAGCTGCGGGTTCTGGTGCGCAATCTTCAGGAGGTCGTGCACGATGAGGCGGCTTTCCTTGCGATCATCATTGGCAAGGACGGCGGCGGCGCGCTGATGCAGTTTCTCGATCGTCGCGAGCCGCGCCAGCCCGAACGCCTCGCGCCCGATCACGACCGCGAGCGCAAGTGCGGTGACGAACGCGAAGGCAAGGCCAACCATGCCGAGGCTGTCGCTGCGCGCAAATAGATCCTCGATCAGACGAACGACACCGAGCCCGGTACCGAGCAGCGTCAGCCCGGCGAGGCCGGACCAGAACAGCGCGCCCCAGGGAAAGCCGCGCCGCGCCGGAAGCGTGGTTTGAACTGGTACCGGCAGCGCCAGCGGATCGGGCTCCGGCGTGATCTGGATCGTGCCACGACCGACCCGTCCCGTCTCGTCGGCCTCGGTGACGACGACGCCGGGATCGTCCAGCCGGAACGTCGCCGGCCGCCGCTGCTGGGATCGCTCGTTCATGAGAGCTTGTCTCCGATCAGGAACTGAAAGGCACGGTCGAGGCGAATATGTGGCAGCGCCGGCTCTTCGGTGCCTTCTTCGTGCTCGAGCTTTGGCGGCCGGAAGCGCAGGAAGCGGAAATCACTCTTCTCGGCAGCTTGCGTCGCGAGTCCGCGGAACGCAGCCGTACCATTGAACAGCGGCTCGGGATCCAGCGGTAGATCGCCTGGAAAGGTCGCAACCTCGGTGTTGCCGTCGAAGAACTCGCCGCCAGCGCTTTCGCCTGCGGACGGTGTTCCTAAAATCGACGGCAATTTGTCGCGGCCATGCGCCACCTGCGCCTCGCGCGTGGCGCGGACGGCGGCGAGCGCGACGACGTCGATCTCCGCGCCGGTATTTTCGGCGCGCATAACCGCGCGGGTGACCGCACGGCGCAGCACGGCCTCGAGCCGGTCGTGGCTGGAATGATGCAGATGGTCCGCCTTGGTTGCCGCGAACAGGATGCGGTCGATGCGCGGCCGAAACAGGCTGGAGAGCAAGGTGCTGCGGCCGATGTTGAAACAATCGAGAATGCCGGCAAGCGCAGCTTCGAGGTCGTGCAGCGCTTCGGGTCCGGAGTTGAATGCCGTGAGCGCATCGGCCAGCACGATCTGGCGGTCGAGCCGGGCGAAATGATCACGAAAGAACGGCCGCACCACCATGTCCTTGTAGGCCTCATAGCGGCGCACCATCATCGCCCACAGCGATCCCTCGGGCGCCTGCCCGCCAGCGGGCACGTCGAGCGGCGCAAAGGTCAGCGCCGGCGTATCTGCGAGATTGCCGGGCATCAGGAAGCGGCCGGGCGGCAAGAGGCTCATCGCAAAACGCTCGTCGCGGCAGGCGCGTAAGTAATTGGTGAAGAGCTTGGCGGCCGTGAGCGTCGCCTGCTCGTCCTCACGTGCCTCGGGCTTGAGCGTTGCAAGATGCGCGTGCCAGTCTGCGGCAAGATGCGCGCGCGGCGCCTCGCGCGACAGTGTCAGGCTTTCGGCCGACCATTGTTCGTAGCTCTTCTGCAGCAGCGGCAAATCGAGCAGCCATTCGCCGGGATAGTCAACGATGTCGAGCGTGAGCGTGCGGTCCGCGCCGTTCCGGCGCTGATAATCGATGACGAGGCGGAGCTCGCTGATGTCGACGGTCGAGTTCGGCCAGCGCCGCTCCTCGATCAGCGCGCGGAGATGGGCCTCATAGGCAAAGCGCGGCACGGCATCGTCCGGCTGCGGCGCCAGATGCGCCCGTGCGATCCGGCCCGAGGCATAGGCGTCGAACACCGGAAACCGGCCGCCGCGGGTAAGGCCGTGGATCAAGGCGGTGATGAACACCGTCTTGCCGGCCCGCGACAGGCCGGTGACCCCGAGCCGCACCGTCGGATTGAAGAAATGCTCGCCATAGTCGATCAGCGCCCTCGCCGACAGCCGCGCCTCCTCGACCATATCCTGGAAACTGAATGCCATATGAACGCTGAGTGATCTCGGGCGGGAGGAATGTGCGACCGTTCACAAAAGTGGCAATTGCGTGAGGAAAATCAAGTTTCATACTTCCACCGCCTTTCTCGGCAAATCAGCCGCTTGAACGACGCGCCGGTCGCGAAACACCCATACAAGAAGGGCATTGCCTCACGTTGCGGATTGCCATGACCGTCTTCCAACTGAAACACTTCGCATCCTCCTCAGTCCATGCCGCGGCCGACGCGATCGGCTGGGATTATGACCGCGCCGAGCTGATCGCCGACGGTGTCATTCACGCCATCGGCGTGCTCGCCGGGCTCATCGCCGCGACCGTACTGGTGGTGCTGGCGGCGGTTTATGCCGACGCCACCGACATCGTCGGCGTCTCGATCTATGTCGCCGGCCTGCTTTCGATGCTGGTGCTGTCGGCGACCTATAATCTATGGCCGGTGTCGCCGGCCAAATGGGTGCTGCGGCGGTTCGACCATGCGGCGATCTATCTCCTGATCGCGGCGACCTACACCCCCTTCATCCTGGAGCTGAAGGACAGCGTGTTCGCGCTGCTACTGCTCACCGGCGTCTGGTGCGTCGCGATCCTCGGCATTGTGCTGAAGCTGTTCTATCCCGGCCGGTTCGACCGCATCTCAGTCGGCATCTATCTCGCGATGGGCTGGAGCGGCGTCATGCTCTACGACGCCGTGGTCAGGGCGCTTCCTGCGCTGGCGCTGGGCTTCATCCTTGCGGGCGGCCTGCTCTACAGCTTCGGCGTGATCTTCCACGCCTGGCGGCGGCTGCGCTTCCAGAATGCGATCTGGCACGGCTTTGTCTTGGCCGGCGCGGCGTGTCATTATACCGCGGTGCTCGACCTCGTGTTGAGCTGAGCAAGCCGCGAAGCGGTAGAAGAGACGCGGGCCAAGACAAGAGGAGACGTCGCATGCAGGTGACCGGCAAGGTCGTGGTCGTCACGGGCGGCGCCAACGGCATCGGCAAGGCGCTGTGCGAGGCTTTTCACAGGGCGGGTGCAGCCAAGGTCGTGGTCGCGGACATGGACGCCACCAACGCAAGGGCGGTCGCAGCCATGGTGGACGGTGCCGCCTTCAAATGCGACGTCGCGCAGGAAAAGGACATCGCCCACGTCATCGAGCAGACCGAGCGGCAGTTCGGCCCGATCGAGCTGTTCTGCTCCAACGCCGGCATCGGCGGCGGCTTCGATCCGATGTCGGAAAATGCCGGCGGCGATTCCGATGAGCCGTGGCAGCGGAGCTGGGCGATCCACGTCATGGCCCACGTCTATGCCGCGCGGCATCTCGTTCCGCGCATGAGGGCGCGCGGCGGCGGCTATTTCCTCAACACGATCTCGGCCGCAGGCCTGTTGTCGCAGGTCGGCAGCCCAGCTTATTCGACGACGAAGCACGCCGCGGTCGGCTTTGCCGAGAATCTCGCGATCTCGCACAAGGCGCACAACATCAAGGTCTCGATCCTCTGTCCGCAGGGCGTCGACACCAACATGCTGCGCTCGATCCCGAAAGGCCCGCAATCCGGCGACGGTGACCTGACGCCGGAGCAGGTCGCAAAAGACGTGCTCGCCGGCCTCGAACAGGAGACGTTCCTGATCCTGCCGCACCCCCAGGTGCTCGGCTACATGCGCAAGAAGACCGAGAATTACGACCGCTGGATCGGCGGCATGGCCAAGATCCAGGCGAAGATGCGGGAGGAGTTCGGGAAGTAAGGGACGCTGTTCCCGCAATTGACGCTGTCATGCCCTGCGCAGGCCGGGCATCCAGTACTCCGCGGCTTCTCGATTGATCGCTGCGGCCTCGGAGTACTGGATCGCCCGCCTTCGCGGACGATGACAGTTGAATGTGTGACGGAATTCGCCCCTAGTGCTTCTGCCCGTAAAGCACCGGCACCGTCGAATCCACGACGACCTCGATCAGGCTCGTGCCCGCAAACGTCATTCCGCGCTTCAGCGCCTCGCCCAGCTCCGCCGCCTTCGTCACCCACACCGCTTCGCACCCCATGCCTTCGGCGAGCCGCACGAAATCGATCCCTGGCAGCTCCAGGCCCGGCACGTTCCTCACCTGCATCACCTGGCTGAACGAGCGCATCGCGCCATAGCCGGAATTGTTGATGACGACGACGGTGAGCGGCAGCTTGCGCTGCGCGGCGGTCCACAGCGCCTGGATCGAATACATCGCCGAGCCGTCGCCGATCAGGCAGACCGTGCGCTGCTTCGGCTTGCCGAGCGCCATGCCGACCGCGGCGGGCAGCGAATAGCCAAGGCCGCCGCTCGACATCGTGTAAAAGCTGTCCTGGCCGCGCATCGGCATGAACTTTTGCATCGCTGGCCGGTGCGAGGGGACTTCCTCGACCAGCGAGCTACCGTCCGGCATTGCCTGCGACAGCGCATGCAGCAGGAATTCGACCGGCAGCGGATCGGCGGCCTGCGGCGCCGGCGGCAGCGCGCGGCCCTTTGGCGCGGCGCGTTTGCTCTCCGGCAGAAGCTCGAGCAGCAGGCTCAGTGCAGGCTTCATCGTCGCGATGATGCTGGTGCCGACCGGCGTCACCGCCGCTGCATCCGGATCATCGGTGATCTGGAAGATCGTCGCACTGCCGTCGAAGATCGCGGCATGGCCCTCGACATGAAAGGTGAACACCGGCGCGCCGATCACGACGATCAGGTCGTGATCGCGTAGTGCATCGGACAGCTGCGCGGGCGAAGCATGCAGGAAGCCCGCGAATTGCGGATGGCGCTCGGGGAACGAGCAGCGCGCCGAGAACGGGCTGACCCAGACGCTGGCTTTGGCCTTCTCGGCCACGCGCACCATCAGATCGACTGCGCCGGCGCGATCGACGCCGGGGCCAACGACGACGGCAGGGTGCTTGCTAGACGTCAGCGCTTTCACCAGCGCCTGCATCGCATCAGGTTCGGGCCCGATCTCCCGGCTGACCTTGCGCGCCTCGATCGGAGATGCCGCATGCGCCCAATCGTCGATCGGGATCGACACGAAGGTCGGCCCGCACGGCGCCTGCATTGCGGTGTAATAGGCGCGCGCGATCGCGGCCGGCACGTCCTCGGCCCGTGCCGGCTCGACGCTGTATTTGACGTAAGGCCGCGGAAACTCCGACGCGCGCTCGGCGTAGAGAAACGCCTGCAAGGGAAGGATCGAGCGCGCCTGCTGGCCAGCGGTGATCACGAGCGGGGTCTGGTTGCGATGCGCGGTGTAGATGTTGCCGAGCGCGTTGCCGACGCCGGCCGCCGAATGCAAATTGACGAAGCCGGCATTGCGCGTGGCCTGGGCGTAGCCGTCGGCCATGCCGACCGCGCTGGCTTCCTGCAGCGCCAGCACATAGTCGATGTCGTCAGGCCAGTCGCTGAGGAACGGCAGCTCGGTCGAGCCGGGATTGCCGAACACCCTGTCGATGCCGAAAGAGCGCAGCAGGTCGAGCGTGGCCTGCTTCACGGTGACGGACTTGCTGCCGGTCTTGCCGTTCTTGGACATGGTTTCGGTCCCTTCTCGATCCTCAGGGTGAGGGTCTAGATTCCCGTATCGTCGCTGCGCTCGCAATGACGAGGAGGGAGCAGTGCACTACCACACCGCCGTGCCCTTCATCGTCGGCTGCCCTTCCGCGTTCGCGGTCCACAGCTCCATGCTCTCGCCGCTGTCGTTCGCGTTGATCGAGAACTCCGTGCCCTCGAACAGCGGCTGCACGCCCCGATAGGTAAATTTCTTCGGCGCCTTGCCGCCATGCGACCGGGCCGCCATTTCGATGATCAGCGCCGCCTGCAACGGGCCGTGGAAGATCAGGCCCGGATAGCCCTCGACCTTGGTGACGTAGTCGCGGTCGTAATGGATGCGGTGACCGTTGAAGGTCAGTGCGGAGTAGCGGAACAGCAGCACGGGATCGGAGACATGAGTCTCGCGATGCTGCGCCTTCGGTGGCGGGGGCGGAGCCTTGGCGGGCGCGGGCGCGCTGCTCGTCATCTCGCGATAGACGATGTCCTGCCGTTCGCGAATGGCGAGCCCGCGCGGCGAGGAAATGCTGTGCTCGACCGAGACGAAGCACAGCGTGCCGGTCGAGCCCGATTTCACCTGCACGTCGGCGATGCGTGAGGTGCGCGTCGATTCATCGCCAACGCGCAGCGGCTCAAGGAACTCGATCTCACCGCCGGCCCACATCCGGCGTGGCAGCGGCACCGGCGGCAGGAAGCCGCCGCGGGTCGGGTGGCCGTCGGGCCCTAACATCGACATTGGAAACACCGGCTGTGCCAGGCACCAATGCACCGTGAACGGTGCGGCATCGCCGTTCCTGGGCTCGCCGACCTCCTGGAACAGCGTCGCGCGCAATCCTTTCACGAGCTGCGCGGTGACGATGTCGGTGGCCTCTTGGCTGCGGCCGATCCATTGCCGCAAATGATCGATGTCGAGCTTCTCGGTCATGACGCCTCGCTCTGCTATGTCTTGGATTGGGGACGTTCGCCGATCGCCGGCACCGGCCCATAGCTGCGCGTCTCGCCAACGATGATCGGCGCCGGCGCGGGATAGCTGACCCGGCCGTTGGGCGTATCGACCTCGATGCGGCGCAGATGCGGATGGTTAGTGAGGTCGGCCATGGTGTTGACCTCGGCAAAGGCGATGTCGGCGTCGGACAGCCGCTTCAGCAGCTCGTCGCGCGTCATATGACTGAAGGCGTCCGCGACGGTCTTGTCGGTGAAGTCGCGGTTGCGCACGCGCTCGACCATGTTGGCGACGCGCGGATCGCTTGGCAGGTCCGGCTGGTTCAGCACCTTCGCGCAAAGCGTCTTCCACTCGCGCTCGCTCTGGATCGAGATCAGAATGTCCTTGCCGTCCTCCGAGGTGAACACGCCATAGGGCGCGATCGACGGATGGCGCAGGCCCATGCGCTTTGGAGGATTGCCGGCCTCCGAGTTGAGCAGCGGCACGGTGCACCAATCCGCCATCACGTCGAACATGGAGATGCGGATGTCGGCACCTTTGCCGGTACGCCCGCGCGCGATCAGCGCCTCCAGGATCGCCGCATGCGCGGTCGCGCCGGTCGCGACGTCGACGATCGACATGCCGACGCGCGAGGCGCCGTCGGGATTTCCGGTGATCGAGGCCAGGCCGCTTTCCGCCTGAATCAGCAAGTCATAGGCCTTGCGATGCGCGTACGGGCCCTCGTCGCCGTAGCCGGTGATCGTGCACGAGATCAGCTTGGGATAGTCCTTCAGCAGCCGCTCGCGCGAAAAGCCGAGCTTGTCCATCGAGCCCGGCTTGAGATTCTGGATCAGAACGTCGGCGCTTGCGATCAGCTTTTCCAGCTCGGCGCAGCCTTCTTTCGTTGCGAGATCGACCACCACCGATTGCTTGCCGCGGTTGAGCCACACGAAGTAGCTGCTCTGGCCCTTGGCTGCCGCGTCATAGCCGCGTGCAAAATCGCCCTCGGGGCGCTCGATCTTGATCACCTCCGCGCCGGCATCGGCCAGGCGCGACGAGCAGAACGGTGCCGCCACCGCCTGCTCGACCGCAATCACCCTGATCCCGTCAAGTGCTCCCATGATGGCTGCCTCAATACGAGCGGGGCATGCCGAGCACGTGCTCGGCGACGTAGGACAGCACGAGGTTGGTCGAGATCGGCGCCACCTGGTAGAGCCGCGTCTCGCGGAACTTGCGCTCGACGTCGTACTCCTCGGCGAAGCCGAAACCGCCATGAGTCTGGATGCAGGCATTGGCCGCTTCCCACGACGCGTCCGCCGCGAGCATCTTGGCCATGTTGGCCTCCGCACCGCAATCGAGCCCGGCCTCGTATTTACGCGTGGCCTCCTTCACCATCAGCTCGGCCGCACGCATCGAGGCGTAGGCCTTGGCGATCGGAAACTGGATGCCTTGATTCTGGCCGATCGGTCGGCCGAACACCGCGCGCTCCTTGGCATAGTTCGTGGCCTTCGCGATGAACCATTTGGCGTCACCGACGCATTCGGCCGCGATCAAAATGCGCTCGGCATTCATGCCGGAGAGGATGTACCGAAAGCCCTTGCCTTCCTCGCCGATCAGATTTTCCGCCGGCACCTTCATGTCGGTGAAGAACACTTCGGTGGTCGCGTGGTTCATCATGGTGCGGATCGGGCGGATCTCCAGACCATTGTTCTTGGCCTCGCGCATGTCGACGATGAATACCGAGAGACCATCGGTGCGCTTCTTGACCTGCTCCTTCGGCGTGGTGCGCGCCAGCAGCACCATCAGGTCGGAATGCTCGGCGCGGCTGGTCCAGATCTTCTGGCCGTTGACGATGTAGCTGTCGTTGCCGTCCTTGCGCGCGAAGGTCTTGAGCGAGGAGGTGTCGGTGCCGCTGGTCGGCTCGGTGACGCCGAAAGCTTGCAGGCGCAATTCGCCGCTCGCGATCTTCGGCAGATACTTCGCCTTCTGCTCGGCATTACCGTGCCGCAGCACCGTTCCCATCGTGTACATCTGGGCGTGGCAGCCGCCGCCATTGCAGCCCGCACGTTGAATCTCTTCCAGGATCGCCGCTGCGGCCGAGAGTTTCAGCCCCGCGCCGCCATATTCCTCAGGGATCAACACCGAGAGATAGCCGGCCTCAGTCAGCGCATCGACGAAAGCCTTCGGGTAAGCCATCTCGCGATCAAGCTTGCGCCAATACTCGCCGGGAAATTGCGCGCAGAGCTTGGCGACCGCTTCGCGGATGTCGGCGTAATCTTCGGTGTGGTGTTCTTGACTCATGGCGTTTCCAATCAATAGCGGCAGTTAAGATAACGCCGGCCAATCCCCCGGCGTTGTGAAAACAACGCCAGTCCCCTATGCTCATTTGCTATAGCGTATGGAGTAGCCTTCCAGGATTGGCAAGCATGGATTTCCGTCAGCTTAGGACCTTCAGTTGCGTGGCGGAGCTCGGCAGCCTGTCCAAGGCGTCCGACACGTTGCGCGTGGCGCAGCCGGCGCTCAGCCGCCAGATCAAGCTCTTGGAACACGAGCTGCGCACCGAGCTGTTCACGCGCAACGGCCGCGGCATGGTGCTGACCGAAGCCGGGCGCCTGCTGCTCGCGCGAACCTCCGGCATCGTCCGGCAGATCGACCAGATCCGCGACGACATCCAGTCGGCCAAGGGCCCGCCATCCGGCCAGGTCGTGCTTGGCCTGGTTCCGACCGTGAGCTGCGTGCTGTCGGCGCGCTTTGCGCGGCGCTGCGTCGAGAAATTTCCCGGTATCTCGCTGCGTATCGTCGAGAGCTACAGCGGCCATCTCGTCGAATGGCTGCATCGCGGCGAGATGGACTTGGCCATCCTCTACGGCCGCTCGGCCGACCTGCATCTCAACGTCGAGAGTCTCGGCCGCGACAACATCGTCGCTGTCGGCCCGCGCGGCTGTGGTCTCGCGCGCAGGAAGAGCGTCGACATCGGCTGGCTGCTGCGGCAACGGCTGGTGCTGCCCAGTCATTCGCACGGCCTCCGCGCGCTGATCGAGCACGCGGCGGCCCAGCGCAAGATCAAGCTCGACGTCCAGTTGGAAGCGGATTCGTTTCGCGTGCTGACGAGCCTGGTCGAGGAGGGCCTCGGTTTCGCGCTGCTGCCGCCATCATCCGTCCACGGCGAGGTCGCGGACGGCCGGCTGGAGACCGCGCCCGTATCCAAGCCGATGACGCGCGAGCTCATTTTCGCTTCTCCGATCGATCGTCCGGCCTCGACGGCCTCGCTCGCCATCACCGGACTTTTGCGCGAGGAGGTCGCGGCCTGCCGCAAGGAGGGCCTGTGGGACATCAGGCTGAGTTAAGTGCGCTCGTGCTTAGAACAGCCCGGTGCCAACTTGCCTTCGCATCTGGCGCGAGCTGTCATGCCGGAATTTTATAGCCGAGGTGTCGCTGCGCTTGCCGAGTATCAGGGGCGATGCGCTCTTCGCCTCACCCTCGGTGTCATTGCCCGCGAAGGCGGGCAATCCAGTATTCCAGAGGCCGCACGGCTGGAACCGAAAGGCTGCGGCGTACTGGATGCTCCGCTTTCGCGGAGCATGACAGCGGAGATTGATGAGGTCGCTTGCCCCAAAGAGCCTTCTAGGAGCGGAGCCTATCCTACCCCGGAATCCGCACCGGCAGCGACTCATACCCCTTGATGAAGCTCGAGTAGATCCGCTTGGGCTCGCCGACCACCTCGATGCGGTCGAAGCGCTTCAGCATCTCTTCCCAGATGATGCGGAGCTGGAGCTCGGCCAGACGCATGCCGACGCAGCGGTGGATGCCGAACCCGAAGGAGAGGTGGGTGCGCGGCCGCGGGCGGTCGATGATGAAATCGTTCGGCTTGTCGAACATCTCCTCGTCCCGGTTACCGGAGACGTACCACATCACGACGCGGTCGCCCTTCTTGATGTGCTTGCCGCCGATCTCGGTGTCTTGGAGCGCGGTGCGCCGCATATGCGCCAGCGGCGTCTGCCAGCGGATCACCTCCGGCACCATGGAATCGATCAACGCCGGGTTGGCGCGCAGCTTGTCGTACTGCTCCGGGTTCTCGTTCAGCGCCAGCACTGAGCCGGTCATGGTGTTGCGCGTGGTGTCGTTGCCGCCGACGATGAGCAGGATGATGTTGCCCATGAGGTTGTCGGGGTCCATGTGGCGTGTAGCCTCGTTATGGGCCATCAGCGACAACAAATCGTTGCGCGGCTCGGAATTGACGCGCTCGTTCCACAGCTTCGACATGTAGGCATAGCACTCGTCCATCTCGCGGCGGCGCTCTTCGGCCGAGGCGACGATGCCGCTCTTGGGCAGCGCGGTCGAGACGTCGGACCAGCGCGTCAGCTTGCGTCGCTCCTCCCAGGGGAAGTCGAACAGGGTCGCCAGCATCTGCGTCGTCAGCTCGATCGAGACGCGCTCGACGAAGTTGAAAGTCTCGTTGCGCGGCAGATTGTCCAGCACGGTCTGCGAGCGCTGGCGGATCAGTTTGGCCAGTTCGTCCAGATGCTGAGGGGTGAACATCGGCGACACAGTCTTGCGCTGCGCCGAGTGCCGGGGCTGGTCCATGGCGATGAAGCTCGGCCAGTCATAACCTTCGGGCACGTCGCGGATCGAGATGCCGCCGAGCTTGGAGTCGGAGGAGAAGATGCCGTGATTGGTGTCGACGTGCATGATGTCGTTGTACTTCACCACCGACCAGTAGGGCTCGATCGGCGCGTTGGTGCAATAATGCACCGGCTCTTCCTTGCGCAGCCGCTCGAACCACGGCCATAAAGTATCGTCCTGGAACAGCCTGGGCGCGCCGGGGTGGAATTGCGACAACGGCGTCGCATAGGCCTCCTCGCGGGCCCTGCGCATGCGTTCGGCCTTGTCCACTCTAACCGGCGCTTGGATGTTCATGGTCGTGGCTCCAGTTGATCTTTCCTTCGCCTCTTTCCGCACGCGGGAGAGGGGAGTTCTTCGACTCACACGGCGATCTTCACCGGCAGCGTCTCGATACCCTTTACGAAACTCGAATAGGCCCGCCTGGGTTCGCCGACCACATCGATATGGTCGAAGCGCTTGAGGATCTCTTCCCAGATGATCTTGAGCTGGAGTTCGGCCAGCCGCAAGCCCACGCAGCGGTGGATGCCGAAGCCGAAGGAGAGATGCGTGCGCGGGCGGGCGCGATCGATGATGAAATCGTAGGGCCTCTCGATCACCTCCTCGTCTCGGTTGCCCGAGACATACCACATCACGACCTTGTCACCCTTCTTGATCTGCTTGCCGCGGAACTCGAAGTCGGAGAGCGCCGTGCGCCGCATATGCGCGAGCGGCGTCTGCCAGCGGATCACCTCCGGCACGAAGCTGTCGAGCAGATCAGGATTCTCGCGCAGCTTGCGATATTGCTCCGGATGCTGGCTCAGCGCGTAGATCGAGCCCGACATGGTGTTGCGGGTGGTGTCGTTGCCTCCGACGATCAAAAGAATGAGATTGCCGAGGAAGTTCTTCGCATCCATGTCGCGCGTGGCGGCGCCATGCGCCATCATCGACAGGAGGTCGCTCTTCGGCGGCTGCGCGATGCGCTCCCTCCAGAGGCGGGAGAAATAGGCAGCGCATTCCGTCAGCTCGGCCTGCCGTTCGTCTTCGGTCGCCACGAGGCCGTCGGGACCGGGAATGGTGGTGGCAATGTCGGACCAGCGCGTCAGCTTGCGGCGGTCCTCCCAGGGGAAGTCGAACAGCACCGCCAGCATCTGCGTGGTGAGCTCGATCGAGACGCGGTCGACCCAGTCGAACACCTCGCCGCGCGGCAAATTGTCCAGGCACTCGGCCGAGCGCTTGCGGATGTTGAGCGCGAGATTGTCCAGATGCGTCGGTGTGAACATCGGCGCCACGGTCTTGCGCTGCGCCGCATGGCGCGGCGGGTCCATCGAGATGAAGCTCTCGCGGCGCAGGTCTGGATCGATGTCGCGGATGGTGATGCCGCCGAGCGCGGAGGCGGAGGAGAACACCGAATGATTGGTCTCGATCTCCATGATGTCGTTGTAGCGCGTCACCGACCAGTACGGCCCGAACATCGAGTCCTTGCAATAGTGCACGGGATCTTCCCGGCGCAGGCGGTCGAAATAGGGCCAGAACGTATCGGTCCTGAACAGTTCAGGATCGCCGGGATCGAATTGCTCCAGCGGCAGCGACGTGGCGCGCTCGCGCAACGCGTCGAGCGTAGCCGCGCTCTCGATGGTCCCATGCATGACCGCTCTCCCTGTTGTGAACCGCGCGTCGTTGAATTCTGCGCTGCGGTATTTGATTTGCAATTACAGCCGGTTGTCTACGCCGGGGCAAGGAGAGTTTTGCCACATCCAACCTTCCCGAGAGCGTCGGGCGGACGTGACGCTGGCACGCGAACGTGACCTCGCGCACGCCGCTCAGTGGGGAATTGTGCAAGAAACCAACTGGAATCGAGGTAAATCGAACCCGGTTACCTTGGGGATCGACTAACCTCTGATCTATAGTTTGGCCGTCACAGATCCGCACCCCGAGGTTGCCGCCGTGAACGACATGCAATGGGCCCCTACCGGCTCCGAACCCATACCGCCGCCGCTGCCGCCGATGCGGGTCGATTTCACCGGCAACCGCCCCGAATTCCGCAAACTGGTCACCAGGGGTGCCATGCTCGAGCTTGTCACCTTCGGCTTCTACCGGTTCTGGCTCGTCACCGACATCCGCCGTCATCTGTGGACCAACACTGCGATCGACGGCGATGCAGCCGAATACACCGGACGTGGTAAGGAGCTTTTGGTCGGCTTTCTGTTCGCACTTGCGATCCTGGTGCCGATCTATCTCGCCTATTTCCTTGTCGGCATCGAGTTCGAACGCTGGCAGGGCTTTGCCTCGGCGCCGCTCTTCATCGCCTTCTATGCCTTCGGCCAGTTCGCGATTTTTCGTGCGCGCCGCTATCGCCTGACGCGTACGGTCTGGCGCGGCGTGCGGTTCTGGATGGACGGCTCGGGCTGGGCCTATTCGTTCCGTGCCATGCTGTGGGGCTTGCTCGTGTTCCTGACGCTGGGCCTGGCGCTGCCCTGGCGTGAGGCTGCGCTCGAACGCTACAAGATGCAGCACACCCATTACGGCGATCTCACCGGCGATTTCGAAGGCGACGGCTGGACGTTCTTCAAGCGCGGCTGGTGGCTGTGGCTGCTCAGCCCGATCGCCCTGGTGATCTTCCCGCTCGCACCGTTCTTCTACGCCGAGTTCAAGGCGCGCGAATGGGGCTGGTGGCTCGACGGCATCCGTATCGGCAGCGTCAGCCTGTCTTCGCGCCTGCCTCATGACGCCTTCTATGGCCTGTACTGGAAGGTGATCGGCTGGTGGCTGCTGCTCTCGATGGCTTTTGCCGCCTATCTTGGCGGCGCCACCATGCTCGTCGTCACGCTGAGCGGCGTTCCGGTGGAGGAGGTGTTCGGCCCGGACAATGCTGCCAAGAGCATCCCGATGCTGGTGATGATGGTGATCGGCTATTTCGCGCTCGCCCTTGCCGTCAACATCGTCATGCGCGTCTATCTCCAGCGCGATCTCTGGGCCAAGGTGCTGGAGACTGTCGAGGTGCACGACATCGCGGCCGCGGCGGATGTGCGCGGCAGCGGCGAGCTCGCTGGCGCGCTCGGCGAAGGTTTTGCCGATGGACTGGATGTTGCGGGATTCTGAGCTGTGAGCGAGTTGTTGACCGAGGCCCCGGCGCAGTCCGCAAAGCCGACGATCTTCTTCGATGGCGTCTCGAGCCGCAAGCGTCAGGTGACGCTGACGCTCGGTGACGCGCTCGAGATCGCCGAGGACGGCGAAGCGCCCGTTCGCTGGGTCTATGCCGATATCCGCCGCGCCGACAGCCCGGCCGGGGTTTTGCGTCTGGCTTCGATATCCGCGCCGCCACTCGCGCGGCTCGAGGTCCGTGATGCCGCGCTCGCAGCCGATCTAGCCGCGCGATGCTTGCGCCTCGACGAGCACCAGACCACGCGCCGTGGCGTCGCCAGGATCGTCGGCTGGTCGGTGGCCGCCGCCGTCTCGATCGTCTGCGTCGTGCTGTTCGGCGTACCGCTCGCCGCCGACCGGCTCGCGCCGCTCGTGCCGAAACCGATCGAGCGCCGCATTGGCGATGCGTCCGAGGTCCAGGTGAAGACCATTTTCGGCCGCAGCGCGTGCGAAGATCCCGCGGGCAAGGCCGCATTCACAAAGCTCGTCAACCGTCTGCGCGATGCTGCCGGCCTCGACGACGATTCCATGACGGCGGGCGTGCTGCCGAGTTCGGTGCCGAACGCGTTCGCGCTCCCAGGCGGCAAGGTGTTCGTGCTGAAGGGCCTGCTCGACAAGGCTGAAAGCCCCGACGAGCTCGCCGGCATCCTCGCGCACGAGCTCGGCCATCTCAAGCATCACGACAACATGCGTGGCCTGATCTACAACGGCGGCACTTCCTTCCTGATCGGCCTGTTGTTCGGCGACGTCACCGGCTCCTCGGCCGTGATCTTCGCCTCGCGCAGTGTGGTCGAAGCCTCCTATTCGCGCGAGGCCGAGACCGGCGCCGACACCTTCGCCATCGACGTCATGCACGCACTCGGCCGCTCGCCCAAGCCCGCGGCCGAGCTGATGTCCCGCATCACCGGCAAGGAAGGCGGCTCCGGTCTCATGACGATCCTCGCCAGCCATCCGCTGACCGAAGACCGTCTTGCGCGCATGACCAAGGAAGATCGCCCCGCCAGCGGCCCGCCGCTGCTGACGGACAAGGAGTGGCGGGCGCTGAAGGCGATTTGCGGCAGCGGAAAGGTGTGAGCCGCCGGGGCTTACTTCGCCGGCGCCGCCGGCGGGTTCGAGCCAGTGGTGACGTTCGGCGCATTGTTCGGGCTGGATGTCGTGGTCTGCTGACCGACCTCGCGCCCATTGTAGAAGAAGATGGCTGCGATCACGGCGATCACGAAGATGGCGCCGATCGCCCAGCCCACCGGGCTGTTGCGGCGGGCACGGTCAGTTCTGCGGTCATCATTCTGATAGGTCATCGTGCTCTCCATGCTAGAGCAGGAGAACCTCGCGCGACGGAAGCTGTTCCTAATGTGCGCGTAGCACTTACCGCGTTCCGTAAGCGCGGTCGCCGGCGTCGCCAAGGCCGGGCAGGATGAAGCCATTCTCGTCGAGGCCTTCGTCCACCGCGGCCGTCCAGATCGGAACGTCCGGGTGCAGTCCGCGCAGGCGCTCGAGGCCTTCCGGCGCGGCGATCAGGCAGGCGAGGCGGATGTCTCTGGCGCCGCGTTCCTTCAGCCGGTCGATGGCGGCGACGGCCGTGTTGGCGGTGGCGACTACCGGCGTTACCACGATCGCGAGCCGCTCGCCGAGATCGGACGGCGATTTGAAGAAATACTCGACCGCGGCAAAGCTGTGCGGCTCACGGTAGAGCCCGATATGGGCGACGCGCGCGGTCGGCACCAGATCCATCATGCCGTCGACAAAGGTGGTGCCGGCGCGCAGCATCGGCACGAACACCAGCTTCTTGCCGGCGATCTTGGCCGAGTGCATCATTGCCAGCGGCGTCTCGATGACCGTGTCGGCGAGCGGTAGATCGCGCGTCACCTCGTAGCACAGCAGCATGCCGATTTCCTTGATCAGCTCGCGAAATGACTTGGTCGAGATGGACTTGTCCCGCACCAGCGTCAGCTTATGCTGCACCAGCGGATGATCGACGATCGTGACGCCTTCCATGATGGGATGCTCTTCTTCTTCCCTTCTCCCCTTGTGGGAGAAGGTGGCGCGAAGCGCCGGATAAGGGGTCGTCTCCACAAGCTTCGATGAGGGATGTGCCGGCGGAGACAACCCCTCACCCGGCTTCGCCTTCGCGAAGCCACCCTCTCCACTTTCGGGCATCCCGTAGCCCACAAGGGGAGAGGGTTATTAAAAAACCGTGCCGTCGCTGATCACTTTGAGCGGCGGCGAACCGTCCGGACGGCGTGCAAAGGCGATCGCGCGGCCCGCGGCCCAGGTGCCGCCTTCCAGAATGCTGGCGAGCGGTAACGTCTGAGGCGTGCGGTCGAGCTTGGCGCGGATGCGCTCTGCCAGCCGGTCCAGCAGGGCGACGGTGAGCGCGCGCCACTCGATGACGAGCAGCGAATCCACGGCATGCGCGCGCGCGGCATCCGCGGCATCGCGCAGACGCAGCACTTCATGATCGACGAACAGGCCGCCATTGCGGTATTCGGCGAGCCCGGTCAGGCCGTCGATGTCGGTCACTTCGAAGCCCGCGCGCTGGAGCGGCTCGATCAGCGAATAACTCAGCCATTGCGACAGCTTGTGCAGCGGTACGAGACCGGCGGTGGCGTCGTCCGCCTCGATCGCCGGGTGACGCCAGCAATCGCCAAGCGGAATGCCCGCGAGTTCCAGCCGCGACGGCCAGATTGGTCCGAGCTGGTCCAGCACCGCGGAAAGGATGGCGGGCGCGGGAAGCGCGCCGCCCACGGCTTGCGCGGCGATGTGATCGAACAGGCCGCCCGGCCGCGGCGTATCGTTCAAACCGAATACCTCCGAACGCTCTGCGACCAGCTTGCCCAGACGGCGCAGCAGATCCGTGCGCCCTTCGAGTCCAAGCAGCGGATTGGCATCGCCGACCTGAAAGGCGGATGTGAGCCTGTCGCGCGGCAGCCTTGCAAGCACGTCCGCATCGGCCCTGAACGGCGCGCCGGGATCGCGCGAGAAAAGGCCGCCCGCAAACATATCAAGGCTTGCAATCGCAAGCCCCTCGGACCGGCCGATGCTTTCTCCTGTCACCGCGTCGCGATAGCGCCACGCCGCACCCGCGCCGGCATCGAGCAGCACGCTGACGATGGCGAGGTCGAACTCCGCGCGCGCCCGCGCCGCGCGATCCGGCCAGGACGTAGCGTCCGCGAGCTCCGCCCAGCGATCGACGCCGCCAAGCACGAAATGCCGCCATCGAGCATGGAAGGGAATGTCCAGCCTCGTATAGGCCTTGCGCGTCACCGCGAGCACGGCCTCCGCGACGCCGTCCATACGGTCGAGATCGATCGTGAAATGCTGGAGGCCGCCGGCAAGGCCGATCTCTAGCATCTGCGCGGCCCGCGCGCGGACCGCCGCCGCAGTGAGCAGCGCGCGCGCCCCTCGTTCCAAAGCCTCCACCATTGCGCGATCAGTATTTTTCCAGCGAACGCCCGACCACGTCGTTGACGTCCTTCTCCGGCGCGATCTCGGTCGAGTAATAGCCAGCGGCCTTCTTCGCGGCGATTTCGACATAGGCGTCGGCGGGAATGAGCTCCGGCGGGATCGGCACGCGCTCGACGATGTCGATGCCTTGCGAGGTCAGCGCGTCGTATTTCATGTCGCTCATCGACAGGAAGCGGTCGATGCGGGTCAAGCCGAGCCAGTGGATCGTATCCGGCATCAATTGCTGGAAGCGCGCGTCCTGCACGCCGGCGACGCATTCGGTGCGCTCGAAATAGGCGGCGGCGGCATCGCCGTCCTCCTGGCGCTTGCGCGCGTTGTAGACCAGGAATTTGGTGACCTCGCCAAGCGCGCGGCCTTCCTTGCGATTGTAGACGACGAGCCCGAGCCCGCCCTCCTGCGCGCCGCGCGCGGATTCCTCGATGCCGTGAATCAAATAGGGCCGGCAGGTGCAGATGTCGGACCCGAACACGTCCGAGCCGTTGCACTCGTCATGCACGCGGCAGGTGATCTTGGTGCGGTGGTCCGGTAGTTTTGTCACATCGCCGAACAAGTACACCGTGGTGCCGCCGATTGGCGGCAGGAACACTTTCATGTCCGGCCGTGTCACCAGCTCCGGGAACATGCCGGCAGTCTGCTCGAACAGCGTGCGCCGCAGCTCGGTCTCGCCGGTGCCGAAGCGAGTCGCGAGGCCCGGCAGGTACCACACCGGATCGATCGCGATCTTCACCACCGACACGCTGCCATTGGCGTGCACGACCTCGCCGTCGGCGCGTAGCCGCTTTGCCGCCAGCGCCTCGCGGATCTCCGGCAGGTCCAGTCGCGCGCGGGTTACCGCGATGCTCGGCCTGATGTCGAAGCCCTCGGCGATCTCCTGGCGGAAGTTTTCCGCAACGAGATGCCCCCACGGATCGAGCGCGACGATTTTCGTGGGATCATTCCATTGCGGGAACGGACCAATGGTCGCGGCGGGAAATGTGTTGGTGAGGTCAGGACGCCGGATCGGATCGAGCGCCCCGGCGGATACCGCGAGTGCCCGGTACATCGCGTAGGATCCGCCATGGCTGCCGATCACGTTGCGATCCCCAGCGCGCGACACCGTGCCGATGATCGGACCCCGGGCGCGCGCCTCAGTGGCGCCCCAATGGATCGGGAAGGCGGCCTTCCGGCCCGGCTCCGGATGGGAGGTCAGGCGGATGTGGTCGGTTCGGTTCGCGCGGCTCATGTCCAGGCTCCCAAAAAGCCAACGGCCCGCCGCTCGGACGGGCCTGGCTCGGTCGCGTTGCCAGTCGAGGACACCGGCGACGCGAGCTCAATCCAACATATTGTAGCGGCGAGGCACGACAGACAAGTTAATCGTGCCGGGCGGGCAGAGCCCCTTCGTGCCTAATTCCCGTCGTCAACGCGCCAGCAGCGCCGCCTTTGGCACCGCGCGCCCGCGTTGGCGGACCCGGCCGATCTACCTCTGCGGCCAGTTTAAGAGATTGAAATATTTCCAATTTTCATGTTTTCAAGGGGTGCCGAATGGGTTGGCTATGCGGACGACACGTTCTCGACAAAACCTTGACTCAGCCCAACCGTAGGATCGCCTTGCCTTGGAGACTGCCATGCCCGCCAGCTACATCGACCCCCGCAACGGACAGCTCTATCCGCTGGACCGGCCGCGCTGGTGCTCGGACGAGCGCACGCCGTTGCTGGTGACGCCGGGCGCCGGCATGTCGCGCGAAGACATCGATGGCCGCATGCGATCGCTCTGGCGTTACCGGGCGGCGCTGCCGGTCGAGATCGCAAAGCCGATCACGCTCGGCGAGGGCTGCACGCCCCTGGTCCAGCAGGATTGGGGCGAACTGCGACCGCTGTTCAAGCTCGAATGGTTCAACCCGACCGGCAGCTTCAAGGACCGTGGCTCTTCCGTGATGCTGTCCTTCCTGCGCCAGATCGGCATCAATGCGGTGCTGGAGGATTCTTCAGGCAATGGCGGCTCGTCCATGGCCGGGCTGGGTGCCGCCGGCGGCCTACGCGTGAAGATCCTCGCGCCTGCCTCGACCTCGCCGGCCAAGATCGCGCAGGTGCGCGCCTATGGCGCCGCGGTGCAGCTCGTCGATGGCCCGCGCGAGGAATCGGAGGCCGAGGCGATCCGCCAGTCGCACCAGACGTTTTATGCCAGCCACAATTGGCAGCCGTTTTTCCTCGAAGGCACCAAATCGCTCGCCTATGAGATCTGGGAGGACCTCGGCTTCCGCGCGCCCGACAACGTCATCGTCCCGGTCGGTGCCGGCAGCAGCCTGCTCGGTTGCGCCTTCGGCTTCCGCGAGCTGCGCAAAGCCGGCCAGATCGCAAAGCTGCCGCGCCTGTTCGCGGCGCAGCCGCAAAATTGCTCGCCGATCGATGCAAGCTTCCAGGCCGGCGTCGATACGCCTGTCGCGCGCGAGGTGCACAAGACCATCGCCGAAGGCACCGCCATCAAGAATCCGCTGCGCCTGCGCGAGATCATCGGCGCCTTGCGCGAAAGCGGCGGCGGCACCGTCGCGCTCACCGAGGACGAGATCGTTGCTGCCCTGCGGCGTCTTGCACGGCAAGGATTGTTTGCCGAGCCGACCAGCGCCAGCGCAGCTGCCGCGCTGGAAAAACTGTCCGCTGCCGGGGCCATCAAGGCGAACGAGACCACGGTCGCCGTCCTCACCGGCACCGGCCTGAAAGCCGCCACCACCGTTGCCGATCTCGTGCAATAGTCTTCGATCTATTGAGCCTGCAGCGGGCCCGCGCGAGGCTAGACTGTTGCAGTGGGATCGTCATGCCCAACCTTGCCCCGCGCATCCACGTTCCTCGTGCCGCTGAGCCTTGCAAGGATGGACGGACAAGGCGGACCATACGGGAAGAAGGTTTCGGTGAGCGCGTTGAACCTTCGGCGTCCGTCGTCAGCCTCATGAACATCGAGCTCGAGAAGGAGAGTTCCATGACCGCGCAGGATCCGTTTGCAGGTTTCAAGGCCGTTCAGAAGGAGGCCTGGTCGCTGTTCACCCCGATGGAAGTGTTCACCACACCGGCCGCCGCCAAGCTGGTCGGTTTTGCCGGCGTCGTCGCCGGCCAAAGGTTGCTTGACGTTGCATGCGGCACGGGTGTGGTCGCAATCACGGCCGCGCGCCGCGGTGCGAAGGTGAGGGGTCTCGATCTGTCGCCGGTTCTGATCGAGCGCGCCCGCGAGCACGCCCAGCTGGTGAACCTCGATATCGACTTCGCTGACGGTGACGCCGAAAGCCTGCCCTATGGCGACAATGAGTTTGACGTGGTGCTCAGCCAGTTCGGCCACATGTTTGCACCGCGTCCCGACCTTGCCATCGGCGAGATGCTGCGGGTGCTGAAGCCCGGCGGCACCATCGCTTTCTCCACTTGGCCGCCACATCTCTATGTCGGACGGATGTTCGCGCTGATCGGCCGCCATCTGCCGCCGCCCGAGGGTATGGCGTCGCCGGTGTTGTGGGGCGATCCGAAAACGGTCGCCGAGCGTCTCGCCGGGAAAGCACAGGACATCTCCTTCGAGATGGACATGATGACGCCGTCCGCACTCAGCCCGCAGCATTTCCGCCGCACCATGGAAACGACGATCGGGCCTTTGATCAAGCTCGTCGCCCAGTACAAGGACGAGCCGGACAAGCTCAGGAGCTTCCGGGCCGAGTTTGAGGCGTTGATCTCGGAATATTTCGATGCCGGCAACAACGTGATGCGCCAGCAATATCTGATGACGAGAGCAAGGAAGGTGTGAGGGCGCGATCTTGACGCCCGCCTTTGGCGGGCCCTCAGGATGAGGACGGAGTGTACGGCCGCAGTTTCAACGAGCACCGATGCCGCTTAGCCTCATCCTGAGGAGACCGCTGGAAGCGGTCGTCTCGAAGGACGAGGCGCGTGCTCATTCGCCGCCCAAAAACCCATATGCGATTGCCTGCTCTCCAGGGAATGGTAAGAAGCGCCTCATTCCTTCAGATCGTTCACCCGCTTCACCCAGGTGCGCACGTCGGCGAGCACCTGGGGCAGCACCGCCTTGACCTCCTGCACCGTCATGCCGGGCTTGATGCGGGGGTCGTAGAGCAGATTGAGGATGTACTGGTCGTAGACGTCGAAATAGCCCATCGAGACGTTGTCATTGAACATCGTCCACGGCACGCTGGTGGTGTCGTTGATGGGCCCGAGCGATTGCAAGAGCTCCTCATAGGCGCAGTCGAGGAAGACGAAATCGCCGTTGTCGACGGTGAGGATGACGTCGGAATGCTCGATCTCGAAATTGTCGTTCTTGCGGAAGCCGGACAGGCATTGCGGATCGAGCGAGGTGCGGATCTCGCGCGCCTTCTCGGCGCCGTAGAAGCTGGTGAGGGTGCGGTAGAGATCGCGATCGCGCACGAGCTTCACCCGCACATTCGCCGCCTCATTGGTGTCGGTCATGGCGATGTCGAGATGCTGCACGCGGGCGGCGATGTCGGTCACGACCCTTGCGAGTTGCATCTTGCGGTCGGCGCGGTCGCTCTCGGCGTACACGCGCACCGGCCCGTCGAACTTGCGGATGCGGTCGACGCGGCCGGCGAGGTGATATTCGGCGCCGAACGCCGTCTTGAGAAAACCGTCAACGATCTCGCCGTCAGTAAAGCTCTTCTTCTCGGAGCGCTGGCGCGAGGCGATCGCGGGCAGTTCGCCCGCTCGGGCCGTGGTCGCGGTGTCAGGCACCAATGTGAGCGCGGCGAGCGCCAGCACGGCGGCGCGGACGGCGGGCGCGGTCAGGTTCAATGCGCTCATTGTCGTGCGACGCTGCCGCATTCGCGTCGCGCGCACAAGCCCACAAATTCACGCGCCCTGCGGGTTCCCTCTGTGGCAGCCTAGTTGTTCAGCACCACCACGGTGGTGCCGACCGCGACCCGGCTGTAGAGGTCGGTGACGTCCTCATTGGTCATGCGGAAGCAGCCCGAGGACACGGCCTGGCCGATCGTCTCCGGCTCGTTGGAGCCGTGGATGCGGTACAGCGTCGAGCCCAGATACATCGCGCGCGCGCCAAGCGGATTTTCGACGCCGCCTTTCATGTGGCGCGGCAAATCGGGCCGGCGGGCCAGCATCTGCGCCGGCGGCGTCCAGTCCGGCCATTCCTTCTTGGCGGTGATCCTGTGCACCCCGCCCCAGCGGAAGCCGTCGCGGCCGACGCCGATGCCGTAGCGCAGCGCCTGGCCGTTCTGGAGCACGAGATACAGCCGCCGCTCGCTCGTGTTCACCACGATCGTGCCGGGCGCGTAATTGCCGTTATAGATGACGGTGGTGCGGGGGACGGGATTGGCGCCGGAACGGAAGAAGTTCGGGCCGCCGCCCATGATGTCGCGCGAGTCGAACTCTTCGGCGAGCGCGCCTCCTGCCATGGCCGACAGCAGTGCCATGGCGGCGATCGGCGCGGCAAAAAACCGGATCATTGTCTCCCCCAACAAAAAATCGATTCAATGGAAGCCAGAGGCCATATTTGCGGGCATTTCGCAAGCCACGGCCGCGTGAGGGACGCCATGCTTAACGATTGGCGTTACCAAATCGGCAACCGCGCCCATTTGCCGAAAAGAATTAGCCAAGCCGGCGCATCGTTACGCCGGGCAGGGCGGCGATGGCGGCTATTGCTTTGACGGAACGCGCGAACAATGATTGATCGCACGGATATCTGGACAATGCCTGTCGTGGGAGCCTTGGGATGAACGGTGCGGAAAGCCTGGTGCGGACAATGGTCAAGGGCGGGGTGGACGTCTGCTTCACCAACCCCGGCACCTCCGAAATGCATTTTGTCGCAGCGCTCGACCGCGTGCCCGGCATGCGCTGCGTGCTCGGCCTGTTCGAAGGTGTGGTCACCGGGGCTGCCGACGGCTATTTCCGCATGAAGGGAACGCCGGCCTCGACCTTGCTGCATCTCGGCCCCGGCCTCGCCAACGGCCTTGCCAATCTGCACAACGCGAAGAAGGCCAATTCCGGCATCGTCAACATTGTCGGCCAGCACGCCGTCTACCACATCGGCTACAACGCGCCGCTGACCTCCGACATCGAGGGCCTGGCCCGGCCGATGTCGTCCTGGGTCCGCACCTCGCCGGATTCCACATCGGTCGCCGCCGACGGCGCCGCAGCGATTGCCGCCGCCAAGAGCGCGCCGCCGCAGATCGCCACCCTGATCCTGCCCGCCGACACCGCCTGGAACGAGGCCGACGGCATCGCCGAGGTTCCGGCCGAGCAGCAGCGGGCGAGCTATTCGCCGCAGGCGGTCGACCAGGCCGCAAGGATCCTGCATGGCGACGGGGAGGGCACGCTGCTGCTGATGACCGGCAGCGCGCTGAGCGAGCAGGGCCTGGCGCTCGCCGAGCGGATCGCCGGCAAGACCGGATGCACGGTGATGGGCCCGACCTTCCGTCCCAAGATGGCGCGCGGCCGCGGCCGTTTCTCGATCGATCGCATTCACTACGTCATCGAGCAGGCGCTGCCGATGCTGGCAAAATTCCGTCACATCGTGCTGGTCGAGTCCGACGATCCCGTGGCGTTCTTCGCCTATCCGAACAAGCCGAGCATGCTCAAGCCGCAGGGCTGCGAGGTCCATCGCATGACCTCCTGGGGCGAGAACTCGGTCGCCGCACTGGAAGCGCTTGCGGGCGCCGTAAAGGCCAGCGTCACGGACGTCAAGCCGCAGGCTCTGCAGGAACTGGTCAAGCCGACCGGCGCGCTCACCTTTGCCTCGATCGCACAGGCGATCGCCTGTGCGATTCCCGAGAACGCCATCATGGTCGACGAATCCCTCACCACCGGCCGCGGCTTCTTCCCGCCGACGGCGGCCGCCGCCCCGCACGACTGGCTCCAGAACATGGGCGGCTCGATCGGCTTCTCGACGCCGCTGTCGATCGGCGCCGCAATCGCCTGTCCGGATCGCAAGGTGATCACCATGGTCGGCGATGGCAGCGCGATGTACACGATCCAGTCGCTGTGGACGCAGGCCCGCGAGAACCTCGACATCGTCACCATCGTGTTCGCCAACCGCATCTACCAGATCCTGCGCGGCGAGTTCGACAATGTCGGCGCCGGCGAGCCCGGCCAGCGCGCCAACGACATGCTGCGGCTCGATCGTCCGACGCTGGATTTCGTCGCGCTCGCGAGGGGCATGGGCGTCCCCGGCCGTGCCGTCACCAATGCCGACGAGTTCAACAAGGCGCTCGCCGAAGCCGTCGCCGAGCCCGGGCCGCGCCTGATCGAAGTTCAGATGTGAGTCTGGCCGGTCGCGCCGCGACTTCAGTCCTCATCCTGAGGAGCCCGCGTGAGCGGGCGACTCGAAGGATGCTTGCAGGTGGGATACGGGCCTTCATGGTTCGAGACGCGCGTTCCGCGCTCCTCACCATGAGGATCTGGCGGCGGCGCAACTGAGTGCGCGTGATGGGCCCGGAGGCACGATGCAGACCGAGCTGAACAAGGTGATCGCGGCGCTCCGGGACTTCTACGCGCAGGAATCATTCCTGTTCGAGAAGGACGTCGGCGAGCGCGCGATCACGCACCGCTTCGCCGTGCACTTGGAGAAGCAGTTTTCCGGCTGGTCAGTTGATTGCAATTACGACCGGCTCGGTGAGCGCACGCTGCATCTGCCGCACGGCACCATCATCTCGACCGACGACCATCTCGGCAAGTCGATCTATCCTGATGTTGCCGTGCATCAGCGCGAGATCCCGAACAATTTGCTCACGATCGAGATCCGCAAGGCGAGCAATCACACGCCGCTCGAGCACGACCAGCACAAACTGAGGGCGTTGACCGACGTGCATGTCTGGTTTCCCTATTGGATGGGCGTGCTGCTGGTGCTGGATAGGCACCAGGTCACGATGTCGGAGGTCTATGTCAGCGGGCTCGTCGATGAAGCGCTGTCGCGCTGGTTCGCGATGCGGCTGGAGGAGACCGGCCTCGGAGCTCGCGCATAGCGGAGCGCGGTGTGCGCAGTCACGCACGCCGCCTTCTTGTCAGTAATAGTACGGCTGCGAGTAGGCGTAGCGCGGGTTGATGCCGCAAGAGGCCGATGTGCCGGAGGCGGTGGCGGCACATTGCTGATAGCTCGCGAACTGGCAATTGCCGGGATAGCCCCAGTTGCGGCCTTGCAGGCAATATCTGTCGTTTGCGGCCTGGGCCGGCGCCGCCGCTAAGGACGCGGCGATCACGATTGCGAACGATGCAAGGGTGAGGATGGTGCGACGCATTTCAATCTCCTTCTGGGGCGAGGTGGAACGGCCGTGCCTCGGCGTTCCCCGTGGTCTGTCTGACGCACGGTCATGCCTATCTTGGTGTCCGCGACGCGGGATGCGTTCGAGGTGAGTTACATCCTGACGCAGCCGGCGGCGGACAATGTGATCTCCACCACAGTTCGCGCAGAGGTTCCGACCTAATCTCAACGAACTTGCACGCCTCGATCCCGTGGGACTAGGCTTGCCTCATTCGGATCAGGCATTTTGGAGGTTCTGATGCAGAGATCATATTTGCTGGCTGCGACGGCAGCGCTGGTGCTCGTGATGCAAACGCCGCTCGCACTGGCGCAGGGCGCACCGGCCGCCGTCGGAACCGCTGCGCCTGCCGCAACGAGCACTGCGCCGGCCGCGACGACGGCACCGGCTGCGACCACCGACACCTCCAGCCAGCCGACCGATTCCAAGAAGAGCGCATCGAAGAAGCCGGCGAAGAAGAAGATGACGCGGCAGCAGGAGATCGATCATTCGGTCGACACCGGCACCGTCCCCGCGCGCTACCGCAGCTCGGTGCCCAAGCAATACCAGCAATACATTCCGTTCGATAAGCAGTAGCGGATTGCGCCGCGGCGCGACCGGGATAGCGGTTGCGGCGCCGGTGCCGTCGAACGTATGGGCTTGGCCAGATTGGGTTCGACCGCATACATTGTGGCGATCCGCTTGCGGGTTCTAGCGAGAGCGTTTTCGAGCGAGTGGATACCGGTTCGCGTGAAGAAAACGCGTCAAAACAAGAATCTGGAGCTTCGGTTCAATCAGAACCGATAATACGCTAAAGGCCAAAGGTCCGGGGGAAGGAATGAGCGAGGACGGGAAGGATGCTGGCTTGGTGGCCATGATCACCAGCATCCTGGGGGGCAACAAGCGCGCAGACGTCGTGACGCCGCCGCCGCTCGCCGAGGCTCCGCCGACAGCGCCGACGAACGGGTTCGAGGCGGTCGAGCCGTCCAACACGGATGCTGCAGCGCCTGCCGTCGAGACTGTAGCAGCCGACACGCAGGTCGAGGCGCCCCCGAAAATCGTCACCACACGAGACGGCAAGCAATTGCTGCCTGCGGAAGCGATTGCCGATCTCGTGCTTGGCGAATTGCGCAAGATGGAGAATTTTCCCGCGACCGGCGCCTCCGTCACGGTCTACGGTTACAAGCACTGGAATGCCATGATCACCTTCGCGCCGTTCTCGACGACGTTCCAGAACGCGACCCGGTTCCGCCAGGCCATGCCGGACATCGTCTTCAAGCTGCGCCGTTTCGTCGAACTTGAGATATAGTCCGGGTCAGTCACCGGCGGAACGCGCTGCCGGCAGCCAGGACAGTTCGACAGGATTTTGAAAATTGAGCGTCGCCTTCACCAAGGAAGAAAGCGCCGAAACCGCGTCCGAAACGCTGTTGCCGGACCGCCCGATCTCGCCGCATCCGAACCTCGTGACGAAAAAAGGCTTGCAGGCGTTGCAGACGCAGCTTGCCGAGGCGCGCGAGGCCTATGAAGCCGCGCAAGCGATCGATGACGTCAACGAAAAGCGCCGGCAATCAGCCGTGCCACTGCGCGACGTCCGCTATCTCACCGAACGGCTGCGCACCGCGCAGGTCGTTCCCGATCCGACCTCGAGCGATGTCGTTGCCTTCGGCAGCACCGTCACCTTCAGCCGCACTGATGGCCGCGTGCAGACCTACCGCATCGTGGGCGAGGACGAAGCCGACCCGAAGGCGGGGACGATCTCGTTCGTCTCGCCAGTGGCGCGGGCGTTGATGGGGAAGGCGGCTGGCGATGTCGTGGGTGCGGGAGCGCAGGAGATCGAGATTCTGTCGATCGGATAGGCGCGCAGGGCGAAGCGAGGATTGCGTGAGCAAAGGGCGCTATCGACAGAGGCAATCTCATTCGCCTAAAGCATGATCCGGAAAAGAGCGAGGCCGCTATGTCAGCGCAACAAAGCTTGATGGTTGAATGAGACGGTTTCTGTCCGGCGCATTGCCGTTTTACGCGTTGGCCGGATTGGCCATTTGCATGTACCTCGTCCTGTACAGGACGAATCTTTTCGACTTGAACGCCATCGTCCAGGGGGCGACCGGTTCATCATGGTTTCCGGTCTTCATGTTCGTCTGCATTCTCGCCGAGTCGCTCTTCCCCTATTTTGGCTATTTTCCCGGAACTGCCCTCATCTTGATGTCCGTCGCGCTTACTCCGAAGTCCGCGGATGTCTCCGTTCTTATCGTGGCGTGGCTGGCCATCATCGTGGGCGCCGTTCTGAGTTACGGACAGGCTCGCTTTTTCAGACCGCTCCTGCAGCGCGTTGCCTCGAGAGCGGCACTGAGCCGATGTGAGTCCTTGCTCGACGCTTACGGCCGCTACGCCCGCGTTGCCTTGTTTGTCCATCCCAACGCTTGCGCGATGTATTTTACGGCACTCGGACTTCTCGGCCGGAACCTGACGCGAGAGCTCGCCCATCTTTGCGTGGGTGCGGCGGCCTCAGTGAGCGTTCTGTTCATCGTCGTGACCAGATTAGTGTCATCCGTGGGCGCCACCGATGGCGGGCAATTGCAGGTGCTGCTCGCGGCAGGGCTGGTCGCCATCGGGACCCTCGTCGGTCTGTATGCGGCATGGCGGCCGGATCGGATCGATTGAAGCTTGCTCCGTCATTGCGAGCGCAGCGAAGCAAATCCAGAGTGTGTCCGCGGAGGCAGACTGGATTTGCTTCGCTGCGCTCGCAATGACGACGAATCATCGCGCTTTACGCCTCCGGCAGCTCGACGCCCGTCAGCTTGCTCAATTTGCCGATGAGTTGGTCCTGAAATATCCGATCGCTCGCCTCACTGGCGGGCTGCTGCTGTTGGAGATGATGCCAGTAGCGCCCGCTGACCAGGGCAGCGGAATCCTCGCTCACCGCCAGCCAGGTCTGGGTCCGTTGTCCGGTGTCGAGATCGACCGGCGCGTTCGCGCCACCCATCTTCGTGCGCACCCATCCGGGATCGACGGCGTTGCTCAGGACCTTGGGCCAGCGTCGGGCCAGCGCAAAAGCGAGCGCGACGACATGCAGCTTGCTCTCGGCATAGCCTTTGGCCGAATCCCAAGCCCGCTTCGTCCAGTCGAGGTCGTCCAGCGAACCCTCTCCGCCGCGGTGCAGCCCGCTGCTGAGATACACCAATCGGTCGGGCCGCTCGATCAGGGCCGTCAGCATGTACGGCGCAAGCGTGTTGATGGCCAGAGTCTCGGCATGGCCTTCCGGTGTCGAGCCACGGCTCGGCCGCGTGTAGACGCCGGCGTTGTGGATGATCGCATCCATGCGCCCGATCGCATTGACCTGGTCGGCGATGCTCTTCGTCTCAGCGGCACTTCTGAGATCACCGACCACCATTCCGGCGGCACGCGACGCAAGCTGGCCAAGTGCTGCGGCACGATCGGCCGAACGCGCGTGCAGCACGACGCGGTGACCTTGATCGAGGAGGGATTGTGCCGCCGCGCGGCCGAGACCGTCCGCGCTGCCGGTGATGAATACGATCGCCATGCGCCGCTCCTCCGGATGTTTCAGAACGCATTCTACATTGCCCGCGCGCGTTTCCGATGTTGGTCGTCGCTCACGTTGCCGGGATCGGCGGGCGAGCGCCATCGGCTGCTTTCTCATCTCACCAAAGGGGTAGCGCGTCTGTCTCGGAAACAATGCCGACAAAGGGCAGCAGGTCGACGTCCCGCTCGTCGAGGCGTGCTTTCGTGCCGGCGGTAACAATGGTCCGTGCGCACTCGATTGAAGAGAGCTGTCCAGCCAGCATGTCTTGTGCGGATTTGAGTATCTTGCGACGGGCCGCGACGATCTCGGCTTCGTTCCAACTCATCGTCGCGGGCTTCTTCGCGGATGATGCCATCCTGCCCCTGTTTTGCCCGACGAGTCAATCGGAGATTCGGAAAAGTCGTAGAAGCCTAACCCCTTGATCCGGCTGACGTCGGCTACTGTGCATGGGGTTGTTTTCGCATTTTGGTTGAGCTTGGGGTCGCCCAACGCCATCAGCGTCGACGATCATTCGCAACCGGAAGGGTTCAGGAAAATGAATGGTGGGCGCACAAGGGATCGAACCTTGGACCTCTCCCGTGTGAACCACAATCTGTAGATCGCAGCCAACCAAATCCCGCCACAGTAAAGTTGCACAAGTGTCTGCCTTAAGGGGGCTAGCTGTCCATATGCGACCGCAATGGTCCATGGCGGGACATCCCATATTTTTGTATGCCCCCGTTGTACCCGCCGTGATTTTTCCCTGCGGGCACAATAGAGGAACGTGAAGCGAACGGGTTGTCATCGATTTATCGGCTCTCGCCTGGGATGTCGCGGGAGCGGGACAAAAGGAAAGGGTAGGGACGATGGAAGCGAGCGACAAAGCCCTCAGCGCTGGAGCGAGGACGAACTACTTCAGGCTCACTGATGCGGCGATCCGCGCGGCCGCGCTGCCGTCGGGCAAGTCCCAGCACTACTTACACGACACCGAGCAGCCTGGGTTTGCGATCAGGATGCGCGCGACTGGCGGCCGGACTTGGGTCTACCTGTTCACCAAGCCTGGGGCGAGGGGCACGCAACGCAAGACGTTGGGTGCATGGCCCAAGTTCAACGAGAAAGCCGCGCGCCAGGCCGCCACCATCGCCGCCGGCGAGGTGGCCAAGGGGGGCGATCCGAACGACGCCAAGCGTGAGGCCAAACGACAACAGCAGGCCGAGCGGGAGTGCATCACGCTGGCGAACCTGATCGTTGAGGACGGCCCCTACGAAACATCGCTGACTGGACGCCAAGTCGTCAACTGGAAGCCAGCGATGTCGGCGCTCAGGCGCGGTCTCAAGGCTCATGTCGATCTCGCCATCGGCGAACTGACGCGGCGGCAAATCATGGCGGCGGTGGATAAGATCGCCAAGACTGGCAAGCGCGGCGCAGCCAAGGACTTGCGCAAGCACGCCCACACATTCCTCGAATGGTGTGTCGGTGAAGGTTACGTCGAGCACAACGTGCTCGCCGGCTATCGCGCGCCGAAGGAAACCCGGGCGCAGCGGCTCGGCCGTCGCACAAAAGGACGGGCGCTGACCGACGACGAGATCATCAAGGTCTGGCAGGCGGCCGGCAAGCTTGGAGCGTTTGGGCTATTGACGCGCATGTGCCTGCTCAGCGGCCCGCGGCGAAGCGAGCCAACCACAATCGAGTGGCGAAAGTACATCATGGATGATCGCGTTACCTTCGATGCGGCGTGGACCAAGATGGGGCTGCACCACGACGTACCACGCACCCACCTCGTTGACGAGGTGCTCTCTGCGGCGAAATACTTCCAGCGGGCAACCTCCGACTATGTCTTCCCGTCACCGAAGACCGGCGGCCAGATGTCGGGTTTTACCAAGATGGTTAGCCGCCTGGTGAAGGAAGCAGGTGTCGCCAGATTCACCATGCATGATTTAAGGCGCAGCTTGCGCACCATCATGTCACGGTGCGGCTACGACAACGAGATCCAGCGGCTGTGCGTCGGGCAAAAGCCGCGGGGCATCGATCAGGTCTACAACCACGACGAACAGTGGATCATCCGCAAGATGGCGTTTGAAGCTGCACATGACTACATCGCGCAGTTGGTCGGCGCGAAACGGGTCGGCAAGGTCGTGCGGCTGCAGCGGACGAATCCGCTCGACGCTATTAAGGCCGAACTGCTGGGTCGTCTCCGCGAGCATTATGCGGCTGAGGGCGCCTAACAGTTTTATCGCACCCATCCAAATAGTCGCGCACTGCATCGACGCGATAGAGCGGGCGTCCATCGACGTAGCGCCATCTCAACGGGTGGTCCGGATTGCGTCGCCATTGCTCGAGCGCTCCAGGCGTACGCCGGACGATCGCGGCGACCTCCAGTGCCGTCAAATTGGAGCTGCCCGGCAGCTTATCGAAATCGAACGTCGCTGGCGGCGGCATGCCACGGTTCTTGCGTTTCACATCACGCGACATTTTCCTATTACCTCGCAACCCAAATACATCGATCCGAGTGATTTCGTCCTCGTCGCCCGTGTCTTCGACTGAACGAGGCAAAAAGATATTGGGCTTCCTTAGCAAGGAAGGAAGCTAGAGCTGGGGTAGGGCTGCCGGGTGGCTATGGCGTACAAATAGGACGAATACCCGTTAATCTGTGGGGCTTTCGCACGCACAAGCCGAGCACGGATTTATGGGGGGACAACAACCTGCCGTCACACTGCGCCGTACCAAAAGCACAATGCAACGATGGCGAACCTACTGTGGATGAGCGCGTGCAGCCATCGTTCGCGCCTCCAATGAATGATTCTCTGGAAGAGCGACAACAACGCGTTCGCTCCAGACTAACAACGGCCTGTCGCTCCATCTTGGAACCGGCTCCGCCACGAGGGTAGCGTCAATGGCGGAGTTGATGAGATCGGTGACCAGATTGTCTCTCGTCCCGTCGACCAGATGTGTCTCGACAGGCGTAACGATGCCGGTGGTCGAGGTAGCCCGAAGACACCACCAGCCGAGAGGGAGGCGTGAACGCCGATAGCCAATCGACCGCTCTCGCCGCGGGAGTGGGTCTTAAGCGGCTTCCGTATCGCCGAAGATCCGTCGCGCGCGGCATCGGAACTCCTGTCCTTCGATACGGTGTGGCTAATCGCTGCCGGCCGTTGCGCTGAATTACCGAGGAGGTATTATCCACCGCCCTAAATGATACGTTTATGGATCTTTGTTGTAAAAAAGATACATAAACGGAACATAATGGCTTGACGCTGATACCTGGGGGGATATGTATACGTATCTTTGTTTGAACAAAAGGTACGAGTACAGCTCATGGAGCGCGGTTCGGAGACCACCTTCCAGCTAGGGCGCCTCCTCCGGGATGCCAGGAAACAAGCGGGTCTGACTCAAGAGCAGGTGGCCGAACGCGCCGGGATTTCCAGGCCTCGTTACCGTGATATCGAGCAGGGCGCGGCCGCCGCGCGTGCCACGACCCTGATCAACGTCGCCCGCGCGCTGGGTATGGAGTTGATGCTGATCCCACAAGCAATGGTCCCGGGCGTCAATGCTCTGCTTCGCCCTTCCGACGACGAAGACCGGCCGGCCTTCACAACCGATCGGGACGATGATCAATGAGTGTCCAGGTCCGCGCCCCCAAAACCATCCAATCGCTCGACGTGTTCCTTCAAAAGCTACAGGTCGGAACGCTGGTACGCACCCCGGGCGATTTCAACGCCTTCAGCCTCGATCCAGCCTATCGAGCCATGGCGAGGCCTCCCATCTTGAGTCTTTCCTTGCGCTCTGTCGACGGTGGCCTTCGCAAAGATCCGAAGCCCGCGGCGCACGTCTTGCCGGCATTCTTTGCGAACATGTTGCCTGAGGACAGGCTCCGCGAGGCAATGGAGAAGCACCACGCAGGAGCGGTGAGGCCGGGTAACGATTTCGACCTGCTGGCTGCGCTTGGCACGGACTTGCCGGGCGCCGTGCGCGTCGTGCCGAGCGACGGCACCACCACGAGAGCTGCTCAAGACGATCTGCATGCGATCAAAGCTCGCTTTTCTCTGGCCGGAGTTCAGATGAAGCTCTCTGTGATGAAGAACACGGGCAGGGCAGGCGGACTAACCTTGTCCATCGGCGACGAGCAGGGCCAATACATTGCGAAATTCCCTTCAACCAATCTTGTCGGATTGTCGGAAAATGAGTTCGCCATCCTGGCACTCTCGGAGGCCATCGGTATGGATGTGCCTCAACGAGAGCTTGTTGAAAAATCCGATTTCGAGGAAATACCCGAAGAGTTCAACACCCTCTCAACCGGTAAGGTTCTGTTGGTGAAGCGTTTCGATAGGGGCCCCGAAGGCAGTCGGATACATATCGAAGACTTTGCTCAGGTTTTCGGCCGGCAACCATCCAAAAAGTACGACGACGCTTCATACCACGATATCGCCTCCGCACTGAATGTTGCGGTGTCGACAGATGCCGCACTCGAATTTGTTCGCCGCCTGGCTCTTGCCGCGCTTGTCGGGAACGGAGACATGCACTTGAAAAATTGGTCCACGATCTATCCGGGCGACGGTTGCACTCCGGCCATCGCCCCAGTGTACGACGTGCTGTCGACCACGGCCTATTTTCCAAAGGACGACATGGCGCTGTCATTGGGAGGCGAGAAGTCCTTCAAGGCACTTACTCCGGATCGTTGGCGGAAGTTTGCCAACCGGGCGCGGCTACCGGATCCCGCCGTCATCTCGGCCGTCAAGCAAGTCGTTTCATCGGTGAACGATCTTTGGTGGAAGCTTCCTGAGCGGGATGTTGTTCCGACGGCTGTCCTCGAAAAGATCGATGGAAAAATCCGCGAGATGAGCTTGGTTCTGGATCCGAGGTAAGTCTCAAATCTTTTTTGCCCTTAAGGTTCGCGAGCATTGCTGAGTTGGAAAGGCTGGCCATTATTTCAATATTCCCGCGCAACTAGCGACATCGCGCGTGACGCGGAATGATGCCGCTGCCAGATCCCGTATTGTGCTGCGGCGCGGACGCCTACGCTCCGTGCGTGTTCGGTCGCTCCTCATAAAGCATGCGCGCGCGCCGTTGACGCATTTCATGGCAAAACCGCGATCAAGCGCGAGCTCTAAAGTGCAAATTCAGTATAGATCGCCCACATCAGTGCGCGGCAAGCCGAGCTAAAACAGAAGTATGCAGCGCTGACTACCAAAATCGAGTTTTGACAGAACCTGGCTGTGCCCGGATCCCTTTCTCCGCCACATCCACCGCGGCATCCGAGGTCAGCCGACAAGGTCTCTCGGTCGATCTAAGCCAGACGAACGTGTGTCAGTTGGAGCCGCCACTTACCTCGGACCTGAGCACAGGCCAGCGTTGATCCTTGCGCGAAAAGATAGTCTCCGAGTGCATCCGGGCGGTTGACGACGAGCTGGGGAGTGCCGATCCTCAGAGAGATGGTCGCGAGAGTCGCCGATGGGGAATTTTACTTTGACCGACGCGCCGACATGCTAAAATACCATCCGAACAGATCGGATGCTAAGTGATACAAAGTTCATTTCCTTCGGCGCATATGAGTGCCGACGATCTCCACGCCTATGATTTCTCAAATCCTATGGATTTGAAATCCTGGGGCGTGGAGGATCCGTTCCTGCTTGAGATAGTTTCCACGCCAGCATTCCAGCGTCTTCGTTCCATCAGGTTCCTCGGGGGTATCGATTACGTTCTCGTGCAAAATCCGAATGGTGTTTGGGGCAATACGCGCTACACGCGCTACCAGCATAGTTTAGGTGTCGCGCGGCTCAGTCTCATGTACAGCCGCGCCTGCGGATTACCCGATCATGACCGACGACTTATCTTCGCGGCTGCCGCTCTGCATGACGTGGGCCACGCGCCGCTCTCGCACTCCCTGGAGCCGGTCTTCAAGGAGCTGTTTGAAATCGATCATCATGAAGCCACGAAGGACATTATCAGGGGTCGCGTTTCCATTGGTCAATCACTTTCGCAGACTTTGCGAACTTACGGAATAGATGCCGACAGAGTGATCGCCCTCATCTCGGGGCAAGATGCCAGCTACCACGGCTTCTTCTCTGGTCCGATCAATTTTGACACGATCGAAGGAATTCTTAGAACGAGAGCATATACGAGGCCCTCGATCAGTCCCTTGGCCCCCGAGCTCGTTGTCGCTGCCGCAGTAAACAGGTCTAGCGCCGCCGACCGGCAAACGGTCGATCAATTCTGGTTATACAAGGATCAGATCTATACGCATGTCATCAATTCGAAGGCAGGTGTATTGGCTGATCTGGCTTGCCAGGTTTTCATGAGGCAGCACTTGGCTGACATTGAACGGGAGGATTATTTCTCTACTGAGGATGCCATCTTCAGAAAGTTGCCTGGGCTCCGCAACTTGCTGAGAAGTAGGAATTTTGACGAGTTGGTTACCAGGTCCGTTAGCGGAACTATCGGAGTTACGATAAGAAGATTCTTCGTGGACCAGAATAGCGATTTCTTTGAGCGAGACGATAAAAAGCGCTATTTGCAAACACGGAGATCCGCGGCGCTGCAAGTCGACCTTCATGAAATGAAGGAAGTGCACGAAATGGGAGATCTGTTTGGTGACCGAGGCGATTGAACGAGCAAAGCATTATTCCGAGAAACAACTTGAAAAGTTGCGGAGCAATATCAAAGATCTGGTGCCCTCGGACGAAATGGTCTTCGTTAACGGCTCCTATGCGCGGCGGGAAGCTTCAGAGGGATCTGATATCGACTTCTATGTCGTAACCACCGGGCCGAAACCGGAGGAAACGCCCGATTGGGTACACAAGGTAAAATCCGAGATTGAACGGGTTGTGCCGATTGAACCCGCGGAGGATGGGGCTTTCGCAAAAATCGAGCCGCGAGAAACCCTTCTGCACAATATCGGCGGGGAAAACGACAGCAACCAGAACATCACGCGGCGCATGCTCCTCCTGCTGGAAGGCGAATGGCTGTTCAACGATGCCGGGCTCAAGAGCGTTCGTAGATCGATCCTAGAGCGATATATAGCCGACACCATCACCGATCATCAGCTCGCGCTGTTTTTGCTCAACGACATTGTTCGTTATTATCGGACCATGGCCGTGGATTACGAGTTCAAGACGGTCGAGGGTCCGAAGAAGAAGCCCTGGGGCATTAGAAATATAAAGCTCATTTTTTCCCGCAAGCTGCTTTACGCCGGCGGCTTGTTCAGCGTTGCGGCGACTGCCGATCTCCGGCGCGACAAGAAGATAGAGGAGCTCGAGAAGCTGTTCAACATGACTGTCATCGATCGTTTGCTCGACATCTGCGGTAAGCACGATTGTCGGCAGGTCTTGAGGAGTTACGACCGATTTCTGAACCAACTGGAGAAACCTGAAATTCGTGAGCATCTTAAGGGGCTCACCAAAGAGCAGCGGGATGACCCGGTTTTTCGTGATCTGAAGAATGAAGGGCACCACTTCACGCGCGAGCTGCTCAAGTTGTTTGAGCGAACCTTCGATTCAACTCATCCCATCAGGCGCGCGATCATCTTCTAACGGTGTTGAGCTAGAAGTCTGAGCTGTTGGGGGCAATCGCGTACGATGAGCTCACGAACAAAAAGCCGTCGATGGGCTGGCTGGTGAGCGTCAGCTCTGGCGATGAAATGAATTTGCTTTGTTGTGTGGCGGGCCAGCACGAACCGCGTGAGATGGCCATCCATCGCAGACGACTGCGTGCGCGCGCACGAGACACAGCATAGATTGAGGTGCTTCCGCGCGTCATTCGGTCCGATTTTGTGGTCCGCGAAGCAGTCGAAATTGCGGGCCGGCCGGTCACGATTGCAAATCTTTCAGCGGTTGGGTCACGGGCGAGGCGATCATTGCCTTGCAGCAAAAACAAAGCTGATTTCGTTTCATTGACTGGATTGCGATCGCTTTTACGATCTGCGGTGTCCAAACGAGGTCGTTCATCATGCGGCAATCCGATCAAATCTGCGTCCTTCGCAAAGCGTTGCAGCCGGCTTCGGCTCTGAACGCGCTGCGCTGTGCAGACGCGACGACGGAGAGCTGTATCACCGCGCATCGGCTACAGCGGCCTGTTCGCCGACCGCCGGAGCGCATCGCGGTCCACTAGGATCGAAGCCAGAAAATAACTCCATCCCTAACTCCGCTGTTGCTCGGGCGACCAGCGCGCGGCGGAGCTTTGTTCAGACATCCCAATCGAGAGCACAATCATGAGCAATATTACCATCATCGACAACGTCATTCCCCGTGCGGACATCGTCAAGCGCGCGGCCCGGCTCGGAGCCGAAATCAAGAACGTCAGATTGTCAGGGGATCTCCCCGACGACGTTGTTCGTGCCATCAATCAGGTGCTGCTCGAGCACAAGGTCATCTTCTTCCGCGATCAGGCACATCTGGATGACGCGGAGCAGGAGCGCTTCGCCGTCAGGCTCGGCAAGCTGGTGCCACATCCGACCGTGGGCGCAACCAAGGGAACGTCATCGATTCTGGAGCTGGATTCGGAGCGCGGCGGCGGTCGCGCGGACCAATGGCACACGGACGTGACGTTCGTCGATGCTTATCCGAAGATCTCCGTGCTGCGAGGCGTTGTGATTCCGGCCTTCGGCGGCGACACAGTGTGGTCGAACACCGCGGCGGCGTATCTCGATCTACCGGCCCCCTTGCGCAAGCTCGCTGAGGAGCTTTGGGCGGTTCACAGCAATGCCTATGATTACGCGGTGAGGACCCGCGCGAGTGAGGCGGACAGGAAGCATTTCGAGGAAGTCTTCACCGGCACGATCTATGAGACCGAGCATCCGGTGGTGCGGGTTCATCCGGAGACCGGCGAGCGGACGCTGGTGCTCGGCAACTTCGTCCAGCGTTTCGTCGGCCTGCCGAAATATGACGGGCAGAAGTTGTTCGACCTGTTCCAGTCCCACATCACGGCGCCGGAAAACACCGTGCGATGGAGCTGGAAAGCCGGTGACGTCGCGATCTGGGACAATCGCGCGACCCAGCACTATGCGGTCAACGACTACGGTGATCAGCACCGGGTGGTCCGCCGCGCCACGATCGATGGCGACGTTCCGCTCAGCGTCGATGGCCGCCGCAGCGTGACCCGCATCAAGACATCGAAGCCGCAGGCGGCGAAGGCCGCCTGATCCGATCCGAGCAACCACCAGGATGCATGCAATGATCAAATTCCTTCGTGCGGGGCACGACGCCGCGCGGCTTCTGCTCGCAGGTGCATTGAGCCTTGGCCTGATGGCCCCGGCTTTCGCTGAGCCACCGCTTTGAGAAGACCGAGATCCGCTACCAGGGTTGGGTCGGGCAGGTGACGTTCATCGAGCTTGCCGAGGACCTCGGCTATCTCGCGCCGCTGAAGCTCAAATGGGTCGGCAACACCATCAGCGGGCCGCAGGATATCCAGGCTGTCGTGACCGGCGATATCGACATCGGGGGCGCCTTCTATGGCGCGATCCTCAAGCTGATCTCGGCGCGGGCACCGATCAAGGCCGTCGTCGGCTACTACGGCTCGGACGCCAACACTTACCAAGGCTACTACGTCAAGGACGACAGCCCGATCAAGACGGCGCGAGACCTGATTGGCAAGAAGGTGGCCGTCAATACGCTGGGCGCCCACTTGGAGTTCGTCCTTCGCGAATATCTGGCGCGGAACGGCCTTAGCGCAAGCGAGGCCAAGCAGGTCACCCTGGTCGCGGTGCCGCCCGTCACGGGCGAGCAGGCGCTGCGTCAGGGACAGGTCGAGGTGAGCACGCTGAGCGGCATCTTGCGCGACAAAGCTCTGGAGCGCGGCGGAATCCACGCGCTCTTCAACGACACTGATCTATTCGGTCAATTCACCGGCGGTTCCTACGTGCTGCGGGAGAAGTTCATCAAGGACAATCCCGAAGCATCCCGCAAGCTCGTGGAGGGCGTCTCCCGCGCCATCGGATGGGCACACACAGCACCGGCTGAGGAGGTGACGGCGCGGTTCGAGCGGATCATCGCGGATCGCAAGCGCAATGAAGACGGCTCCTCGATCAAATACTGGAAGAGCACGGGCGTTGCGGCCAACGGCGGCATGATCTCGGATGCCGAGATCCAGGTGTGGATCGACTGGCTTGTGAAGGATGGCTTGTTCAAGCCGGGTCAGATCAAGGCGTCAGATACCTATACCAACGCGTTCAACTATTTCCGTCCTGGGAAGACCGCGGAGGCCAGATGACCACGTCCAAGATCCGCTTCGAGCATGTGCGCAAGGAATTCCTTGTCCGCGGCAAGGATGGCAGGCCGGCGCAGGGCTTCACAGCTCTGGATGACATCACGCTGGACGCCCGTGCCGGCGAATTCCTGGCGCTGGTGGGACCGAGCGGCTGCGGCAAGTCGACCCTGCTGGACCTGCTCGGCGGCCTCACCCGGCCGAGCAGCGGACGGATCCTGCTCGACGGCAAAGTGATCGAGGGGCCTGCGCGCGATCGGGGCATCGTGTTTCAGCAATACGCGTTGTTTCCGTGGCGTACGGCCGCACAGAATGTCGAGTTTGGGCTCGACATCGCTGGTTTAAAGACGAAGGAGCGGCGCGAACGCGCGCTGCATTACCTCGACCTGGTCGGGCTATCCGGCTTCGCCGACCGGTACCCCCACGAGCTCTCCGGTGGCATGAAGCAGCGCGTCGCCATCGCGCGAAGTCTCGCCTACGATCCCGAGGTCCTGCTGATGGATGAGCCCTTTGCTGCATTGCTGGAGAGCTCTATGATGATGTCTCCGCGAGCCTGCTACGGGCCTTGAGCGGCTTCCTGATATCAGTCGTGCTGATCGTGCCACTTGGTCTCGCTGTCGGTTGGTATTCGCGCCTCGGCAATCTCCTGAACCAGTTCATCGAGATCTGCCGGAACACGGCCCCGCTCGCGCTGTTGCCGGTGTTCATCTTGCTGCTCGGCATCGGCGAGATGTCGAAGATCACCATGGTGATCTATAGCTGCGCTTGGCCGCTTCTCCTCAACACCGTCGCGGCTGTAAAGCAGGTGGATCCGCTCCTCATCAAATCGGCGCGAACCATGGGGGCTACGCCGCAGCAACTCTTCCGCAAAGTTATTCTTCCCGCCGCGTTTCCGACCATCTTTGTCGGCATCCGCCTTGCGAGCGCGTCCGCGATGCTGGTCTTAGTGGCGTCCGAGATGGTCGGGGCGAAGGCTGGCCTTGGCTACCTCATCATCAACAGCCAGTACAGCTTCCTGATCCCTCAGATGTATTTCGGTATCTTGGGTATCACCGTGATCGGCCTCGCGTTGAATGCCATGCTTCAAGGTCTGGAGCGGCACCTCATGCGATGGAAGCCACAGGCGGCAGCCTGAAGCACCACCGATCGCTATTTCGTGCCAATCATGATCGCCCCAAGCCAGCGCGGAGGGCACATCTGCGCCGGCCGGATTATTTGAACTTGATGCCGTCGCGTCGTGCTGGTGTTCGACGGCAGACCCGCAGGCATCTGGAAAGCGGTGCGTGCAGCCGGTGTCATTCATGCGTGCCACAGGGATTTCCGCGGTACCTGGAGCGCCAGTCCGGCGGTTCGGGGTGCCTGATATACGTGTGATCGGTGTTGTGTATCGGCGGTACAGTCGGCTGCCTGATCGTGGCTGTCCCTCCTGCCGTTGAACAATCTCCGAACTTAAGACGATGTCCCGAGAAAGTGCAGGACCTATCTCACACGTCGAGCAGCGTCGCCCCGGGGGCTCTGAAAACAAACTCGCTCCAAACAGGCTTATCAATCCTTGTCCTGGTCCACCTGATTCTTTCAGTTCAACGAAAAGGTGCCAAAGTTTCGAATAGACATCTGACTGTAGCGTTTTCGTCAGCCTCCTGGTCCATCATTGTGTCACCATTGGGAGATCTCGAAAATGCTTGATGCCGCCATAACTGCGCTTCTACGATCCGTCCTCGATGAGGTCTGTGCGAGCCTTCCCCGCGATGAGACCGGCGCTCGCGCTCACGTTGCCGCAAAGATCTTAGAGGCGGCCAATACAGGTGAGAAAGCACGCGAGCGTCTGAAGCACATCGCTCGTGAGGCTCTGTCAGGAACGACTAGAAATGTCAGAGCTGGAAGCAAGAATGTTGTGCAGGTGATCTGATGTATGGTCTGCAGCAGGACCAGCGTTCACGGAAGGCAGCCGGACCGCCGAATACGATCGCTGAGCTCTGATAGGTCGGCGCGGATCGGCCTTATGCTCAAGCTCTTCTTCTTCGAGATGAGAGTAGACCCAAGTTTGCCGCGTTCGGCGCGCCACTGGCGCTCATGCGCCGGACTGAGCCCGACGCGCTGCTTCGGAGCGCTAACCCTCTGAGAGCAGTTCAGCTCTCGTCCGCCTGCGTTGCTTTAGGGTGGAAAACTACCATACGCGCCTGAATATATCCGCGCCCTTCAGCTTGCGGGGCTTGCCTTTGCTGTCAACGTAGAAAAGCGTCCATGACGTTGGCATCTGCGATCCCTTGATTGTACCCACCCAGCTAGTGAAGGAATTGCACTGGGCAAAAGTGACAACAAAATACAAGCCGGTTGGACTAACCGATCCCGATGCAGGATACGGTATGCCCTGGCAGGCGAAACCTTGGGCATGGTTTGTGAAGGTCCCTTGTAGTACCCCGCCATTGGTAGACCAAACAAACAGTTCAGAGCCGCGTTCATTTTTCCAGTAAGAGGGGGCAGGAAGCCCTTGCGCCATGGCCTCGGCGGAGAGCAATACGGATTGAACGAGCAACAAAAATCCTAGAAGTTTCTTCATATTGAAGCTCCCAAACAGACGTGGAACACCGTGCAGTCTGGTACAACCTGAGGTCACGTTCGCTGCTCATATCGTGCATTCGACAACAGAATGCGGCGCGCATGCCCCAACTCACGCTGGATCGCGGCGCAGGGCTCAGTTGAGTCCCACACTCTTACTTGCCACATGGTTTCCGGCGATGACTGCCCCGCACTCGGCTCATTGACGTTTGCGCCGAATGAGTTTTGATCGCGAGTTGGAGAGCGACTTTGGCCCGGACTTTTCGTCAAGGCATCGATTGCGTGTCTATACTGCGGCTGAGTTAGGCCGAACAGTCGTCGAGGGCGAGAAGATTGTCGTTCCAGACCCCATCGGCATAAGTCTGAATGAATTTACGTCCCGAGGGGCTTTTTCGCACGGCAACCCAGGCCGTCGAATTGCCGTTTTGCGTATAGAACCGGTGGTACTTGTTCTCGATAGAATGGACGACGTTCTCCACCTTGTCCCGCCATCGTCCTCCTTCGGGCTTGGGTCCACCCACCTCCGTGATGTGTTCATGCTGGCTCATGCGGTTCGGCTTGCGAACACAATCAATACGGTAAGTCGCCATAGTCTTAGTTTCCTTCCAACCAAGAATATATTCGGCGCGATCAAGCCCTGTGTCGGTACGTGAGGGGCTTACCGGAGCTCCTGCGAATGCGTCGCGCACGTCCTTGATCGTCAATTCAGGTGCCAGCGGCAATACCGAGAACGCGATGGCGGCTGGGGTGCCACGCAATGCTTTCAGTACTGCGTGATCCGATTTGCATCGCTAACACAACGCGATGCAGATATTCGGCAAAAAATCTCTTCTGGTCGCCGCGAATCACTATCGAACTGGTATTACGCAGCACGGAAGCCAATTGCTTACCGCGATCAGCAATGTGCGGCGCCAGTCGTCCCCGCTAGTGTCGAAGCTATGGTGAGGCCTTTACTCGACTCCATCGACAGAATTCCTGAGCTTGCGGCTAGAGCTCTAGAGATTTAGCGGCAACAATTGATGGCTTTAGTCGGGGAGAAAGAAGCTGAAACATGTAAGTTGGCTTGCGCAGCTTCTACAATCACCGGTAAATGATGATGTTTTGCTTGCCGGTGAAAATAAATGGCTCAATCCCGTATCCTTGCTGTTTACGTCGCGCTAACGGTTCTGTTTCTCTCTGCGCCGGCGAGAGGGCAGCAGGCTCAGCCGGCACAGGGTGACGGACAGAGCCCTGCGCAGTCAGCGGGCGCTAACGCCCCTCAGATCGCGCCGAGCGATCCGCAGAAGCAATGTGTCAAGCCCGGAGAGTTCGCTGTAGAACTTCGATCTGGTCGCAATCCTGTAGGCTCCCCAATCGTCCTGGCCACGAACTTCTTGCCCACCGACCAGCGGGTCGATGTCGGCGTGCGCGCGCCGTTTGTCGATGGTGTGCGCTATTTCGCGGGCATCGACTACGGAGACGAGACCTATCTTTTTAAGCGGCAAGACGTCGTCACCCACCGCGCGACGGAGACGGACGCCTTAGTCAAGAAGCATCTGCTCGAGCCCGATCAGACCATCGTCACATTGAATATGGGCGACGATCTGGCCTGGTTTTGGAGTAGGGTCGATCTCTATCTCTACACCTGCAACAGCCCAGTCGGTCAGTCGCCCTGGCGTGTATCATCCGTAAGCGTCCGCCTCAGTCCGTACTGGTTCAGCATTGGGACCGTCCTTGTCGAGGTGCTGGTTCTCTACCTCTGGATAGCCTTTGCACTCCGCAAGAAGGATCACACGTTGGGATCTTTCTTGCGCGCGTTGAACCCCGCACAGGTCTCCGCGGGCCCGGACGGCAAAGGAAGTCTGTCGACCTTCCAGACACTGGCTTTCTCTCTGGCGGTTGCTGCCCTGATTTCGCTGCTTCTCCTTCAGACCGGAACGTTGGTTGATCTGTCCGGATCGATCCTGACGCTCTTGGGCATTAGCGGCATTGGCGCAACCATAGCAAAGGGCACTGACAGCCAACGGAACACGTTGTCGGCAGACAATCGGGCATGGCTCCTGCGCCGCAATTGGCTTCCGATGGCAAAGACGTCAGTCGATCCGTCGAATGCGAGCTGGCGTGACTTCTTCTCCACTGACGGTGTCTTCGATGTGTACCGCTACCAAAGCTTTATATTCGGGCTGGTCGTGATCGGTGGGCTGATCGCGGCGGGCGTAAACCAGCTTTCGACCTTCGTCGTTCCGGACACGATCCTGGGCATCGTCGGACTTAGCCAGCTCGTCTACATCGGCGGCAAGCTGGTGACACCGACGAACATTTCCGACCTCAATGCGGCCATTGCCAGTCTCCGCTCTGAAGAGCAGAAGCTCAAGGCCGCCGCGATCGCCGCTAAGCAGGGGCAGGTGATAAGCCTGGCAGAGGCGATCCCGCTCGTGGGCCAAAGCACCTACGACGCATACCGTCAGAAAGCCAGGGATGTAGCCGCCATCTTCACCGATGCGACCGGCATTACCGTCGCAGATGCATCCCTCGAACCTCTCGTCACATGATAAAGGCAGACTGACATGGCTAAGAACATCTTGGTGTTCGCGGACGGCACGGGCAACGAAGGCGGTCTCCTGCCTGACGAGAGCCGCACGAACGTCTATAAGCTCTACCGAGCAACGCGTACCGGGCCGGATTCGATCATCGACCCAAAGAGGCAATTAGCACTCTACATTCCCGGTATTGGGACGCCTGTGCCTGGACACACCAACGCTTGGGGCAGGTTGAAAGAGACTGTCCAGCAGATGTTCGGATTCGGCATCACGAAGAAGATCATCGATTGCTATGTCGCGATTATCGGCGTCTGGGAGCCTGAAGATCGTATCTACCTGTTCGGCTTCAGCCGCGGCGCCTATACGGCGAGGTGCCTCGCGCACGTACTCGAGCTCTGCGGTATTCCGACGAAGGAGCGGGACGGTCAGCCGATCAGTCTTGATCCGGCTTCGTTGAGGAAAGTTGCCAAGGAGGCAGTCTCCTCGATCTACTGGCTTGGAATGCCAAGGGCAGCCGCGGAGGCCGACAAGCGGGCGGCGCAGTTTCGCAATGCCTACAGCTCACAGGTCGGACGTCGTGCAGGGGCTTCCGCCTATTTTATCGGAATTTGGGACGCTGTCGCCGCGATCGGTTGGCAACGCTTTTTTCCAGACTGGGCTTACGATCGACATTTTCCATCCGATATCCAGTACGCCCGGCATCTGCAATCAATCGATGAGGGCCGGAGGGACTTCAAGCGGGTACCCTGGGGTGGAAGCGGTACCGTGAAGTGGCCGGAGCGACAGGGTGAGCCCGAGCAGTTCGACCAGATCTGGTTTGCCGGCAATCACGCCGACATCGGTGGAAGCTATCCCGAGAACGAATCTCGCCTGTCTGACATCACGCTTGCCTGGATGGTGGAATTCATCACCCAGAAGATTCCGGAGACCGGTCGCGTCTTGGTCGATAGAGACCTATTAAGATTATATCCGTCGGCGGACGGCATGATGCACGATGAATGCATGATGGGTATGGGTGGCACCGCGCTCAAATGGTCAAAGGCGGTGCGCCAGGTGCCCGACACAGCGCAACTTCACCCAACCGTCTATGAGCGGCTAGCAATGAAGGCGGTGCGCAATTTTACGAGCTTCGCACCGTACCGGCCCGTCGCCTTGCAGAACCATCTTAAGGCCAAGACATACTACCAGGCTGATAGCAGCGGAGGCGGCGATACGGTCGCAACCAGCCTCGAGAAGAAGCCGGAACCTACCGCGAGTGGCACTTTGCCCAGTTGATTCGAGCGCATGCTGACCTGCATTTCCGGATGGCGATCGAATGCGACCGCCTTGAATCGTCCCTGGCCAAGAGAAAGATAAAGGAAAATGCTGCCACAGCACAGTCGGGGTCCGATATTCCAGCCCCACAAACGTAAATCGCGTTGTTCGGCGAGGACGACTTAGCTCGCCACTCGATGTCTGCGGGAGGCGACATAGTCGATCTCAGCCCGGCTGACGGCGAAATTCATCAATTCCCGATCGCTCAAATCTGACAAAGAGGCGCGCATTCTCTGGCGCTCGCGACGCGCCCTATAAACACCAGAATACTTGGAGATGATCGAGGAAAGAACCGATGCCAATGTCGCGTAGGCCGCCATTCGGCATCTCCAATCGACCCAAATAGCAAGGGCAGGACTATTAAGTCCCGTCTTGAGGTAAGTCTGCATTCCCGCGCAAGCTCGCTCAAGCTTTCTCCCCGCTCGTGCAGGGTGTTTCTTGGCCTCATTGAGCAGCTTTTACGCGCAGTTTTCTGTTTTGCCGCGGAGAATCATCTCCAGATCAGAAGAAGCTGACGGAGCGCGCCGAACCCTGGATAAGTTCGATCTGCGGGAGTGCAGTCAGCGGACACTTGCTCGACCGAGTCGCGCTCTCGTGTTCTCACCCTTTGATGGGAATGGAATTCTGTTCGAAGAGGAGATGTCAGCTGGATCGAGCATAAAATGAAAGTGCCTGTTTGTAGAGTGTCACGCCTGGAGCAGGACCGGTTCAAATGACGCAGCTCCTGAGCCCTGTACTCAGCGGGGGGTTACTACGAGTGCAAGCCCATCCCGACATCGGACCGATGTTGCCTTTGCTGTTGTTCAGCGGAGCCGGCGATATTGCTATCGCTCGTAGTGGCCATCTGCTCGCCTGAGAATCTTGGCTGCGCTTTCGCAATAGTGCCGTAGACCTAGAAGAGAAAGACCAGAGCGGAACGACGGTGGAGGCCGCGTTTCTATCTCATCCGGCAGACGAATAGGCGCGAGGCGACTACGAGAACGAGGCCCAGCAGCCGTCTTCCTCGTGACCGCCTGTTCTCCGATTGCAGGTATCATCGAGGAGCCGCTGCCCCACCTTCTTCCAGATCAACTCGGGACCGTATAGCCGCAAGGCGTCAACCTTCTGAATTTCGACCGTGCGCCCGCATCGGCGGCAGTCGACGCGCAACACGTGCCGGTTGATCTCACAGAGGCGCCGAGCCTCGGCCGAGCTGGGGGCGGGCCGCGCGTCGGCGGCAGCTTGGTCCAAAATCGCCTGCCAGTATTCCGGCGGCATCGGATCTGCCGGACCGACCGCAGGCGATATCGAGGCGGTCTTGCCGGCTTGGGGAGCGGCAGCAGCCAACTTGTCCATTTGTTTTCGGGTCGGCATGCGCCAACTCGCGGGTCTTTCGGAGGCCATTGGCGATTAGAACATATAACGAACATCGCAGTCGACTCGGAACCTGTAAAGCCAAAACAAGCAGGTCCGCGATCGCAGCATGCTATGGTTTTTCTAAAAAAACCAAAATATAACTAGAAAAGCTTGGACTTGGTATGGGTTCCCATGAAGCGCAGTGATCTCAGCCACACCATCCGCGAGACCCTTAAGAGGTTGCCCCCGCCCTACGATTCCCATTATGGGATCGTCCCGCCGGCGCCTCCGGAAGACGGCGTCTTCGCCCCTGGAGCGACCAAAACCCTTGAAGCTGCTCAAGCGGCTTTCGGGAAGGTCGACGCCATCGCGGCCCAGATGAAGGACCCCTACATCGTCAGCCGGGTCCTGACCAGACGTGAGGCGGTCAGCTCCTCATCAATCGAAGGTACCCAGAGCACCCTCGACGAATTGCTGTCCGTTGAGGAGACCGGCGATGATGGCGCCCGGGACGAAGCGCGCCAAGTCCGCAACTACGCCGTTGCCTTGGATGGCTTCATCCCGAGGGCCGCCAAGCACGGCTACAGCGTCTTCACGATGGACCTGATCAGTGATCTCCATCGCGCTGTGATGAAGGACGATCCCGACTACCAGGATGTTCCCGGCGACCTCCGCTCCCGCGTCGTGTGGATCGGCGGAAATAAGGACATCGCGTATTCAAGTCTCAACCCTCCGCCCCCCGCCGATGTCCCGGGCTGCCTCGCCCAAACGGTTGATTACCTTCGCAACGAAGGGATGCAGCAGATGACGCAAGGGTTCATCACGCGCATGGCGATCGCCCACACCCATTTCGAGGCGGTACACCCATTCCGCGACGGCAACGGTCGCGTCGGTCGCCTTTTACTTCCGCTGATGATGGCGGCGGAGAAGCATGTGCCTCTGTACCTATCGCCTTACATCGAAAGCAAAAAGGGTACGTACTACGCCTCGCTGAAGCACGCGCAACAACGGCTTGACTGGGAGCCCATCATCACATTCATGGCCGACGCTATAGCCGGTACCGTCGAAGAACTGATCCGAACCAGGACGGCGCTGTCGGAATTATCTGAGCGCTGGAGGCAGCGACGAAAATTCCGAAAGGGCTCGGCCGCGTTGCGAACCTTGGACGAACTTCACAACTATCCAGTGGTGACCGCGAAGCGACTTGGACAACTCCTCGATGTCTCCCCTGCACAGATAAATCAGGGCATCGCACAATTGCAAGAAGCCGGCATTCTGCAAGAGAGGACCGGATACGCGCGCAACCGCGTCTACGCCGCTCCGGAAGCTCTCGCCATCATCAACCGTCCGTTCGGCGAAGAGCCCATCCTTACCGAGACCGATTTCGACGAAACTTGATCCGACCGAGATCTCGGCTGGTACGAAGCGGCCTCGATCAGACCTGCGCTTGCGTATCCGATGGTCATCATGATCATCGGCACTTATGCCGTTCGATGCGTCATCATCATACTGGCGATGATCATCGCATGGCGATCATCGGTATCGTGAACCAGGCCGGCAGAGGACCGGCAGCAGCAGCAGAGTTCTTCAGGCCCGGACATCGACATTGCGCACAATGGCAGCGTGGCGTGATTTTGCGCAGCGACGACACCTCGTTGCGCCGTCCTTCAATATGTCGGACGCAGCACGAGGCGCTCGCCAACTAGCCTTGCAAGATAACCGCTCGGTTGAGAAGATGCGACAGTCGACAATCGCGACGGAAGTCAGGTCAGGGCGTTGGGGTGTCACAATGTCGGGCGAATCGCTGCGGTGTCGATCACAAGAAATAACCACTACGTCCCGCAATGGTATCAACAGGGGTTCTTTGAGCCTGGGTGCTCGTCGCTTGCCTACGTCGACACGACACCTGATCGGAAGGTCCTGGCGGACGGCCGCGTGATTACTCAAAGGGGCGCGTGGGACAGTACGCCGACCTCATTGGCATTTCGCCAGAAGGACTTGTATTCGACCTTTTTCGGAACGTCCGTCAATGACGAAATTGAGCGCCGCTTATTCGGCGATGTCGACGCCAGGGGCTCGCAAGCGGTTCGCGCCTTCATAGGCACAGACATTGGCGAATGGCACGACCATTTCCAAGACTTCTTCGAGTTTCTCGATATCCAGAAACTCCGTACGCCGAAGGGCTTGGACTGGCTCAAGGCCCAATATCCCAATCTCACGCAGAACGAACTGATGTTCGAGATGCAGGGCATCTGCATGCTGCACTGCGCGATCTGGGTCGGAGGCGTGCCCGAGATTGTCTCTGCCGAAGACTCCGACGTGAAGTTCATTACTAGCGACCACCCCGTGACGATCTACAACCACGCGGTCCCTCCCACGGATGGCGCGTGCGCGTACCCGCTTGATCCCGGAATAGCGCTGCGGGGTTCGCAGACGCTTTACCCGATGGATCGCGACCACTGTTTGATCCTCACGAATCTGGAGTACGCAAAGGACCCGAGGACTGACCCCCTCCAGAAGAGGACCTTTGCGCGCAACTACCGTTGCCATCTTCGTACAAAATCACCATCCGGTTCTCGGCAACGTCCACACCGACAATTTGCGCCTTCAGCGCTTTCCCATCGCCCTTGGTAACGAAACCGTAGATTGGCTCTCCCATCGAAATCATGCCGTTCTCCTCCCTCCTAGGCCGCCATCGCGAACGTCTGCGGGTCGCGAAGCAACCTAATAAGGTGGCGAACGAACGACTCGATATCGGTGACATGCCCCTTGTAACCGACGTTCCGGCACGCCGCTGTCAACGCGATATTCCAAGCTGATTCGAAAGAGTCATCAACGAAATATGGCCGAAGCCGCTGCCAGTCAGCGGATAAGTCGCGCGCCTCGTCCACGATCTTCTGAAGTGTACAAGCCGCAGTGAAATTGCGAGCGTCAGGCCATTTCTTTTCGATCGACGCCCGCCACGGTATGGTCCGGTTCGCTTTTCTGATGATTGAATTAATGCAGTCCGATTTTTCCATATGTTTCCCTAGGTGCGCGCCGCCGTTCGTCCCAGTACAATGGCCGGGACGTTGTGCGGCGCGGCGTTGAGGTAGTTACGCGCGGACCGCCGCAGCCAGTTCAGCAAGGGCGCGGCTAAAGCGGGTGCCTTCGTCGTCGTGAGACTTCACAGCGTCGACACGGGCAAGACCGTTGCTAGGGTCGCTAACAATCGACACCTCAAACAATTTCACCGCCTTCAAGGTGCGCCTTGCAGGATGATTCTTGCCGTGAATGACCCAAGAAGTCGCGCGGTAGCCGATTCACATGCCCGATAGAGCGCCCATCCTCATAAGTTCGTACCCGCCCCAATCTCGACGGCGCCGCCGTCGACACCGGGATCTCCGGAGTCGTTGTACCATCGTCGCTCCCGGCTGGTGATCTTGGCCAGCGGCCTTACCCGCCCCGGGGCAGATGATTGTGCGAAGAGCCGCGGCCCGTCGCTCCGCGCGCCGGCACCCTGTTCGTCTCATCGAAGTCCACAGCGCGCGATGGTTGCTACCTGCCGTTAGGCAAATGGCCCTGGCGTGCTTTGGGCGACTCACGGTACCCATCATTCCCAATCGTCCTACCAACGCACTATGGGAATAAGATGGTTGCAGCCACAGGACAATCGCCCGCCTCTGCTTATGCGCTTGAGGTGGACGGTCAACTGAAGTGTGAATTTACGACCCGAGACGGCGCCAGGGCTGGTGCAGAGGAACTCAAGAAGCGTTTTCCCATGCTTCAGATCAGGATCTATGACGCGCAGACCAATGCGCGCGAGGAAATCTAGGTCTTCCGACGAGCGGGTTCTTCCGCTTGCGCGTGCGGCGCCGCCGCATCGGGCTCGCGTGAACCGAGCCGCTTTAGCGTCTCGGCCATGCGGCGTTGATCCCTCGCGCGAAGAATGCGGAGCTCCTCGCCGGGGGCGGGAAAAGGGGTCGCCTATCGGCGATCGCTATCACTGCCCCATTCCCGGGTGCCACTCTTGAACCGGTCTCGTCGCTGCACTCGGACCCGCGTGCCCCTTCGGGTCGCTATGCTCACGGCCGGAAAGAACCGGCTCGGGGTGATTACACTCGCCGGCGACGGAATGTTGCGAACCGTCTTGGTGGCTGGCGCGACGGCTGTGATCGCAGATATGCGCCGACGGGAAAGTCGCTTTTGGCCCTGGCTGAAAGATATTATCGCACGCAAGCCGCCGAAGCTGGTGGCCATAGCGTTGGCAAATAAGCTGGCGCGGATCGCCTGGAAACTGATAGTCGGCGGCGAGCGATACCGGCCTGCAAGCAGCTTCATACCGATGCCGACATAGACTTGAACGAAATGCAGAGCTTGGCGCCAGACCGGCAGGTCTGACGCTGGGGGCGGAACTTGCAGGACGGGAAGAGGTGGTACGTTCGGCGCAAGCCGGTCAGTGAAATGCTCCGCTCGGTTTACCGGCAGAAAATGCCGCTCTCGTGTTTGAATCTCACTGTCCGCGAAGCCCATCTTGGGCGGTGGTGGCAAGACCCGAAAACAGGCCGGACATATGAGCGCAAGCGATCCGAGCATGCTGCCAGAGCCAATTCTTGCAAGTCGGTTCCGCCCACATATGAATCGAGCCGCGTAGCGTCTCGGTAGGGTAGGCGCGGGACACCTCGACGAGGATGTCCCTACGCCTCCCCCCAAACCGTGCGGGCACTTTTCAATGCACACGGCTTTCCATACGCGCATGCTCTCGACCGGACACGGTTACACGGCATGACGGACACAGGACGATGGTCTTGCGTCGCCAACCGGACCGTTTCCAAGCCGTCAGCGATCCGCTTTGCAGGTCTCCTACGCGGCGGAGGTGATGCATCTCAAATGGTCCCCTCGTATCGCCGCACGCTTCGCATCTGCGAGCGTTGAGCCGATCGACCAGATCATTTGGGCTTTTGACCCACCACGCACCTGCCGTGACGTTGTCGACAACGGGACTCGTCCAGTAGGTTTGGGTCAGATGCTTCAGTCTCCACAGCTTGATGCTGCGAAGCTTACCACGGACCACGGAGCTGACCTCGTAGTCCGTACCCTTCCACAGACGTGCCATGGTTCTCGCTCTCGTCGTTCGATGTCGCATCGCCAGCGTCTTCACAAGGCTGCGGAACACAACAAGCTCCAACAGTCCCAAGGCGCCCTTGAAGTCATCAGCAAACGAATGGTAGTTCGCAAAACCACGGAACTCTGAGTTATAGGCGAGGACGGTTGCGACATCGCTGGTGGCCAGGAACTGCTCGCGAGGACGGCCAGTTTTTCTGGCGAGATCGCCATAGCCGTGTCGCTTGCAGAACGCGGTAACCTCCTTCCGCGGCACTCGCAGGCTGACATTCCCGGTGGTCGGCCGGCGTACCACGCGCCATGTCCGTCCGTCCGGTCCCGTGCGGTTGGATTTGCGTCCAGCCCCGTAGGATGTGTATGTCGAGATGCGATAACTGAGGAAGGTCACTCCCTTTGAAGCGGCATAGACCCCACTTTTCTCGGGCGACACCGTGAGCTTCAATGTCTGCGTCAGGAATTGTTCGACACAATCCATGATCTCACACGCTTCCCGCTTGCTCCCGATTACGCCGATGAGGAAGTCGTCGGCGTAGCGGCAGTAGCGGAGCCTCTTGAAGTTAGGGTCCATCGGATCGACGGACGGCACTTTCCGTCTCTCCTTGTTGATGGCTTTGATCTCCGCGACTGCAGCGTCGATCTCGGCCCGATCCGCGCCGTCGGCGCGGAGCCGTTCAATTTTCCGGCGGAGACTGAGGACGCGCCGTTCCAGCGCCGCATAGCGCGGGAATGGACGTCGGTCGCGGCCTTTGTCGAAGCCCGTCTTCATCGTCTGCATGTGCTGGTCCAGCTCGTGCAGATAGATGTTGGCGAGCAGGGGCGAGACAATCCCGCCCTGTGGCGTGCCACTGTAAGTGCGTCCGTAGACCCAATCTTCCATGTAACCTGCCTTGAGCATTCCTTCGATCAGAGCGATGAACCTATCGTCATCGATCCGCTTCTTTAGAAGCCCAAGCAGAATGTCATGGTCGATGTTGTCGAAGAACCCACGCACATCCACTTCGACCAACCACTTGCAGCCCGTCCAGGTCTTCTTGATGGACTTGAGTGCGGTATGACAGGATCGTCTCGGGCGGAACCCATGCGACTCATCGAGGAACACAGGTTCGTAGATCGCTTCGAGCAGAATCCTGACCGCCTCCTGAACGAGCCGGTCTTCCACCGTTGGGATACCCAGCGGTCGTGTTTTGCCGTTGTCCTTTGGGATATAGACCCGCTGGACTGGCCGGAAGCGATAAGTGCCGTCTGCTACGCGCCTGGCGACATCGGCGAGCTTCGCCAGCGACATGCCGTCGAAGGTCTTACCATCTACACCCGGCGTCAGGGCTCCCTTGTTGCGGGAGACCTTTTCGTAGGCCCACTCGAAGAGATGCGGAGATCTCATCAGGCGGTGAAGGCCATTTACGCGCTTACCCGACCGCGACAAAGTCGGCAGTGATTCAATTCTTCTCTGGATGGTAGCGGCCTGCATCAGCAGAACCTCTCCGTCGAAGAATCTCTTCTACGCATACTGCAAATGCCGTTGTTGGCGGCATCGTCCTTCCCCCGATCGGAGGCGCTTTCGGTCCGGTCACCCGGCCTTATACGCATGATCGTCCACCTCGCGGCGGCTGTCCTGGCCATTACGCCGGGCGTTTGGGTACTATGACGGCTCCGTCGCCATACAGGTCCTCGAAAGAGCCTGCTGCAGGCGATCCCGTAGTTGCGTGTGCAGGAAGTTGCGGTGTGTTTAGGTGTCCCATTCGTCTCCTTGACCCACCGATGGTGGTCGTCCCACGCGGACTGGTGGCAGATCGCACTGGCCGGTGCGGTCTGCCCCGCGTGGCATAGCGTGTCAGCCGCGTTCGCTACGGCCAGCCCTTTGGCAACTGGAAACTGGGATTCAGGCAATACAGCTTTCACCATGCACACCTTACTCTGTGCTCTCCACCGGGCTGCGGCGCCCGATTTCGAGACGTTTCCCGGCATGCTTTGGTCCCGTTCTCCTTTCGGAGTTTCAGTCGTTTCCGACACCGGTAAGCCGGGCAAGTAAGAGCCATAACCAGCAGGCTCCATTCTTTCGAACACTCCCTTCTTCTCCACGCCTCAACGGCGCACGCCGTGCGGCTTCGATCCCTCGCTCGATCATGAGTCGCTCGCCGGAGGCACTCGCCCTCGGTCCCGCCGTCATTTCATGCCGGCGTCGCTATCACTGCCCTTCGTTCGGGTGCCTTCTTAAGCGGGAAGAGCGATCCGAAACTCGACAAGCTTTTGTGCCAGTGAGGAACGCCGGTTCTCGCTTGTGCTGTCGCCACCCGGAATAGGCCAGGCTGGAAGCGATAGAGGCGGGCATGGAGCGACGCGCCCAGGTGGATCACGCCGACGCCGGGCTCGATCGATGAGCTGCGCCGACCAATGGGGAACCCACGGGCGTCGACAGCGCGGCGGACCCAAGCTGATCGAGCAGAAAGACGGCGCCTAAGAAGGGTCAAACGCTGCTAATCGTCATGGTTGCAATGGTAAAGTTCCCACTGACTGGGGGGCAACATGGTTAAGGCATTTCGCAATACGGTCATGGCACTTACCTTTGTAGGAGTTGCCGGCTGCAACATGTTTTGGAATTTCATGAATGACTATATGGTCTGTGGCCTTGCGCTGGCGGCTTCAGTGACAGCCGGCTTTTGCGTTGAGCGCATCTTCATCCAGCGTTCCCGTCGGGAGATGATTCGCCTCCACGGCGCGGACTGGCATTCGGCGGAGAACCGACAGCTCGACTCATGAACGTCACCCGTCGCCCGCTCGTCGTTCTCATCATCCGATTGTTCGCATTCGATCCGAGGGGCCTGGCCCGATGATCAAACCGTCCATCCATTCCGGTTCGCTCGCATCGAGCGCCTGCGAGAGCTGCTAAACGAGACTACCGAATGGCCGTTGACCCGAATACAGGCGTGAGCACCACGAAGCTGGTGAGACCCGATCCGCAGCTGCTCGATACAGGGTGAGCGTCACGATAGGATCACCGGTGCCCGGGCTTGACTTGCGCGGAATGCTCTGGATAGCGCGGTCGGGATGATTGACGCCGCCGGCGAGCGGTGATGGGGTGACCCCCGGTTCGGAGCGGGCAACGGGGATCAGAATGACCAGCGAGTCGCATCTGCGCGAGAAGCTTCGGAAGATCGAGGCGTTGTTCGCAGGTGCCGGAACTGCTGGTGAGCGCTTTGCGGCGGAAGCCGCGCTGCAGCGGGTGCGGGCTCGGGTCGAGGAACTCGCTCGCCACGATCCACCGATCGAACAGCAATTCTCACTTCCCGACCAATGGTCTCGGCACCTTTTTCTGGCGCTTTGCCGCCGATATGGGCTGCGGCCGTTTCGTTATCGCCGGCAGCGACGCAACACGGTGATGGTCCGTGCATCACGAGGCTTCGTCGATCGAGTGCTGTTGCCGGAGTTCACCGAGCTGGAGGGTGCGCTGCAAGTGTATCTGCACGAGGTGACGCTGCGCGTGATCCGCGAAGAGATCTACGACGACGCCAGCGATGCGCAGGAAGTTCCCGACGCCTTGCCGTCGAACTGATCAAGCGGCGAGCTTTGCCTCCGAACCGTCGCGCTCGGCTTTCCAATTCCACGGCAGCAGCGCGTTCAGCTGATTGATCTTGGTGCGTCCGGAGATGATGCGCTCGAGAACATCCGTGAGATAGTGCCGCGGGTCGATGTCGTGAAGCTTTGCCGAGTTGATGAGCGATGCAAGAGTGGCCCAGGTTTCGGCGCCGCCCTCACTGCCTGCGAACAGATAGTTTTTCTTTCCCACCCCGATCGGCTTGATGCTGCGTTCGACCGTATTGCTGTCGATCTCGATGCGCCCATCATCGATGAAGCGCGTCAGGCCTTCCCAATGGTTGAGGGTGTAGCGGATCGCCTTGCCAAGGCCGGATTTCTTCGAGACTTCCAGCAGTCGCGCCCTCGAGCCAGGGCTTGAAGTCCTCGATCAGCGGTCTGGTGTTGGATTGCCGCACCGCAGCTCGCTGCGTCGCCGGCAAACCACGAATGCGATCCTCAATGGCGTAGAACATCGCGATCCGCTGCAGCGCTGCCGCGGCAATCGGTGACTTCGTCGCGACGTGAACGTCCCAGAACTTCCGGCGCGCATGCGCGAAGCAGAACGCCAGTTGTACCAGACGGCCGCCGTTCTTGATCAGCCCCTTGTACGCGGCGTAGCCGTCGACCTGCAGGATGCCGTCGTAATCTCCAAACAGCTGCCTAGCGCGGATCGCCTTGCGATCCTCGGCGAAGACGTAGACCACTGCCGGTCGCGCCGGGCCGCCCCACGGGCGGTCGTCGGTGGCGATCGCCCAGAACTGGCAGACTTTGGTTCTGCCACGGCCGGGATCGAGAACTGGCAGCGGCGTCTCGTCGGCAAACAGCCGCGGGTAGGACATCACTGCGCGGCGCAACAGCGCGTGAAGCGGCTTCAGCCACCAGGCGACGCGGCCCATCCACGAGGCCAGCGTTTGCCGGTCGAGCGTGATGCCTTGGGCGGCAAACATCTGTTCCTGGCGATACAGCGGCAGCTGGTAGCCGTATTTCATCACTGCGATGTGGGCCAGCAAGGCTTCCGTCACCATTCCACCGTCGATCGCCTGGGCCGGCGCGGGGGCCTGCAGCACACCCGGCGGCATCCACGGCAGCCGTACCGTGGACGAACAATGCGCTTGACACGGTACTGCATCGGAATGACGTCGAAGGCTTCCTTGACGGTCTCCCCGATCTTGTGCAGCCGCTCGCCGCAGCAGCGGCAGATGTGGCTCTCGATATCGATCACGACATCGATGCGCGGCAAATGCTCCGGAAGCTTCCCCCGGTTGCGTCGCGCCGGTCGCTTTCCACGGCCCTCCGCTCCGTCAGGCAGCCTGCCTCCGGTCACGTCGTCGTTGGCGGCGGCACGAGCCGCCTGTGCCGTGATGGTGAAGAGAGACAGCTGTCCGAGATCCAGTGTCTCGGAGCGGGGACCGAAGATCGTGCGCTTGTACTGAGACAGGATCATCAGGAGCTTATCGTTCTCCTGGATCGCAGCGTCGCGTTGGGCAATCGCCGCATCACGCGCGGCCGAAAGCGAGCTGCATTCCGCCGACAACGCCGCAAGCCGTGACGATAGCGCTATCACGGTTTGCCGGAGCAACGCTGGATCGGAAGGCAAATCACTCATGCAGAGTGATTCTACAACAACTCCGCATGAGTGACGAACGACTCTTGATAAGGATCAACCAGCTCGTACTGGCTGATCCACAATTCGCATCGGCACACGCTTCCAGTCCGAGCCATCGAGCAGCACCGAGAGCTGAGCATGAGATAGCGGCATGACGCCTTCCTTGATCGGCGGCCAGGTAAACTGCCCCTCGATTCTTTTGTAGTAAAGGACAAGCCCGCTTCCATCCCAAGTCAGGATCTTCACGCGATCTCGGCGCTTGGAGCGGAAGACATAAAGTCCGCCGTCGAACGGATCGGCTCCAAAGGCCTCGCTCACCAGCATCGCCAGCCAATCCATGCCGCGACGGAAATCGACCGGCTGCGTCGCAATCCAGATCGACAACCCAGGTCGAAGCCCGATCATCGACCAACCGTCCCGACTGCCGCCAGCACCTCGCACAGTGCCCGCCGGTCGACTGTCCCCCTGACATGGATGCGAACCGCGCCGACCTCGATCTCGATCGCCGCCCGCTCCTCACTCGGCAATTGGCCCCCGCAGCCGGTGATCGCGACCGGCACAAAGCCTGGTGGCAGACCTCTGTCCCCGCGCTCCGCGACCTGCGCCCGCCTGACCTGGCGACGCCAGAGAAACAACAGACTTGGACTGATGTCGTGTCGCCGCGCCAGCGCGGACACGCTTGCACCCGGCGCAAAACTCTCCGCGACAATCGCCGCCTTCGCATCGGTCGACCAGCGCCGACGCCGGCCCGTCCCGGTGATGATCTCGACACGCTGCAGCGTGTCGGCGCCGTTTTCAAGGATAGGCGTATGCCTATCCTTATCGCTATCCTTACGACTATCCTTCGACATTGTGACCTCGCGACAAACTATTCCGCGAGATCTTCCTAGCCGACCAGATCAGCCCTCAGCGCGTGGTCCCTGCATGACGATCACGATACAGGTTTGGTACTCGATCGTGATCCAGGAGAGTGCAAGCTGGGTCCTTCTCGAGGGACTAATGAGAAAGTCCTCGCGGATGATACGGCTTTCTCTGAGCGCATTCGACGTCATTCCCAAGGAGCGAGACTGGGCGTTTGGGCTAGTCAGGGGTAAGTGATTGAATTTATGCTCGTTGCGCGTCCGTAGAGCTTCACCGGATCATCCGGTCTCACAACCTCATTTGCTCAGCGAGGTCATCCTGGCCAAATGAGCCGCTTCTCGTAGAAGATCACTGCATATCCGTGCAACATCCCTTCCCTGCGGCGAACATAGCCAGCGCTCTCATAAAGTCTTTGGGCCCCTACTTGGATCGTTGTTGTATCGAGCATTATCCACTTGAAACCGAGAGCAACAGCTCGCGACTCCAATTCACGAAGAACCCTCCTTCCAAACCCTCGTCGCTGAAAGATGGGGTCGACCCGCATACGTTTTACTTCTGCGACATCATCATCAAAAGGTTTCAGCCCACCCATGGCAGCGAATCGGGCACCAATATGCGCAACTACGAAGTCTCCGCCCGAGGCGATGTATACTTCCCCAATATTGCGTAAATCATCCTCCCAAGCGCCTTCCGGGCCACACACACCAACATCCTGCGATGCGCTTCTGTGCAGATGCCATGCATCATCGCTATCCGCGGACTCGAACCGACGAAGGATCAGTTCGTCTTGAGACATCGACTATTACCTCTCGAGCGGTGGCGGACGCCTGCGCCTCTGTTTTTAGCCACGCAGAGACCACCGTCGGCTTACGGGCGCGCCTCTGTCAACAGCCGCTGAGCAAGGACAGCCTCAACACTTTCCGATACCTCAACTCCGGCAACTGGACGACCCGGCTCAACCGTATATTTTAAGGCCGTACTACGGTGCATCCGGGTAAACCGATCCAGTGCACAAACACAGGACGTGCGCAGCGTTCCGATTTCGCCGCCGTGATGCTCCACGACTGGTGAAATGGTCGCAACCCTGGGAAAGTCCGCTTTCCCCTTTAGCCAACCTGGCTTGAGCGGTGCACTTCCTTTGCCTGACGACAGCCAGCGGAATACCTCGTGAATGCATCTCTGCGGATAATATTCAGACAGCCGATACAGATCCGTATAAAATTGAGGTTTCTGGTGGAAGAGTTCTTCACCGACCAGGAGCACCGAGACCGCCACGATACGGGCCGAGAAGCGGCCGCTTGGACCAAGCGTATTCTTGTAAGGATTCTTTCCGTAAAACACACGAAATTGGCCAAATAAGTCCGGCGACATATGTTCATAAAAGCGCGTCAGAACATTGTTTGCTGACTCAAGGCGCTCCAGGCATAGTGCAAGACATTGCCCCGCATCCACGTCGGCCACATCACGCAACTTGAGCAGAGCGTCAATTGCTGACTGCAATTCGCTCTCGATAATCTGATGGCCCAAGCAAAAATCTCGCTCCTCGACCCCGGCCGCGCCGAGGCAGTATACGCGTGGATCATTCTGCAGCGGATTCGTAAGTATCATATCTTCATAGGAGAGGACCTCAATGCCAGGCTGCCGTTGACAACTCGAGCGCGCAAGGCGGATTAGTACCTCTCCCACCGTCAGCTCGGCGTCCACGGGATGAAGGCCGGCAAACGCAGACATCTGATAAGCACAATTTACGAGATATTGGATGTCTGTCTTAGCGATCTCGAAGTCCGATTGCGGCAGACTTAGCAGCTGCGCTTCATAGTCCTTCTTCGCAATCATCGCATTGATGTTACGCCCAAGAGCCTTAACCGCTTCATCTGGTCGTTCACTGCATTTGACCTCCGCAATGCAGTGCGGCAGTTGATCGGCGACAAAATTGCTGACCAGCCCAAGCGGGCGTTCTCGCTGCCGGCGATCAATGCTATCGGTCAGATGCGAAAATATGTCCTTCGCCTGGCAGGGCGACCCTTCCGGGGTGGAAACGGAAAAAGGAGCGACCATAAATGAGCGCGCCCGCGACTTCATCGAAACGCAACTTGCATTTCGGCACTTGACCCGTATCGTGCGGCCGGTGAGTAATCGTGTTTTTCGAGCAGATCAGTTCGTTTGTCTATTATCCTACTGTCGTTGTAAGCGATCCGCTCGAGTATATTGTTCGAGAAAAATAGCAGCGATACGGCGCCCGAATTGATAGTGCCGGCGGCAGTTAACGAAAGCAGGCCGTTTGAAATGCAGATGAGTCCTGCCTCATTCAAGAGTTCAAGCTCGCGGCCAAAGCATTTCTCGATGGACACCCCAAATTCCCGCTCGAAGCGGGAGAGCAACACCCCACTGCTTCGCAGGGCAAACATTACCGTTCTGCGCATGAGATCATCGTGCGACAGGACAACACCCTTCCACACAGGCTTCTCGCCCGCTTCAACCCTATACAGGTAGCGATCTAAATCTGCCTCGTTATAGAACTGGCACTGGCTCATGTAACCAAATCCGGCAACCCCAAACGGGACCAGATTATTGTCGTTCCAGGAATCGTATTTGCGGCTCTGTTGAATCGAGTGTGGCTGCGACTGCTTACTCCAATAGAAAATCGGCCCATGGCGATAGCCGAGTTTCGTGAGGATGTGCTCGGCCATAAAATGCATGATGATGCGCTCCTTAGCCCCGGCAAATTGATATCGACCCCGAGCCAAATGGCGGGCTACGGGGTCTGTAGATTTAAACATCAATGGGAATACATTGAACTTCTCTATTCCCATATCCAGTAAGCCGATAAGTGAGTCGTACCAGCTCCGGAGCGTTTGCTGCGGCAACCCATACATGAGGTCAAGCGACAGATTCTGAACGCCCATGTCATTCAGTAACTTTACGAGTTGAACTACCTCGTCCAGGTGATGCCCGCGGTTCAATATGCGTAAAATGCTCGGATCTAGACTCTGAACGCCCAATACGAAGCGGTTTACGCCCGCTCTAAGCAGTGTGGATATGCGATCTGCAGCGTCCACTTGCTTTGCAAGAGAGGGATGCAATTCGAAACTCACTTCCGACTTAGACAAATCAAAGCGCCGCCTAATCATACCAAATAGCGTTTCGAGTTGACGGTTGGTCAAGAACGAGGGAGTGCCGCCTCCAAAAAAAGCAGTCTCAACAGCTCTGCCGGCCAGCGCCGCCTCCGACCAACTCATCTCTTTATCTAAAGCCGCCAGATAGCGCTCCACTCGCCCAGAAGATGGATTGATTTCCTTGGCGAAGTGGCAAAAGGTACAATACTGATCACAAAAGGGGATGTGAAAATAGAGATCAATTGACGACGAAACCTGAAGCAACAACTTTTCGGCATTCAGGTCGCCCATTGCCTTGAGAGGCGGATATGTGCCGACAAGATAATCGTTGTGCGTGTCAAGGTGCAAATTCCGTGACCTCAACATGTCAAGGTTAATGTCGTACGAGCGGTCGATCGCGAATTCCAAGGCCTCGGAATAGGTCGGGGCGCGCATTTTTTTAACTCCTCTAGCTTTCTTGTGAAGGCAAGGCGCGATGGCAGCTGCGTTCCTCGTGTCTTATCGCGCTCTTCAGCTCGGGCTCACCGAAGTCCTGCATTTCGATCAAAGACGCGGGTTTGTCGGCTCCCACTCGAGGCAACCACCGTAGAGCAGAACGACTGTCGCCATTCGCTCGGGACACGCGGGATGATTATGGTTCGGCGAGGAAGACAGATGCCGTGGCCGAGGCCGAATGTCCTTCGGGCGTTGCGAAACGGTCCCGAGGAAGACTTCAGGCGCCGAGGAGTGCGAATACTGCTGGAGAAAATGGTGCTCCACCTCCGAGTGTGACCCGCGCCGGGTCGGGCGCCGAGCTCGATCTGCTCCAGCGTGCCATTGAACAACTTCTGTCCGCTCCCCTCTTCGAAAGGAAGCGGGCATTGCTCGATACTAAGCTTGATTTGGTTTCCTCCCGGTCCGAGGCCAACATTAGCATGCCGCTGCATGCATTCGCCACAGAGCGGCCCAAACGTGTCACACTGGTTCGGATTTGCTCGGGACTAAGCGCGCTGAATGCTAGTCGTGTCTGGTGGTCTTGAGAGCTATCCAACGCGAAGAACGACAGCGGCACCCGCGACGGACGCGGCAAGGCGTTAGGCGGGACCGCACTCAATTGCGCAGCGTCCAAGGCATTGATTTGGATGAGTCGAGCAAGTGTCATTTGAACTCCTGGGCCGGCGAATGCGAGATCGTCATGGTCGTGCGGATCCTTTTACGGTGTCCCAGCAATCCACGTGCCACTAAAGACATTTACGAGCCTGGCTTGAAGAGGGCAAAACCATGTGGTTCGTGTCCACGTCGGAATACTCGCGCCTCAGTGTCTGGTCCCGGACATTAACGTCTTCAGCCGGACACGGCTGAACACGACAACGTGGAATGTTGAATGAGGATGGCGGCCTCTCATGCCGAACTCGAACATCTGCTCCAACGGCGACCTTACGACCGAATCGCTCGGCTGATGGAGGCAGCGTCCCGGCACGTGACGGATATGCAAATGAACTCGTCGCTTTCTTGTGGCGCGGTGGCCACGGAGCGACTTCGATCTGGCAGCGCTCGGCGCGGACTTGCCAGGCGCGGTGCGTGTCGTACCGAGCGACGAGCTCGGCCGCAGAGCATCGGCCCGGCCGACTCTCCGGTCAAGGTGCCGTGGATCATTCTGCCCGGTTTCATCGATCTCCATGACCATCTCACCTGGAATATCCAGCCGCGATGGCTGACCGGCCGGAGTTTAACAACTGCCATGAATGGTAGGATTCGCGGAATAGGACTGCTGAATAATCCGCACTGCCGGGCAATCCCGACTTTGGCCTACGAAGCGCAGAATCAAGGCGCTTGCCGATGGGGCGACCTCGGTCCTCGGAATCTGGATAGGGGTTCCGGCCTCCAGCAACAGCAACCGGTCTCCGACCGGCTTTGCGCCGGGCAGCCTCCACCTGCACGCACGAAGCCCATTGGCACTTGCTGCGGAATACGCCTCTGTGCAAGACAATTGGTCCCAGAAGGGCAGTAGGGGAACCGCACTGTGACAGCTTCTCTTGATGGCGAAATCCGCGACGGCGGCCATCATATGCAGGTTCGCGTCTATGTCGAAGATACTGACTCCGGTCAGATTGTTTATCACGCAAATTTTTTGCGCTTCATGGAACGGGGTAGAACGAACTACTTGCGCCTGCTCGGAACCACTCAGCAAGCGCTACTCAAAGAAGCTAAGAACGATGCGCCCGGCTTTGCCTTCGTGGTCCGCTCCATGAAGATCGATTTTCTAAAACCGGCGGTCTTGGATGACCTGCTTGACGTCGTCACAGTCCCGCAAGAGGTGAGGGGAGCGTCGATTGCCTTGCTGCAGGAATGCAGGCGCGGAGACAATCTCCTAGTCACGGCGCGTGTACGCGTGGCGTTTATTTCAGCCGGAAAGGCGCAGCGCATCCCGAAGTCGCTGCGGCTCGCTATGGAAGAGCTTAGATAAATCCGCCGCCTCGTTCAAGCTTTTGCCTTCCAGCGCCATCAAGAGCTTGGCGAAGAATCCTTCGACGGCATTGAGCCACGAGAATGAGGTGGGCGTGAACTGGAAGGTGAAACGTCGAGGCATTTGCGGCCCTTTGGGTACTTATCACGTCTTGCAGCTTGTCGACCAAGTTGGGATCATTCGAGAGGTTGAACTGGTGGGCGAGACGGTTGCAGTCCGTGCGTCCGCCAGATGCGCTGCACCAAGGTTGAGGTGATGCCCGCCGCCTTTCGCCAGTCCTGCTCTCGTCCGGCGCCATATATCTACAGTCCGGACGAGCTGGTCCGGCTCGTTGCGGATCAACCTCGCGGCTGGGTGGACATGCAGACATATGGCGAATGTCGGCCTTGGTGATGCGGCCGCGCCTGACAGACTCCGGTCGATCGTTCGCTCGGCACTAGGCCGAGGAAACCCATGAGTTGACTGGGCTCTACGGCTCACGTCGCCAACCTCGGTCGCGAACGTCGCTGCGACGATCAAATCAACGCCTCGCAACGTTTGAAGCGCCCGCACGAGCGGCTCCAGAGACCAGCCCGAGACAAATTCTTTGATCGTGCGCTCGAGCCGGTCGACCCACTCCCTGCCGACGCGAACTGCTTCAACCATTTCTTGGAGCGCGATCTGATGTGCGGGCTGATCGAATTGTTGTTCCTGAAGCCAGCGCAGATAGCGCATCGTCCAACTCTTCTTGCGAGGACGGGTGCGGTCGTGCTTGAGCATGAAGACGCCACCTGTTGCCGGTGAACCCGCAGCGCCTCAACCGCTGCCGCTCGCGCGCGAACGAGATACCGCATCGCCTCGTGACCTTCATGGGGAACCCATACTGCCGTCAGCTCGCCAGCGCGTAGCAGCCGCGCGAGAGAAGCGGCGTCCCGGCGATTCGTCTTCACCCGATCCCCCGGCTTCCTTGGGAGCAGCGATGGTGCCAACACCGTGCATTCATGGCCCAGCAATCGGATCAGATGACAGAGGCCGTAGCCGGTCGGGCCGGCCTCGTAGCAGAAATGCACGCGGTCGAACCGGTTGGCGATCCGCGCTATGATGCGACCCATGTTGGTTGCCGAAGCATCGACCTCGCCGAAGAAACGAACTTCTCCCTCCCGGCCTGCTTCAGCAATCGGATGGCCTTTCTCAGTTGGCATCGATTCCGACGAATGCTTCCCTATAATCTGCCACGGTTCGTCCTCCTGTGATGAGGATCGGCTCGGTCCGCCCGAGCAACCCTCGGACGCGCAGTGTAAGGCGAGCTATCTCATCGGCAGAGACGGACATACGCTCTTACCGTTCATCGGGGATGACCTCTTTCCACGACCGGCTGTGTTCCACTTTCTAGAAAACAATCGTCGCCCGATTTTAAGTCGCACAACCTAACGCCTATTCACTAGAACTCACTCGTCAGTATCGCGACATAAAGAGTTTTGGTTCCATCACCATGCACGACTTGTTAGGAGTCGAGACGGCAAGCTCGACTGGGACCAATACGTTGCATACTACTTGGGAAGCCGTGCGACGCTGGCGGTATTCCAAAGGGCCAACCGACGGAAACTCGCAGGATCGCTGGAAACGATAATTCCGCCGCATTTTGAAGCGATATCGGCAGTTGCGCGAGGTCGCCAGTGTAAGGCGGACTTTTTAAAAAGTGGCAAAAACAGCATTGACTGCGTCCACTGTACTCTCGACGATGATATCAGCTTCGTGCTTTGTTAAGCACAGCGGCGGCGCGAACCCGAGAATGTCGCCCTGCGGCAAGGCGCGGCCGATGACGCCACGCTCAAGCAGCGCGGCGGCGACCTGCTCACCCACTTTTTTTGATGTATCGAAGAGGGTGCGATTATCCCTATCCTCGACAAATTCCACCGCCGCCATCAGCCCGTCGCCGCGCACCTCGCCGACGTTTCCATGATCGCCCAGCGCCTCAGTCAGTGCGGACTGGAGATAGGCTCCAATATCGCGAGCATTGTTGATCAGGTCCATCTCATCGATTAGCTCAAGATTTGCAATAGCCGCCGCCGCGCAGATAGGATGGGCAGAACAAGTCCAACCATGACCGATACTACCGAGTTGATCGGAGCCTTTCACGAGAACCTGCCAAACCTTGTCCGAAATAATGACGCCGGACAAAGGAGCGTACGCGGAGGTCAGACCTTTTGAGATTGTGATCAGGTCCGGTCTGATGTCGTAGTGGTCGGAACCAAACATCCTGCCCAGGCGGCCGAATCCGGAGACGACTTCATCCGCGATGAGTAGAATGTCGTATTTCTTCAGAACGGACTCTATCTTCGCCCAGTATCCGGTGGGCGGCGGAATAATGCCGCCAGCACCTTGGATCGGCTCTCCGATGAACGCCGCGACTGTATCGGGACCCTCGGCTACAATCATTGCCTCAAGCTTGTCGACGCAGGCTTGGACGAACTGCTCCTCGCTCATGGTCGCATCAGCGCGGCGGAAATAGTAAGGAGCTTCAGTGTGGAGGATCGGCGTACGCGGTAGATCAAAGGCGTTGTGGTACAGTTCAAGGCCTGTCAGCGAGCCTGTCATGACGGTTGAGCCGTGATAGGCTCGCCAGCGAGAGATAATCTTCTTCTTCTCCGGTCGGCCAAGCACATTATTAAAGTACCAAATTAGTTTGATGTTTGTCTCGTTCGCGTCCGAGCCTGATAGACCGAAAAAGACGCGACTCATGCCTTTGGGCGCCCGGTCGATGATCATCCTGGATAGCTTGATCGGGGCTTCTGTGCCGTGGCCATCGTATGCGTGGTAATAGGGGAGTTCGTTCGCCTGCTTTGCAATCGCCTCGGCGATCTTCTGGCGGCCATATCCGACATTCACACAAAAAAGACCCGCAAAGGCGTCAAGGCTGGTTCGCCCAGACTTATCCGTGATGTAGACTCCTTTGCCCCCGCTGATCACGCGCGTTTGAATTTCACCTCGCGCATGCGCGCCGACGTGCGTCCCCGGGTGCAAGAGGTGATCGCGGTCCCAAGCACCGAGTTCGTTGAATCCGTGGGACATTTTCTGCTTCCTCTCCTACTCTCATCAGAGGGTCTCGAGCCCGCCCCCACCTTATGGCTCGATGGGCCCACTTGCTGCCACCGAAAGATTGGAGTCGAATCCTTGTCCGTTCGGCGTTGCGCGTTCAACAATAGCGAAATCGGATGTAGCGAAAAGAGGCCCGGCGCAACCAAAGTTTGTAGTTGCGCCAAAACGATCGTGCGAGCCAAGGCTAAGAGCACGCCGACCTCAAGTAGCGCGTGAGGACGCGTGAACGGAATCGCGGGCAGCTTAGTCGGCTATACAATTTGTTGGTTGGCGGCTGGCAATATCTAACTATTGGGACAGCCAGCTCGAAAGAAGCTCAATCTCGACTGACACGGTCTCTTCGGGAGCAAAAGGCCCGACGGCTCACGCTGGCGGGCTCGACGAAAGGGCCGCAGCGATTGAGCTCGCTGCGGCCTGCGCCGTGTCAAAACGACCGGGTGAAAGAGGTAGGTGCAATATGAACGCTAGCCCCGGTTTGCCGAAGTTTCCCGGCACTTCCGGTTCCGGCCACAACAAATGTGAACAAAAAGCGCCTGCGTGTCCAAAACGCCTCAGCGGCCTGTGCGGCCTATTACATCATTCTGCGGCCTTCAGACCCTGTTCCGTGGGCTCGTAACGCTGCCCGTGCTTCATCAGCCAGCCACCTTCAACCATCTTCTGCGCCAATCCCAGCGAACATGCCGGTTGGCTGCCGCCCGGGGGATATACGCCGGCTTCGCGCTCGACCAGAAAGCCGTACACGCGCGCCAGCCGTAGCGGCTTGAGCATGCCGGGAATGAGGATGACGGAGTTCGTCATTGCTCCCAAAGCGCCCGCCCACCTGAAACGTTCCTAAGCGCTGCCTTGGACAACGAGAACAGGGCGGCGTTACCCAAACAGGAACGGCCGAGGGCCTGACGCTGACCGCGAGGAGGAGGCCCGGGGAGAATGGGATTGCCGACTGGGAAGGTTTGCTGGAGCAGGTAGGCATGCGGGACTGGACCAACACAGTGATGGCCTAAGAGGGAAAGCGCTGCCGGCTCAAAATTGCCGGTCCCCCGGCAGCGCGTTGTCTCAAAACGGGGCACTAAAATCCCAGTTGGTTTCGACTAGGCAAGGGCCGTGCCACAAGCTTGTGACGGGCGCCGCCGGTTCACGCTGGCGGGCATTTTTTAGTTTGTGCACACTAGTCAACATTAAACGCAGTGATTATTCTGGCACGATATCTCGCGTATTTTAAATTATTTAATGGGTTGAGGGATGATGAGTACCTTTGATCAAGTTGTTTTCTATCGCGCCATTTCACTGCAGAAGCGATTTGCATTTCTCGAAGGTCAGATGGCCGAATTGGCCAACCTGCGGAATCGACTGGCGCACGCTGAGTTGCGGCGTTTTCGGTTGAGGGCGAGCAAATCGGCTTTCAAGAAGGTGGCCCGGCGCCGCACCTGTAGATAACCTTCCCTCTCAACCTACACAGAATTGCCAGGCTCCCGCTTCTAAGCCCAAGCTATGGCAACGCGTGGTCGGGTGATTCATGGAGCGGAAGCCGTTTGAAAGCATGTCTCTCGAAGAACTGTGGCAACTGCACACGGTCCAATGATGTTCTCGCCCAGCGGCTAGTGGCGAAGAAAGAAGAGCTCGAACGACGACTGGAGCTGCTTAACCGAGAATACAAGGCTCCGCATTAAGCCGCCTCAGTGGCCCGCCGGTTCGGGGGCCGCTTTGTTCTCGATTCTGGCACTGGGCCTGTTTCCGACATTACTGGCCCCTTTTGATTTCGCAAGGGCCTAATTTGAGTTCTGTATCGTTTGATACTTTGCTGGCCAACGTGCCTTGCTAGTCTTTCCCAAACAGAGGGGGTATGCATGGACCGGCTAAAGCACGCGCGGGGGCAGTTTGAAGTGCCGATCTGCCCTAATTGCCAGATCGGCATGAGGTGGTTTCGATCCGAGTTGGTGCGAGACAATCCACCGACGATGATCGCTCACCTCTTCGTCTGCCCTAATTGCAAGCGCGCTCAGCGCCAGGACCGCGAGATCTCGCCGGTTTGCGTTTCTCCCGGAAAGCTAGCGAGTCCGCGCCTTCGTGTAGTCGGCGAAAATAAGTAAGGCCGCCTCAGTTGGCGGCCTGTTTCGCCTGACACGCGGCGCACGATCAAGGGCGACTGACGCATAGGCTTACTAGTGGGGAGACGGCCCCGGCTTCAGGGGGGCCTGTAGGGGTAGGCCGGGCCGCTCCGCCAGCTCGGCAGGGAGCTAGCGGGACTCACAAGCTCCCTATGGCGGCCTTTGTTCCTCAGGAATCGGCGCGATGCCCCAAGATCGCAAGTCGGGGATTGCCTCGCTCAAAGTCGGGCCGGACATCGGCGCCGCGGCTTCCGCACCACTGACAGACGAACCGCGGTTCGATATCAGATAGCCGCACCTCATCAGCCCAACGATCCGCGTCCAGTGCAACGTGATGGCCGCAGTGGCAATAGACCAGCACACCGCGCACTCCCATGCTCCGCATCTGGCCGAAGGTAATCTTCATCGGGCGGCCGTCTGCGTGTATTGGCGTGTGGCGTTTCGGGCGAGGCATGCCGCCATCCAAGCGGGTTCGTAAGTACCTCGTAAATTATGGATTCCTAGTGGCTCGGAACGCGCGCGAGCTACTGCAGATCGTATTGTGGAAAGGTCGTCTCAATCGGCAGCTAAGGTACACATCCGGCTCACTTGGACAGACAAAGCAGCAAGCCCAGGACGAGATCCCGAGAGACAGCCAAACTTTGACTAAATGGGGGCTTGTGCTCGCCGAAAGGTTGCATGATGCTCACGCCCATATTTCTGGGGCGAATCATGGCGAAACTCTCAACCAAAGTCGCGACGCGGATCATCACTCAACTCAAGAGATACCAAAGCGTATTAGCGGGGCTGCTGAAGCGCGATGTTAGTGAAGCCGACACGGTCACTGTCGTCAACGATATGCTTTCCGACATCTGCGGCTATGACAAGTATCTACATGTCACCAGCCAATATGCGATCCGCGGCACCTATGTTGATCTTGCTGTGAAAGTTGACGACGACATCCGGTTCATTATCGAGGTCAAGGCCATTGGGATCGATCTCAAGGATGCCCATGTCAAGCAAGCCATCGATTACGCTGCCAACGAGGGTATTGAGTGGGTAGTGCTCACGAACGGCGCCCACTGGCGAATCTACAAGGTGCATTTCGGCCAGCCGATTGAGAAAATCCTCGTTTGTGAGTTTGACGCTATCGAGGAAAGCGCCAAGAGCCCTGAAGCTCTTGAATGCTTCGGAAATCTGAGCCGCGAGGGCTTCTCAAAGAGCACAATGGCCGAGTTCCTGCTGCACAAGCAGGTCACGAACAAGTTCACAGTCGCAGCCGTTCTGCAGACTGACTTCATCCTGGAGATTTTGCGCCGCGAGATTCGTCGGATGAGCTCCGGCGTGAAGGTGGAGGTCGACTACCTGAAGACGTTGTTGCGCGAGGAGGTCATCAAACGCGACTTGATTGATAGTGATGAAGCGAAATCGGCTCTCCAGAACATCAAGCGTTTGCAGCGGGCTGCGACGCGGAAAAAGGCTGCACCGAAAGCTGCAGATGAAGAAGCTCCGATAGTCGCCCCGGTTGAAGATGCTTCCGCGTCCACGCCGCGAGCGGTCGCCATTCCTTGACTAACGGGGAGTTTTCGTTTGGGCGGTTTGATGGTTAGTGCGTTAGAGCGGTTTGATCGGAAGTGGGCTGTTATTGAATAAGAGCGCTGGAAGTGCCGAAGCCTTTCAACCAGTCCTTCAATTCGATTGAGCAGTTGGAGAGAGCGACGCCTGAGCAGGTCGGTGTCGCAATAGTACTTCATATGCAGGTAAATGGTGGGCGGTTCTCACCGCACAACTTTCAATCCGAAATCAACCACTTCTTCGGCTATCAAGGTTCGCCGCCGTGGCTGATGCAGAGGGTTTCGGAAGGAATGATGTGGGCCCAGCAGATGCTCCTCGCGGTGCCTGACCTGAGCCAGCCTCACGCCGTATGGTACGTTTTGAGCAGAACGGGCGTTGAGTTCGAGCCGACGACTGATCTGGAGAGACTTCAAATCGAGCGGCTTCTTCCGGAGTTTCTGTTACATCCCGATGTGCGAGACGCATCAGCGGAGATATTCAAGATAGGCCGTTACGACGCTGCCGTGTTCGAGGCGTTCAAGCTAGTGGAGACTAAAATACGAGAAGCCGCAGACTTGCCGGCGGAGGCACATGGCATGCCGATGGTGGCCAAGGCGTTCAATGCGGAGAACGGGCCCTTGATGCTCTCAGCTGATCCCGCCGGCGAGCGTCAAGGGATGCAGCAATTCATGACGGGTGCAGTGAGTGTGTTTAAGAACCCAAGAAGCCATAGGAACGTTGATCTTTCAGACCCTAAAGAGGCGGCTGAGATGCTCATCATCGCCAGTCACCTTCTGCGGATCGTTAACAGTAGGCGTGCTCAATCGAGCGCCTAGTTCAAGCGGCGATGCAAGAGGCCATTACGCTGCGGCGGCTGGTAGGCTGATGCGGCCCTAGAAGGTGCTGTAACTCAAACAAAAAGGGCCCGCAAAGCGGCCCCTGTCCAAGCACTGCAAAATAGAAACTCTTAATGGAAATTAGCCATTCTCGCGTCTTGATGTTGGCGTTCAGAGGTCACCTGCTCATCATCTTGCAAAGCGACACGATCATGGGCGACGACGACGCGCTCATTCGTGCGCCTGGCTGTGCGCTCGGCGACCTGCCTCACCTTTCCAGATCTTCCTTCCGAATTGGGACCTTTGCCACTTTCCCCTCCTGATTTGGCCACGAATCAGATTGCACTGAATTTTGATAAGGTTCCCAATGACGTCCACGACCAAACCGACACTTTTGCCCGAGCTGGTATTCGGCATCGTGGGCCCCACGGGGTGAACATCGACGCAATCCGCGACAGTCTGACCGCCGCGTTACGCGCCCTTAGCTATGAGGCCTTCCCGATACATCTGACCAAGGAGATGCTCAAGGCGCATCAATACCAGTTGCAGAAATTTCCTGTCGAAGATCCGTCGGAGCGGAAATTTCTATGCTGAGGTGACGTACAAAATCGGGTACGCAAACGCTCTGTGCAAGGAATTTGGTGATGCGGCAACGATCGCGGGGATCGCGATGCGGGCCATCTCAGATGAACGTCGAAGAATTTCCCGCAATCCCGCGACCCATCTCGTTTTACACCGATCGGCTTTTCACTCGCGCCGAGAACCCTCAACAAATTTAATGCACGTTGAACGGTCGTAACCTCACTGCCGGTTCGATGGCGATCGCTTGGGGGACGTTTGCTCATCGAAGCACCTCAGATTGCTTGCTCGAGGCGCAATAGACCTGCGGCGCTGGGCCACCGTAGGGCCGGTCATCCCGCACATAAGCCCAGATCCGGCCGGTCGTGCACTTGCTCTTGGAACGACGATCATTGGCTCGAACTACCTGCTGCCCGGCAACAATCCGTTCTACGAGCTTTCCATGAAGCTGTGGGAAGGGCTGGAAAGCACCCTTGTCAATTCGCGGTAACAGCATGGCTTCTTGCAGAGTTTATCGCGCGCGAAGAAGCGGCAGCTGGCGAGGGCGCGCTCAGGGAACGGGAGCTGCGAGGCCCAAAAAGGGAATGCAGAAGCCTCACTGAGTAGGTGAGGCAGATCAACCGGCGGTACCGCGCGCCCGCGCCGCGCGATTCCCGGAGAGAACGATTGCCGGGCTGTGCAGGCCACCGAACTCACAACGACCTTGTCGGATATGACGCAGCCCCGATCGTCAGCCTTGAGACAATTCGTGCACGTGACGCGACGCTCGATTCAAGCGTCTCGCCGATAGTTGTATCAAGCGCTTGCAGAAGCGCCGCGATTTCAGTTCGGCACGCCGCTTGCTTCATGCAAGGAGCATCACGAAGCAACCGATGATGTAGGGGCGGACCCAGCGCGTGTACCCAGCGCATCTACTCTGCGCCGGGGCCGCCTCTTCTACTCTCTCAACGCGGCACGAGCCGATTACGTTTGTCTGCTAGCTCGACTCATGCATTCAACGCACCGCCCGCACCATTTCTAGTTGGTCGTGAAGAGGGCCGGCACATGGGAGCTTCATCGCATGTATGACGTAATTGGTATCGGAATTGGTCCGTTTAATCTCAGCCTTGCCGCTCTCATGAAGCCGACCGGACTACGGTGCTTATTCATTGACGATAAGCCGAGTTTTGCCTGGCACGCCGGGATGGCATTTTCGAACGCTAAGTTACAAGTGTCACATGTCAAAGACTGTGTGTCGCTCGTAGATCCAACCAGTTCGTTTTCATTTCTCAACTTTTTGCACCGAAGTGGGCGGCTCCACGCGTTCGTCAATCGACGGTCCGGTGCAGTCTCTCGCAAGGAGTTTTTTCAGTATTTCGCCTGGGTCGCAGATCAGCTTCCGTATCTTAGATTTGGGCAAAAGGCACTGGATGTGCGGCCCGAAATATCACATTTCCGCGTCACGACCACTGAGGCGGAATATCAGGCCCGACATGTCGTACTTGGGCTCGGAATCTGCCCCGACGTGCCGGATTGCGTGCGTCCCTTGTTGGGCGAACGCGTCTATCACGTGGCAGACTATCTCAATAGGGCGCCACCGGCCGCAGGAGAACGAGTCTTGCTCGTCGGCGGGGGACAAAGCGGCAGCGAGGTGATGGAACAGCTGCTCGCGGGCCCACCCCTGAAGCAGATACTTTGGGTTACGCCGCGCGACAACCTTGAACCGAGGGACGACTGCGCATTCACCAACGAGTATTATACGCCTGCCTATTTCCGCCACTTTCAAGCTCAGCCGCTCTCACGTCGGCGCGAATGGGTGCAGGTCAAGAGGCTGAGCAGCGACGGCGTATCGCTGGATCTCGCAAATCAACTCTTCGACAAAATCTATGAACGTCGCTTCGTCGACAGTGAGAACGACGGCGTCCGGTTGATCGTCAGTGCTTGCCTCGAAGGTTTGCGGCAGAATGGAGCGGGCTTCGAAGTTACGCTCAAGTGCACCGAGACCGCAGCAACACGCAGGGCGCCGGTCGACCGTGTGATCTTGGCCACCGGTTTTGTCCGCCACACGCCGCCATTCTTCGACTGCATCATGCAGCTCGCCTGTATTGAGGATAGTTTGCCCAGGATCAGATCGGACTATTCACTGGAGAGCCGGATAGCCCTGCCAGGCAAGATCTACTTCCAGAACAGAACCAGCATCCAGCATGGTTTGCAGAACGCGAATCTGTCTCTCGTCGCCTATCGCAACGCAACGATCGTCAACAGCATCATGGGAAAGGAGTTCTATCCGGTGGACATGGATCCATCGATGTTGTCGCGTCTGGCTGAGCTGGAGGAGGAATGATGAGAAAGCTGCGCGATAACATCGTGGCACGCCATTTTAGGGCCTCTAAATTTGCCCTCGAGAGTGGCGAGTCCACGCGCTTGGATTGCCACGCCGACAACGAGATGTTGTTCGTGTTCTCCGGCACCGGCTCCGTCACCTATGGCGACGGGTCGCTCTCTACCACACAGCTCCGCCCCGGAGACATGCTGCTGATGTCTCCGTTCACTGCCCATCTTATCAAGAACGATGGGGCGGAACTCCTGGTCGTGGGAAATGCTTGGTGGGAAGACCGGCAGACCGTTGACGAAAGCGTCAAAGCCCCCACCAAGGCGCCGCGCACCCGCCTCGTTCTGCCGAGCTTTACAACGCCGAACGGGCGGATGCATGTTGGGCATCTGGCGGGGCCGGTCGTCGCTGCCGACATGTTTACGCGAGCGCAAAGGACACTTGGGCTCGACTGTTACCAGCTTTGTGGGACATTGGGCTTTCAGACGCATGTGGCGATCACCGCTGCGCGCGAAGGGCGGAGCTACCACGAAACCTCGCGCGCCTACTCGGATGATTTTCTCGCTAACTACCGTCTGCTGGGGGTAGACTTCGATGTGTTCGCGACGCTCGACGAATTGCCGCGTTTCGAACGGGTCGCTCGCGAGTTCTTAGCCACGCTGGACGCCGGCGACCATCTCATCGAGAAAACTGCCCGCGTTCCGTATTGTGAGCACGGACACGGATACTTGTTCGAAGCCCACGTGCGCGGCTCCTGCCCGCACTGTGGCGAAGGGATCAGCTCGGAATGCGAGAACTGCGCGCTGTTCGTGCCGGATGAAGAGCTGATGGATCCGGTCTGCAATCATTGCAACCGGCCGGCAGCGTGGCGGCCGCTGAAGCGCATGTTCGTGCCGCTGGAGCCGCATCGCGCCGTGCTCGAGCGATACCTGATGTCGGGGGCCTACGTCGGCAAAATGCCGGATTTCGTCGCCCGGGTGTTGCAGCGCAAGCTGCCGGACATTCCGCTCGGAATCTGTTCATCGGACGGACTTGCTCTCCCGTTGCACGGGCAAGAGGACCAGAACCTCTATTCGGCCGTCGAGCTCGCCCCCCGCTTCTTGACGGCACAGGATATGCTTGCCTCCCGTGCGGAGCTCGGCTCGGATGAGGTCGAGCTCGTGCTCTTTTTTGGCTCCGACAACGCGTATCTGCGCTGCATCACCTTCCCAATCCTGCTCCACCTTTACGACGCGAGCAGATTTCGCATCGTGGGTTTTTTTGGCAACGAATTCTACCAGCTTGACGGCCGTAAGCTCTCCACCTCGCGGGCCCATGTCATATACGCCGACGATCTCACCCGCCAGGGAATTCCGGCCGACTGGCTGCGCCTATATGTCTGCCATACCCGTCCATCGGTTGCCCCGACGAGCTTTAGCTTTCGTGAGGCCTTTGACTGGATCGAACGGCGCCGCGGCCTGCTGGCATCCGTCATTCATCACATCAGCCAGTCGGTCGAAACGCGTCACCGCGGGACGGTGCCGGAGGCCGGCACTTGGGAACGCCTGCATCGCGCATTCTATCAACAGCTTTGCGAGCGTCAGCAAGAGGGCCGGCGGCTATTCTCGGTCGAAGGATTCGACCCGCGGCGGATCGCGGAGCTAATCGACCGCTTGCTTCACGACCTTGATGGATTCGCAACAGAAGCGCTTGGCGCGCGCTATCACCCGGGCATCGAGCGCGCCGCCTGCGCCCTCAGCGTTGCCGGCCTGCGGCTGTGGGCGACGCTTGCCTGGCCGGTGATGCCCGGGCTCTGCACCGCCCTCCTGGGGCGCCTTGGCATTCGAGAACCGCCATATCTGAACCACGCTTTGCAATGGGTTCCGGCGGGGCGATCCTTCGACACCGGAGGCTGGGCTGTATGACGGAGTTTCTCCTCTATATCAATTATCGCCGACTCATACGAGAAAGCATTCGTGCATTCGAAGCGGCACATCGGCTCGGATACCACGTCGCTGTGCTTGGTCAGCCGCTGCCACCGGAACTTGCCTGCTACGTCGACGAGTGGCGCCAATGTAATCCCGCAAGCCTTGTCTCGCTCGAGAGCGCCGTCGAGGAGATCAGAAAGTGTATCCAAATTGCCGGCGTGGTCTGCTTTACGGAAACTGCTGTGGAAGCCTGCGCCATCCTTGCCGCGAAATTGCGGCTGCCCGGGTTGCCGCACGCATCCGTGTCCGCGGTGCGGGACAAATCGATACTGCGCGAGCGAACTCAGTCGGTTTCCGGCCTCACGCACCGCCTTTTGCAGAATGATAGCGATCTGGAAGAGTTCATCAGTGTGGCGGGACTCCCGGTCATCGTGAAACCGGTGAACGCCTCGGGCAGCACCGGAATCTACCTCCTTCGCGAGCCTGCCGACCTGAATGTCTTTCATTCCACTAGCAAGAAGATCGCCAATCCGTCGTACGACCCGACTTTGCGACGGGAAACGCTTACGTTCCTGGCGGAACGTTATATCGGCGGGCAGGAGGTGAGTGTGGAAGGGTACGTTTGCAGCGGTGAAGTCACCGTTGTCGGGATCACGCACAAGCTCACCTCGGATCCTTATTGCCTGGAGGTGCGGCATATTTTCCCTGCCGACCTCGATGGTGAGATGCGCAGCATGATTGAAGCAAAGACCAAAGATTACGTGCTGGCGCTGTGCCTGGACAATGCATCCTTCCACCTCGAAGGCAAGTACGACGGCCCGCAGTTCGCGCTCATTGAGGTTGCTGCCCGGCCGGGAGGCGATTACATCGCGTCGCATCTGGTCCCGCTTGCGTTGCACTATGACTTCTACGAAAACCTTGCTCGCATTGCGGTGGGCACGGCGCCTCTGCCTCCGCCCGCGCCGCAGCGGGTGGCCGGGATCCATTACGTCTTGGCCAAACAGGAAGGGCGGCTGCTCGGCTACCGCGGCCTCGAGGCGGTTCTCGATCACCCTTGGGTCGAGCAGGCGATCGTCGAAACATCGATTGGTACACACATTGTACTTCCGCCGAGCGATTTCCGTCTTCAACGTCTGATCGCGGTGATCAGCACCGCGCCGAGCCAAGCGCTGCTCACGAAGCACCTCGATTGGGTATCGGAGACGATCACCCCAGTCTTCGCCCTCGAGTGAAACATGCAGACGGACGTCATAGGCGCTGGTGCGATGGGCAGGGGAATGGCGGCGCTGCTGCGCGACGCCTTTCCGCACTGGACGGTCCGCCTCATCGACCGCGATATGAGCGCGCTCACGGCTGTGCGCGAGGCATGGAAATGTGAGATATTGTGCACCGACCAGCCGCAGCAGGCAGAACTCGCCCCCGTCGTGATCTGTGCCGCCACTTGGCCGGTCACGCTGGGTGTGATCGAGAGCCTAGCGAGCCACGCTGCACGTGGTTTGCTGGTGAGTATCAGCCGGCCTGCTGCCGAGGACGTGCCACGCGTGCAGCAAGCGCTGATCCAAGCTCCGAGTCTTGCGACGGTTCTGCCCTGCGGGCTGGAGCCGGGGCTGACGGAGATCCTGGCGGGCTATCTGCTGGAATCCACTGAGGAGGTGCAGTCCCTTCGTATCTGCTGCGGTGGGATCGTAGTGCCACGCCCGGCCAATCCTCTCGGCTACAAAAGACTCTTCGGCACTTCGCACCTCCCCCTCGCCAAGCGCGACGCCTATTGCATCCGCGATGGCGCCCTTTGCGTCGTTCCGCGGTTTTCCGATGTTCAACAACTCGCTTGGCCCGGCATCGGGGTGCTCGAGCACTGGCATGACGGGATGCAGCCGCGGCTCTCGGAGCATCCGAAATTGTCGCGGCCGGGTGTCGATGCCGACCAACGCACATTGCGTTGGGCCAGATATGTCGAACTGGTCGCATTGCTCGATCAACTCGGCGTATTGGCCGAGGATGCCGTGGACCAAAATACGGGCCTCACCCCAAAGCAGCTTTTCGAGCGGGCCACCCAGCGCACCTTCGGCTTGGCGGAGAACGAACAGACAAAGACGCTTCTGGCAATCGATCTCGCCGGAAGTCGGCACGGGCGACGGTCTGTGCAGGGTTTGCGGCTCACCTTCACCGACCGCGTCGACGTGCGCTCGATGGCTCTGGCCACCTGCTTGCCCGTGGTGTTCCTGGTCAACTGGCTGACGGGCGCCGGAAAAGCCGTTGGCGGATTTCACTATCCGGAGACCATTATCACCCCGCAGATAGCGCCGGTCATGCTCGACTGGCTCGAGCGTCGAGGTGTCGAGATAACAATGGACAGATGTGATGACGATGCGGAAGAAGGCACTGCTGGTCTTGGGCGGAGAGAGCGAGATTCAGTCCCGTCACCTCTATGATCAGGCGCGGGCGCAAGGCTTGCGGGTGGTGTTGACGGACACGCCCAAGCGTCTCGAGCAGGCCATTCAATTGCATGATCTCGCCGATGAGGTCCACCCTCTCGACTTCGAGGATGTGAGCGGCTGTCTCAGGTGGGTTGGCAAATATCCCCGACGCGAGCTTCTTGCCGGAGCATTCAGCTTCAAAGAAAAAGCGCAGCCGGCGATCGCCGCGCTGGTTCGCCGCTTTGGATTCAATGGCCCCAGCGAGCGTGCGCATGAGTGCACCACTAACAAGTTTGTCTGCCGAGACACCTTGCGGGCGGCCGGATTTGCCCAGCCGGAAGCCAGGCTGTGCCGATCCGGCGAGGCAATCGATCAGGCGTTCGCCGAGCTCTCGCGCCGGCATCGCAAACTCATCCTTAAGCCGATGATCGGGTATGGCAGCGAGAACGTCTTTCTGGTGGATAGCGCGACGGCTCTTGCCACTGCGCTTGCGCAGCTCAGGCCGGCAAGCGAGCGGCCCTTCTTGCTCGAATCGTTCGTCGAGGGCCGGGAGTTCAGCGCGGAGGGCTTGTGTGTCCGTGGCTTGCCGAGGGTCTTGAGCTTGACGCAAAAATTCGTGATCGGCGGTGGCAATTTCGTCGAGTGCGGCCATGTGGCGCCGGCCGATCTTCCGCCTGCTTTGTGTGAGCGCGCGATCACGGTCGTGCAGAGCGCCGTGCATTCCGTCGGTCTGACTTTCGGCATGTTTCATGCGGAGTTCTGGGCTTGCGATGCCGGCGAGATCGTCATGGGGGAAATTCACTCCCGACCCGGAGGCGACTACATTACGCACCTGACACAGCACGTGACCGGGATCGCTTATTACGGCAGCGTGTTTGCCCAGATGCTGTGCGCTGATGCCGGCGTGGTGATGCTTCCCGCGGCCCACTGCGGAGCCGCCGGCATCCGATACTTCGTCCCGCCCGCCGGCAGGGTGACGGAAATCACCGGATATGATCGTCTGCCCGAAATGCCTGGCTATGCCGGTGCCGCGCTGTTGATCAAAGTCGGTGACACCGTGAAGCCCGTCCGCCACTCGTTCGACCGCGTTGGTCATGTGCTTGCCACCGGGGCGAGCGCCACCGAAGTTAAGGACCGGCTCGAGCGCATGATCATGGCGGTCGCCATCACCGTTCAATGATGAACAGCCCGCGCGCAATCATGCTCAAACCGAAGCCCACGCAGCGTATGTTCTGGAACGTGTTCGCTCAGAATTTTCTCAATAACTACGGCTACTTTGCGCCGCTCTCTGTGCTCGGCATCTATCTCCTCGACCGATCGCTCTCGGCGGCTCAGGTCGCTACTCTGTTGCTGCTCCTGTCCGCTTCCGGCCGAGCGTCGCGCGCCTTATTCGCTCCACTACTGGACCGCATTCCCACGCGTTATTCCCTGACGACAACCTATCTCGTGATGGGGGCGGGCTATATCATCGTGGCGGAGAGCGCCGCGTTTGTCGGGACCGCGCTCGGACTGTTTATGGTCGGCACCGCTTACGGGTCGTGTAGCTTGCTGCTGCGCGTAATTACGGTCCGCCTGCGCGAGGATCAATCTCTCCGTTTGATGCTAGTGAAGCTCGCCGTGGGGACGAATATCGCTGCCGCGCTCGGACCGTTGCTCTCGAGCCTGCTGTACGTGCAAATGGCGCCGAGCGCCCCCTTTCTCGTCACCGGCTTGGTGATGGTGTCGGGTGGGTTAGTCTGCCATGCCTTTTTGGGGAACGAGCTGCCAGTACTGGACCGCGGCGGCAAGTGGTGGAAGTCGCTGCTGCACAGTGCAACGCGGTCCGACCTTCGCTTGGTATTCGTGGCGACTGCCTTCACGTGGTTCGCCCTGGCACAGATCTTTTCGTTTGCGCCGATCATGCTAGGCCGCTTGTTGGCCGGCCCGGAAATCGTTTGGACGATTGCCGGCCTCAATGCCGCCTTGGTGGTAGGGGCATCGATGCCGCTGATGAAGGCGCTCGAGCGCGCGCATGTCGACGACGTCGGGTCGCTGATCTTGTCGGCGGTCCTGGTCCTGGCGTGTTTCGCGCTGCTATCAGGGTTCGTGAACCTGTTCACGCTCTACCTCGCCGTCGCATTGTTGACGGTCGTGGAGATTGTCGCCCTGCCGTCGTTGTCGGTGTTGCTTGTCCAGAATACCCCGGGAAGGGATCACCTAGCCTTGCTAGGCATCAACGCCATCGGTATGGGTCTCGGAGAAGCACTCGGCAATTTTGTTGGAGCTGTGCTCGGCAGCGCGGAGCTTCACAACACGTTCGCTTTCGCGGGAATTGCCGCCCTTTATGGTCTGGGTGCGATGTGGCTGTACCGTTTTCGCAGCAAGATGCTGGATATTGGTGGCCGGAAGGCCACGCAGGATGGCATTGACGTCGAGCGATCCTAGAGAATGCGTTTTCACCGCCGGCCTGGACTTCAACGATCGGCTCGACAAGCACATGGTCCTGCTGCGCGGGTGGCCCCCAGTCGCCGCGCAAAGCTATTTCTAAGACGGCTATCTGCTATCGTTCCGTGCTGGCCATTGCGCTATTTGTGAAGATGGGCATCCCATCCGAGTACTAAGATCGTTCTTCGTAAGGGGTGCATTTACCTGTCAACCACGTTAGCGGCTTCTACCTAGCTCGTGCAGCTCCACGGAGGCGCGATCACCGGATGCTCGTTCCGCTTGATCACGGCAAGAAAGAAGTTGGATAGGGGAAATAGGAGCACACTTTAGGCCGCCCGTTGTAGGCTCGATCGGCAGGATCCGATCGTCATCATCGCAATCAAACCGCGCCCACAAACCGACGAATAAACCGCGGGAACAACAAGCAACACCGGCTCGGAAGTTGGGCTTTCGCCCCGCTCCAAGGAGGCGCCCTGATACTCCGAAAGCACAGTTAGAAAACATTCATGGTACTGGCTACGAACTGTCCTTGTTCAATTCACTCAACCGATACTCACCGTTTTCTTTGACCAGCACATGAGCGGCGGCAATTAGAGCATTTTCCGACCGGAATGAATCGGTGGGGATTCCCAAAGCGGCACGAGTCAAATTCAAGGGACATGCTGACGAAGGAGGTCAGCATGTATGACCAGCGCGCGTTTTCAGTTGATCTTCGCCAGAGGGTGGTAGCCGCGATTGACGGTGGCTTGTCCTGTCGACGGGCTGCTGAGCGTTTTGGTATCAGCGCGGCCAGCGCGATCCGTTGGCGCAGTCGCCTCGAGGAAGTGGCGACGTCGTTCCTAAACGTCAGGGCGGGGACCGCAAATCGCAGCGCATCTAAGCACACGCACAATTGATCTTAGACGCGGTGAGAGCGAAGCCGGATATCACGCTCGCCGAGCTACAAGAGCTATTGAAGCGTTGTGGCATATCGGCCGGCATCGCGTCGCTCTGGGTGTTGCGTGTCCCTACAATCAAGAGTCTAGGTGCATCCCAAGCAAAGTTCAAACCCAAAGCGATGGCGCTTGCTGAGGAAGGTGCCTCTATGCAAGACAATCGGCTCCGAAGTGCGAGAAGTGCAATAAGAGAAATCCCCCTGTGACAGTATCTCTTGACGGCGAAATTCGCGATGGCCGCCATCATATGCAGGTCCGTATCTATTTCGAAGATACGGACGCCGGCCAGATTGTTTATCACGCGAATTTCTTGCGCTTCATGGAACGCGGCAGAACAAATTACTTGCGTCTGCTCGTAACGGATCAGCAAGAGCTCCTCAAAGAAGCGCAGGAAGATGCGCCAGGCTTTGCTTTCGTAGTCCGTTCGATGAGTATCGATTTTCTAAAGCCAGCAATCCTGGACGACCTACTTGAAGTTGTCACGGTTCCAGAAGAGGTAAGGGGGGCGTCGATTACCCTGCTGCAGGAGTGCAGGCGCGGGGACGATCTTTTGGTCACGGCCCGCGTGCGCGCGGCGTTTATCTCAGGCGGAAAAGCGCAACGTATCCCGAAGGGGCTGCGGTTCGCCATGGGAGGAGCATAGAAATCTACGTTTGTTTACGCTATAGCCCTCCAACGTCCCAATGAAATCAAGGCGCTGTGTTGCGATGTTGGCAAGCCAGAGTTCTCCGGCATCGTCTATCATGCCAATTATCTGCGCTATATGGAGCGCGGGCGGACCAATCATCTGCGGCTGATGGGCGCCGAGCAGCAGGCGCTATTCGATCAGCCCGAGACCGACGGCGCCGGCTTCGCCTTCGTGGTGCGCTCGATGCATCTGGACTTTTTGAAGCCGGCGCGGATGGACGACGTGCTCGACGTCGTGACCTGGCCGATCGCGGTGAAGGGCGCTTCCATCATGCTGGCGCAGGAGGTGCGCCGGGCTGAGGATGTGCTGGTGAAAGCGGAGGTGCGCGTCGCCTTCATCAGCGGCGGCCGCGCGCAGCCGATTCCGAAATCGATCCGCACCTTGATGAAGGCCGATCAGATTTCGTGATCGCCCGATTTGCAGTGGCCTATCGACTCCGCCAATTGCAGCGATAGATTGCGGCCCCAACCAACCGATGAGGCCATCATGTCGCGCCCGCCGCTTCCGCCCTTCACGAGAGAGACCGCTGCGCAAAAGGCGCGCATGGCCGAGGACGCCTGGAATTCGCGCGATCCGGCGCGCGTCGCGCTCGCCTATACCGAGGACAGCCGCTGGCGCAATCGTTCTGAAGTCTTTCAGGGCCGCGAGGCAATCGTTGCATTCCTCACCCGCAAATGGGAGAGGGAGCACGACTACCGCCTGATCAAGGACCTCTGGGCGTTCGACGGCAACCGCATCGCGGTGCGCTTCCAGTACGAATGGCACGATGCCGGCGGCCAATGGTATCGCTCTTACGGCAATGAGCAGTGGGAGTTCGATGAGAACGGCCTGATGAAGCGGCGCGAGGCTTCGATCAACGACATTGCGATCGCCGAGAAGGACCGCCGCTTTCACTGGCCCGCGCCGGGGCCGCGGCCGGCGGATGTGCCGGGGCTGGGAACGGATCCGTTCTGATGTTTCGCGAGATAGGGCGGCGAGCGCGCTGCACCCTCTCCCACAAGGGGCTACGGGATGCCCGAAAGTGATTCCCAGCGATTTCTGGATGTGATTCAAAGCTTTGACCGGTGCGGTAGGAGCTTTGAATGTCATTCGGCGATATCCG
>NZ_JADPJR010000119.1:0-11784 GCF_023073535.1 Bradyrhizobium sp. 179 | reverse complement strand
GGTTCACGAACGCCCGCAACGTACGTCGCGGTACTCAGAAGAAGGGCATTCTCCTTGCGGCACTCCCATGAAAGGTGACCGGCTCTCCTGACCTGTACGAGATATCGACAATCATGAGGGCGCAGCGGGTTTGAAGCTTCCGGCGCAGCGGAGGCATTCTGATCTTTGCGGTCTTCGTTCTGATTGGAGTTGGACATGTGAGGCCCCGGCATTTCCAGTTGCGAGGCCGTCTATGAATATCGCTCTTTGCCGAAAGTACAGAGCGGAGACCATTGGATAAGTGGGCCGGACCGGCAGACAGTATCTTGAAAAAGCTGAGAAATACTGCTACAAGGAGCAAGAACGACATCATAAAGACGGGAGAGACCCGTCACATGTGGAGGGGCATTCGCCACCCCAGTGAAGTCGATGGACTTCACTGGCCACATGTGAATACATTCTTAAAAGTAACCTAATGGAATTTGGCGGCTCGCCAAAGCCCGAATTGGCGGCAATTCACAGTTTCGTGAAGGAGCTGCCTAGGGTGTGGGCAGCCGCGGGGTGGCGTCTTCTGGGCTGTGATAATGACGCTTATCGGAGGTCAAGACGGAGTCGGTCATGGTGGCGCTGTTGGAGCAGATGCTCCGGGACGTGCGCCGGGAGATCGCCGCGATCGAGATGCGCTCGGCCGCGCGGACTGCTGGGCTCCTCGCCCTAATCCGGGATGGGGCCGACACCGCCGAGCAGGACCGGCTGATGTCGGAGGACATGCGCACCCTGGACGGCCTGCGTCAGGAACAGCGGGTGCTGAAGGAGGCCCTGGAACGCCCCGACCTCCCGGCGAGCGCCCAGGATCTGCTCGATCTCGCCGACGCGAAACTACGCCTTGTCCTTGAGGCCCGACTCCAGCTCCAGGACCTGAGGGGTCAGGGATGACCGTCGCGCCCGTCCCGGCCTCATCGCTCCTCGATGACGCGCTCGCGGACGCAGATCGGGAGATCGCCGAGACTGAGCGGCGGCGCGAACGGCAAGTTCACCTCCTCCACGGCCTCGACCCCGGCACGAAGGCGCGGACCTGCGCCGAGCGCCTCCTGTGCGAGATCGACTGGACCCTCTCAATCAACCACACGCACCGAACGCTCATCCAGAACCTGCTGGCGACCGAAACCTCCAACGACGTGGGTTCCCCGTGACCACCCTTCCTACCCCTGTCGCAGAGACCGCAATCGGCCCCGCGCTCGACTTGGAAGCGGTCGCCGCCCGCGCCGCCGGACTCGCTCGGCAGGCGCGCGCCGCTAACACGCTCCGCGCCTACGAGGCCGACTGGCGGGAATTCGCGGGGTGGTGCGCCGCCCGCGGCCTCGAACCGCTGCCCGCCGCCCCGGCCGTGGTCGGGCTCTACCTCGCCGACTGCGCCGACCGGCTGTCGCTCGCGACCCTCGCCCGGCGGGTGAGCAGCCTCGCCGCCCGGCACCGCCGGGCCGGGCTCGGCCTCGACGTGCGCCACCCGGCCGTGGCCGACGTGCTGGCGGGCCTCCGGCGCGAGCGCGGCTCCGCCCAGCGCCGCGCCGAGGCCCTGACCGTGCCGCGCCTGAAGCAGGTGCTCGCCGGGCTCGGCGACGGCCTCGCCGACCGGCGCGACCGCGCCCTGCTCCTGGTCGGCACCGCCGCCGCGTTGCGGCGCTCCGAGCTGGCCGCCCTCGACGTGGCCGACATCGCCGTCCTGCCCGAGGGCCTGCGGGTCACGATCCGGCGCAGCAAGACCGACGCCGAGGGTCGCGGCGCGGTGCTCGCGGTCGGGCGCACGGGACAGGCGACGTGTCCGGCCGCCGCCTACACGGCGTGGCTTGCCGCGACCGGGATCGCCGAGGGGGCGGCGTTCCGCGCCGTCGACCGTCACGGCCGCCTCGGCGGGCGGCTGTCCGGCAACGCCGTCGCGCTGATCGTCCAGCGCCGCGCTGGCGCCGCCGGGCTCGACGCGGCGGCCTATGCGGGCCACTCCATGCGGGCGGGGTTCGCGACCTCGGCCGCCCATGCCGGGGTTGGCGAGATCCGGATCGCTCACCAGACCCGTCACGCCTCGCTCAGCACCCTGCGCCGGTACGTCCGTGAGGGGGCCCTGTTCGCCGACAATCTCGCTGTCGAGATCGGATTGTAGCGCTTCCAGGGCTCTCGTCTGGGACGCCCAGGAGTCCAAAGCGTAAGGCCCGACAAGGAGTTGCGGCTCGGTTATTGAAACGGTTATATTTTCCGCCATATCCTTCCAAGGGCGCGACGTGCTGCCGGATGGAGAGGGCCTTATGGACGTGGAAGAAGACCAGTCGCGCCAGATGGCGATCATCGAGCCCCTGCTGCTCGGCATCCACGACGCCTTGTACGAGGCGGTCGCCACCTACAACGGTGACGGGTACTCGGATGCGGTTCGTGCGCAGCACAGTGATCGCGCTGCCGCGTGCTGCATCTACGACCACGCCGAACGAGCGCTGATGGACCGCTTCGACGGCACGCCTGGGGTGAACTTCCTGGATCGCCGGGGGCTTCACCTGCTCAACTACCGGGATCAGGCGCTGATCCGGGTCAAGAAGGTGAACGGGTTAGGCCAACACGCTAACTACCAGACCCTGCAACAGCAGGATTATGACGACGAGATGCCCCTCCTCGATCTGCCCGAGGCGGCCGTGCGTCTGTATGCGGGCTACCAAATGGATGCCGCCGGGGCCGCGATCGAGCGGGTGATGATTGTCAGGCAGATCGGCAAGGACGTGATCTGGACGGCGCAGGTCACCGCTACGGAAGCCCAGGCTGCGTGGGTGGACATCACGCCGGAGCGGATCCCTGACACTGGTCGGACCGACTTTGAGGCGGCGCGTGCGAGACGAGGACGCTAAGTGACCGACGCGGTCTTCAACGCTGACATGCTGAGACTCGCGCGTGAGGCGCGCGAGATGACCCAGGCTGATCTGGCGAGAGAGGCGTCTGTCACGCAGGCGCTCATCTCGAAGCTCGAACACGGCCTGATCGGCCAACCCTCCGACGAGGTGCTGGGCAACCTCGCGAAGGCACTCCGCTTCCCTACAGCCTTCTTCCATCAGCGCGAGCGCGCGATCGGGTTCCCCGCCTTTCACTACCGCAAGCGCACGAAGCTCGGCGCGAAGCCACTCGCGCGGATCGGTGCGGTCATCAACATCCGGCGTCAGCACGTGGCGAGGCTCTTGCGCTCCTACGACCTGGAAGTCGCCAAGCCGATCCCTCAGATCGACCTGGACGAGAGCGGCCTCACGCCAGAGAAGGTCGCCGAGCGGCTGCGCGCGTACTGGATGCTGCCGCGTGGGCCGGTCGCCTGCGTGGTTGATACGATTGAGCAGGCGGGCGGCATCGTCATCATGACGAGCTTCCACACCAAGCTTCTGGACGGCATCAGCTTCCGTTCGGAGGGCATGCCACCGCTCTTCTTCATGAACAAGGATGTTGCCGGGGACCGCTTCCGTTTCTCGCTCGCGCACGAGCTTGGACACATCGTTATGCACACCGTGCCTGACGACGATCAGAAGATGGAAGAGGAGGCGCACCGCTTCGCTGCGGCTTTCCTCATGCCTGCCTCGGATATCAAATCATATTTGATATCTCCTAAGATTACTGCTCTCGGTAGAGTGAAAGCGTACTGGAAGGTCTCTATAAAAAGCTTGATTAAAAGAACTTACGACCTAAAATTAATTACTGATTCTCAGTACAAAAACATGAATGTTCAGTATAATAAATCTTTCAACGAGGGTGAGCCATACGAAATACAGGTAGAAGAACCTTGGCGCCTTAGAGATATCATCAAGTATCACTGCAACGAGCTTGGATACAGCTTGTCTGACTTGGCGCGCCTTCTGGCTGCGAACGAAGCCGACGTTGAGCGCGCGTATCTCCCGCGCCAGGGCCTACGCCTCGTGGTTTCGAACTGAGTTTTGGGTCCCCTTCTACGTGACGAGGACGCGTGTCCAGTAGGCGTTGTCTCCGCCGCCCTCGACTACGAGAACCCCATGGGTGAGGATATTCACGACGCTGCCACAGCGCTTGCCACGGCATATGCGAACGGCGATGTCTACCGTGCATCGGGCATGGTCCAGCGGGAACATAATGTCTCTGTACAAAAAACTACAAGATGTCCGCAGCGAGGAAGACGTCAAAGATGTTTACATTCAGGCGTTAGGCTTGAAGAAATATACCAAAGGGCTAATTGATATTCGTACGAAGGAAATGTGGTTCGAGGCTAAACATCACGGCAAGGACTCAAGTTATAAGATGTTCACCCAGCTTCTGCATTATGTGCAGGATGGGTTGAATAAAGGGGACGAGTTACCACCGTTCCTGGCAGTAATGGATACTGAGAAGGCGGCTCTGATGAAGACCGCTGATGTTATTCCATTTTTGAAAAAGAAGACGATAAAATGGGGCAAGTCGGCTACTAAATTCCCGAAGGAGGCGCTCGACCAAGTATCCGCGTTCATTGGAACAAGGATGGTCTCGTTCAGGATAGCGACGCACGAAGATGAATTCATCAGTACTGTAAAAGCCGCTCTGACAAAGGGCGATATTATCCGCATTTCGATCACGCCAGATAATTTGAAGCAAGTTTTCGATAAATGGGTCGAGATGATCGGTCGGGAAATCGGCGGTGCTCCGGTAGATAAATATGCCCTTCTCTTTTTCGCCGACATCATGCATGACGGAACCAAGGCGACTCATGAAAACTTGCCGGCCGAACTTCTCCATCAAGGAGAAGCGCCCGTATTTTCCCTCGACGGTAAACTTTATAAACTAGGTAATCGTGAGGGTTACCGTCAGTTCTGGTCAATTTATCACCGCCCACCAGATGAGGAGTATCGCAATTACTTATTAGAGCGTCGCGACTCCCTAATCCCGCTAGACGAGCGTAGCTTCAAGGGCGCTTTCTATACTCCACTCCACGTGGTTGATAAAGCCTACGATAAGTTAGCCGACGTTCTTGGGAAGAACTGGCAGAAGAACTACATAGTTTGGGACATGTGCTGCGGCGTTGGGAACTTGGAAACCAAGCATTCCAACCCGCGAAACGTTTTTATGAGTACATTAGATCAAGCTGACGTCGATGTTATGAAAGCTACTAGAACCTGCGTTTCCGCCACTCGGTTTCAATATGATTATCTCAATGATGACATTACGGCTGATGGCAGAATTGACTATAGCCTCACCAACAAAGTGCCGCCCGCTCTGCGGCAGGCAATCGCCGAAGGTCGAAAGATCCTGATACTTATCAATCCGCCATATGCAGAAGCTGCAAACATAGATAACATCACAAGTTCTCGTGGGAAAAATTCAGAGAGCAAAAAAAGCGTTTCAAAGACGCAGATTGCTAAAACGATCAGTGATTTTGGATACGCTTCGCGCGAACTATTCGTGCAATTTCTAGTGCGGATCGCCAAAGAGATACCAAACGCTACCTTGGCTATGTTCAGTACCTTGAAATATGTAAATGCTCCAAATTTTGAGCCATTCAGGTCGTTTTGGAATGCATCTTATCTCGGCGGTTTCTTGGTGCCTAGCAAAGCATTCGATGGTCTAAATGGGAATTTCCCTATTGGCTTCCTTATTTGGGAAACCGATAATTCCGCAAAAAAGAAGACACCAATTACAAACATAGTTGCGGAGGTTCTTAATAAAAAAGGCGAAGCAATTGGCGAAAAGCAATTCTATAATCTACCAAGTGAGCGATTTCTGAGCAATTGGATTAAGCGGGCAAGGTCTAATAAGGATGACGCCCTGCCCTTGAAAGGCGCGCTCGTGCCAACGACTAGTATTAAAGATGTGCGTGGCACTAAATGGGCAGACGGAGCGATCGGCGGAATGATTGCGCCCGGTGGTGATGTTCAACACGCAAATCTTACCGCCTTGCTATCATCAGGGTACTGTAGCGCAGGCGGTTTTTTCGTCACCAAGGAAAATCTCTGGAAATCGGCAGTTGTGTTTGCGGTACGGCGTCTAGTTAAGCCGTCGTGGCTCAATGATCGGGATCAGTTCTTACAGCCTGATGAGCCTCTTACTGAAGAATTTAAGATGGACTGCTTAGTCTGGATGTTGTTCAGCACACAAAATCTGACGGCTGGCGCGAACGGATTGGAGTGGAATGGTCGCCAATGGAGTCTGGTCAATCACTTTATTCCGTTCACCGAGGCTGAAGTTAATGCACCTGACCGATTTGAATCAGATTTTATGGTTCAATACCTACATAAAAAGAAGTTTTCGGTTGAGGCTTCCGCAGTCTTACGAGCAGGTAAAATCCTTTGGCAAACGTATTTCTCCATCACCGATGTATATAGCGTTCGTCAAAGCCTCAAACTCAATCGCCCCGATGTTGGATGGTATCAGATCCGATCCGCTCTTGGTCGACGCGAGGAACAGAAAGACAAAATCGAAACCGAATTTGCTGTCTTTGACTCAACCTACGAGACGCTGACATCGAAGCTAGCACCGATGATTTATGATCTTGGCTTCCTAAAAACTTAGCGTGCAGCAGCGGCTCATGCTGGTAAGCAAGCAGGCGAGATCTCGGGACACGAGGCGGAGAGAGAACGTTCGTCTCCGCGCTGTCAATCTGCATAGGTATGGGCGCTTAGCGTACGTTTTCGAACATCCTCTGCGATGACCCCGAGTTGGCGTAGACGAAATACCAAAGGTCCAAACCGGGTGAACGACGACGCCTTCACAGATGAGCTGAGATCGGCCCTGGAGGCCCTGATCTCGGAAGCCCGTGCAGCAGGCCCAGGGCGGGTTGTGACCGCGGCCGAGCGCGCTGCGATAATCTGGGTCACGGACCGCCAGGAAGCCCCCGAGGCCGCCCGCCGCGATCTGCCGGTACCAGAGACCGCACGCCGCTTGCAGTAGGATCCCGGCCGCCCTGGCTCCTGTGGTGGGCGACGCGATCTCTCGTTCATGACGGACACCCGTACCCACGACGATCTACGAACTTACAGCCTCCCAGATCCGGACTGGTGCACAACTGCGGTTCAGCCGGCGAGCCGACGCCACCATGGGCGTGCTTTCCAGGCTTCCAGCTCGGCGCGGGCCTGGGCGGTCTCCGCTTCGGCTCTCTTCTCCAAAGCACTCAACTCTACCCGTGATTGAGCCGCTGCGGCATCGGCCAATGCTAATCGCGCTTGCAGCTCGCGCTCGCGACCCCCGGCCTCCTCAACGACCTGGGCGAGTTGCCGAGCGAGAGCGGCGACCTCCCCGACTAAGTGATCGGATTTCTCAGTCTCGGCGCTCCTGTCAGCTACCGCCTGCGACAGAGCTTGCTGCGCCTCTGTGAGAGCCCGCTCGAGCCGTTCGATATGGGCGGTTAGGAAGGCAACGAAGGTCCTTTCGAGAGGGCCTTCGACAGGAGGCTCAGCATCGATTTCGCTTTCATCGAGAGGGGTTTCGACACCTCTCTTGAGAGCCCGCTCAAACTCTTCGATAGGGATCTCTATCCGGGTCCTACCGTCGTTACCGGGGAGCCTACGCCAGCCCTGTCGGCGCACGAGCTGCCGAGCTGAAGCCGGTTTCAGAGAGAATGCTTCCTCGATCTCCGCATACGTCATGATGCGGGACGAAACCCCCTTCGACACCTCGCTCATGACAGCCCCTCGGTCACTCGGAATGAGACGGACGAGAGGGTGTGTCCATAACTCTTTCGAAAGGGTATCTGACCGCCCTTTCGAGACCCCCGTCGAGGGAGGGCTTACCGTAGCCGTGTTGACTGCCTGTGTCGGTACGGGGATGGTGGGCGAATGCCGGACTCGTGCCGGTTCGAGGAGATAACCGCCACGACGGCAACGTAGAAAAAGCAACGGCCCCTCAGGCGCCAACCTGAGAGGCCGTGGACCGATCTCATAGAGACCGGCGGGGGATCAAACACCTCCCGACAGTCTCACGAGCACCCTTAGGGGTCAAGACGGGACGCCAATCCCGTCAACGGTCTTGCTCGTTCTGTGGAAGGGTGTCGCCCGCTAAGGCGATGCTCGCTGCTGTGCCGTGGCCCGCAAGGGCTGGGACATGTTCGCTGAAGAACTTAGGCGCGCCGTCGAGGTTGCGCCCCGGGGCGCGCTGCCCGAGGTGGCGGCGCTGCTGTGGCGCGCCTTCGGGGCGGGCCAGGTGAGTGAGGCCGAGGCCGAGGCGCTGTCGGCGCTGATCGAGGGGCGGACGGTCATCCCGGCCGCGCCCGTGCCGCCGCGAAGGCCTGCTAGCTCCCGGCCGCGGAGCGACGCCCCGCCGGGCCGACCGTCCATCTTCCCCCCGAAACGCCATCAGCGCTCGCCGGATCGCGCTCGGTCACTAGAGCGACGGCGGACCTTGGCTGCCTCTGGTCCAATGCCCCCGGCGCTCGCGGCCCGGCACACGACTGGCGAACTCGCCGCGTTACGGATCATCGCCGACGAGGTGCGGGCGCGCGGCGCATGTGAACTGTGCGTGTCGGCCATCGCGGCGCGAGCCGGGGTGTCGGCCTCGACGGCACGCAACGCGATCCGGACGGCTGCCCGTTCCGGGCTTCTCCACGTCGAGGAGCGCCGCCTTCTCGGCCGGCGCAATGATCCCAACCGCATCACCATCGTGGATGCCGCTTGGCGGGCTTGGATCGCGAAGGGCGGCCGAACCGGGGGGGGTGCCTTCAAAAAACTCGAGCCCACGGACAGAGGATCTCAGAAAGCGCAATCTTGGAGCGGTCAGCGGCCAGCGGAAACGTCGCAAAGAGCTGCCGGGAGGCAGGGTCGGGCGAGGGCAAGGCCACCTTCCGATTCCGGACCGGGTCCGTCACGGCGAGTGCCATCCATGCGGTAGGCTCATGCACCCGATCGTCATTCCGAACGGCCCGCTGCGCACTCAGTAGCCGTCGAGCACGGCGTACTCGCCACGCGGGCCGAACCGCGGCGCGCTCAGGTCGATGCGGACGCACAGGCGCGTGCGCCTGTCATCGGACTGGCAGTTCGTCAGCACCACGCGGCCTGCGCGGCGTTGCCAGTCCTCGGCCCGCGCCTGGAGCGTCGGCAATGCGACGCGCAGGCGCTCGACTTCGGCGGCGAGGCGGGCGCGTTCCGCCTGACCCCAGAAGGTAGACGCGGCGACGCCGGCAAACTGTGCGCCGGTGGCGCCCAGCACGACGAGGCTCAGAACTGCGGTGAGGCGAAGTGTCAGCCGAGCCGTTGCCTGTCGAACCCCGTGCGTCGCTGCGTCGATCTCACCGCGCGCGTCGTGCAGCGCGGCCACGACCTCGCTGCGCAGTCGGTCGGCCCCGAGCGCGGAGACCGTCGTGTCCAACGACGCGACGCGGTCGGACAGCGTTCCGAAGGCCGGCCCGAGGGCCGACACGTCGAGGGTGAGGGTACGAGGTTTTGCAGCCGCCATCTCGGCCGCCTGTGCGGCCTTGAGCGTCCCCTGCATGTCCTGCCCGAGTCGGTCCACGTCGCGGCGGACTGCCTTGAGCGTGTCGAGCAACTCAATGACGGGGTCGGTTGAGTTCGCGCCGTCCATTGTCGGCAGGGTCCTACGAGTGCTCCGTCTCGGTGGGCGGAACAGGATCCTGTCTCATGGAGAAGATGTGCAGGCGGCCGAGAAGGTCGGTGACCCTTCGGAGGTCCACATCCGGAAGACCGTCGTTGTCGATGATCGAGACCAGCTGCTTGGCATTGGCAGGGCTGTCGTAGGCCCATCGGATCACAACAGCGCCGACGACCTTCGCCTCCCGTTCATCCCTGGCTTGGATTTCTGCCTCCACACGTGCGGTCTCAGCGGCAAGCGCCGTCAGCCTCTGTTCCGGGGTGCGCTTGATGCGCTTCGGCTTGGTCTCGGTCGTGTCCATGTTCGAAGCTCGCTTTTTGAGAGTTGCATTCGAGGGGCGGGCAAAGCTAGGGTTGAGTCCCGAAGGGCGCGGTTACGTCTCGGACTGCGTCCGACACCCGCGGTCCTCAGGGGCTGCGCCCCGCCGGACGGCTTCCCCCCAGTCCGGCGCTTAGGCGCCGGACGTCAGGGTTCCTCACCCTGAAACCGAGCCAGCGTCGGGCCGCTGGACCACGTATGTGCGCACAGGGCGCGGTGACGGGATGGCGCTGTACCGCTTCGAGCTGAAGGTGATCGGCCGCTCCGGCGGGCGTTCGGCCGTCGCCGCAGCCGCCTATCGCTCCGGCACCCGGATGGTCTGCGCCCGCCGCGGCCAAGTCTTCGACTACAGGCGGCGCAAGGGCGTCTCGTCGCGCGAACTCCTCGCTCCCCCAAGCGCACCGGCATGGGCTCGCACGGATCGCCAGAAGCTCTGGCAGATGGTGGAGGCGAGCGAACGCCGGGTCGACAGTAGGCTCGCGAAAGAGGCCGTACTCTCGTTGCCGCGCGAGCTGAGCGTCGAGGATCGCGTCCGGCTGGTCCGCGCGTTCGTCGAGCGGGAGATTGTCGCGCTCGGTCTTGTCGCGGACATCGCGCACCACGACGGACGGACGGGAAAAGACGATCCGGACGGCGGCAATCCGCACGCTCACGTGCTGATCTCGACTCGTCGCGTCGGTCCCGATGGGTTCGAAGGCAAGGAAAAAGCTCTCGACGCTCGAGACACCCTGTTGCATCTCCGTGAAGCGTGGGCTTCGCATCTGAACGAAGCGCTCGAGCGTGCCGGAGCGCCGACGCGGGTCAGCCACCTCTCGCTCGCGGCACAATGCGAGGACGCCAAGGCTGAGGCTGCCGATGCGCGCGCCAGCGGTGACACGGAGAAGGCGGACGAAGCCGACGCAGCGGTTTTCGTGCTTGATCGGAAGCCGGAGCCGAAGCTCGGGCGGGGACACCACCTCCGAACCCGCGCTGGCATTCAGACCGACCAAGGCGAGGCCGTAGACGCGCTCCGGATTGAGCGTGCCCGCCGACAAACGCTGACCGCGACCCTGCGCACGCTGCTCCGAAAGGCCGCGCAGTTTCGGTTGCAACTCGGCGACCGCCTGCGTCAAAGCTTGAGCGAAGGTGCCATGGCCTCGCTGCGGGATACCAACCTCGCGGTGTCGGTGGGTCGCTTGGCACGCGGCGAAGGGGAGCGCCTGACTCCCGATGAGCGCATCAAGGCACAGGAACGACAGCGCGCGTTGAGGCACGAACAAGCTGAGCGGCGCTTGGCTTTGGGAGATGGTGAGCAGGCCTCGGCACGTGAGCGCGACCTGCGTCGAGAGGAGATTGAGCGCCATCGTATCGAACAGGAGTTACTGAGGGTCCGCGCCGTGATGCGGCGAGATCGTGGACGTGGGATCGGCCGCTGAGCGGCCGATCCACGGGCCGGCGCGCTAGTCCCTGCCCCACCCATCGTTCCGAACCGGCTTGCGGGACTTGGGCTTGCGCTTCTGTTCGGCCTTCGGGGTGAGGTTCGGCGGCACCGGAGCCGGAGCCGGCTGAGGAACGACGGGAGCGGGCTTGGCCTCCGCGTCTTTCTTGGCGCGCGCGTCGATGATGAGATCGCCGATGGTACGGTCGAAATTCGGCCCGTCATCGACGTTCGGTGGGACCTTGCACCGACAGGTCAGACACCGGTCAACGCGCACCCGGATCCGCTCAAACGCGCGTTCGTCCTCGGGCGTGATTTCCTTGTTGTCACGCTTGAGGAGCCGCACGCGGTCCCAGGTATCGATCTCGAAATCCTCGATCTCGCATTCCCAGAGTTCGATCCGCACGTCTTCGGGAACGGGGACGCCCGCAACGTACGTCGCGGTACTCAGAAGAAGGGCATTCTCCTTGCGGCACTCCCATGAAAGGTGACCGGCTCTCCTGACCTGTATG
>NZ_JADPJR010000129.1:0-12454 GCF_023073535.1 Bradyrhizobium sp. 179 | reverse complement strand
ACTCGCTTTCCACGGCATCCGCACCTCCCGCAGAACAAAAGCGGAAAGTGTAACCCATGTGTCCGGTACGAAGTGTCACCTATGTCTCGGGCCGCTCAGACGTCGGAGCGTACCGGTCGAGGAATTCCGCGAGCGGATTTGGTCACGCCAATGAAGATCGGGCCGCGGCCTGACAAACGGCTGCGAAAGAACCAGCGCATGCGCGGTTTTGCCGTCCGGACGATCGCCTTCTACGGTCCTGACAAGGTTGCTGTCTCTCCTGTATCCGGGCTGAAGGAGCCGAGCCTGAGTTGCGCCGTTTGCTTTCGAATCCGCAGATGTGCGGTCGGATAAGACCAGGCTTGCGGAAATTGTCGGTTTTCTTAAGCGGCATTCGGTGCGCATCGATAGCGGTGGTCGACGGAATTATCGGTTGCCCGCACGAAGAAGGTGTATTGATTCCGAGAGAGAGTCCTGTCCGCGCTGTCGATGTTGGAGGGGCAGGGATCGCTGGACGGGCGAAGTGATCCTGACTGTCACGGGGCTGCCCAAGTCACGCCGCGCCACCCGCCTTTAACGCCCGCCGCATCACATCCCATACTCGCGCATCGCTCATCTGCGCTACGTTGAACCGCATGAAGTGCGACGCCGTCTGCGACACGCTGAAGACGTTGCCGGGTGCCAGCACCACATCCGCTTCGAGAGCCGCGCGTGCAACTGCCGTAGCATCCTGGCTGTCCCGGAGACGGCACCATAGGAAGAAGCCGCCGCGCGGCATCAGCCATGGCTCGATGCCGAGCGCCTGAAGCTTGCGCGCGACGTCGCGCCGGGCGCGCATGAGCTTTTGCCTGAGCTCGTCCATGTGCTTGCGATAGCTGCCGCCGGCCAGCACCGTTGCGATGACCTGTGTCGCGACCGGGCTCGGGCCGCCAAAGCTGGTTGCGACCTGGAGGTCAACGAGTTGCTCGATCCAGTCGGCTCGCCCTGCGATGTAGCCGCAGCGCACCGAGGCCGAGAGTGTTTTGGAGAAGCTGCCGGTGCGGATCACGCGATTGAGACCGTCCAGCGCAGCAAGGCGCGGCGAGCGTTCCGGCTCGAAGTCGCCGAAAATGTCGTCCTCGATGATGGTGAGGTCGTGCGCGGTGGCCGCGGTCAAAAGCCGATGCGCGGTCGGAAGCGACAGCGTCGCGCCGGTCGGATTGTGGAGCGTTGAATTGGTGATGTAGAGCCGCGGCCGCTCGCTGGCGAGGATCTGCTCGAAACTTGCAACATCAGGCCCCGATGACGTGTAGGGCACGCCGACGATTTTTGCCTGATGCGCCCGCAGCAAGGCGCGAAAATTGAAGTAGCAGGGATCGTCCACCAGCACGGTGTCGCCGGGATGGAGCAGGAAGCGGCAGACGAGATCGGTGCCTTGCGTGCCTGAACCCGTCAGCATGAGCTGGTCGACCGACGCCTCGATCGCGTCTTCCGCGAGGCGCGCAAGCAACAGCCGGCGGAGCGCAGGGGAGCCGCGCGTGCTGCCATAATCCGTCAACAGGCTCTCGTCGGCGCGCGCGAGTGCGCGGATGGCGCGTCGCAGCGCTGCCTCGGGCATCCACTCCGGCGGCAGCCAGCCGCAGCCGGGCTTCAGCACCGTCGTGTCCACATCGAGCGACTGCCGCGAGACCCAGAACGGATCGACTTCCCGGTCGCGGCGCGGCTCGGCCTCGGTCAATGCGAGCGGCGGCATGATTGCCGGCGAGACGTAAAAGCCCGAGCCGCGGCGGGCGCGGATCAACCCTTCCGCAGCCAGACGGTCGTAGGCTTCGACGACGGTCGAAGGCGAAACCCGCATTGTCGCGGCAAGGCTGCGGATCGACGGCAAGCGGTCGCCGGCACCGAGCGCGCGGCCCGCGACCTTGGCACGAATCGCGCTCATCACGTCTGCGGTCCGCGTTCCGTTGCGCCCTCTCGCTGATGCGTCGTTGTCCAAGTGTATAGTCTTCCGTATCCATACAGTTTTGCCAGATTGTACTGAACTGTCGCTGGCCTTGTCATCTGCGATGCGCCAGGATTGCGAGCCAAAAGCGAGACAGGAATGCAATCTTCCGGCAGCGGCTGGGGCAATGGGCTTCTCGGCGTCATCATCTTCAGCGGCTCGCTGCCGGCGACCCGCGTGGCAGTCGGCGGCTTCTCGGCGCTGTTCTTGACGTCCGCGCGCGCGCTCATTGCGGCGTTGATAGGCCTGGCCGTGCTCGGCTTGCTCCGTCAGGCGCGGCCGACGAGGCAGGATCTCGCCTCGCTCGCCATCGTCGCCATCGGTGTCGTGGTCGGCTTTCCCTTGCTGACCGCGCTCGCGCTCCAGCACATCACCTCGGCGCATTCGATCGTCTTCATCGGCCTCCTGCCGCTATCGACCGCGATCTTCGGCGTATTGCGCGGCGGTGAGCGGCCGCAGCCGCTGTTCTGGCTGTTCGCCGTCCTCGGCAGTGCGACCGTGGCGGGCTTTGCACTGTCGAACGACGGCTCAAGCTCGCTGACCGGGGATCTTCTGATGGTGGCCGCGATCATCTTGTGCGGCCTCGGCTATGCCGAAGGCGCCGCGCTGTCGCGCCGCCTCGGCGGCTGGCAGGTGATCTCCTGGGCGCTGCTGCTCGCGCTGCCGCTGATGGTGCCCGTCGTGATTTGGACCTGGCCACCGACATGGAGCGGCGTCAGCGCGCCCGCCTGGGTCGGGCTTGCCTACGTCTCGGTCTTCAGCATGTTCGTCGGATTCATCTTCTGGTATCGCGGGCTCGCGCTCGGCGGCATCGCCCGCGTCGGCCAGTTGCAGCAACTCCAGCCATTCTTCGGTCTCGCGCTCGCCGGCCTGTTGCTGCACGAGCCGGTTGCCTGGAACATGATCGCCGCGACCGTCCTCGTGGTCGTTTGCGTCTTTTTCGCGCGGCGGTTTGCGTGACGATGGCCGGCTAGTCCTGCCTTCTGCCCGGCGATTTTTCGATCCCGGGGATTTGCGCGATCTGCTCGGCGAGAAAATCGACCAGCAGCCGCACCCGCGCGACGCCGGACCGCTCCGGCACGATCAGCATGTTCAGTGGAACGGGAGGCGGCGAATAGTCCGCAAGCACGCGTTCGAGTCTGCCGGTCGCGAGAAGGTCGCCGACGAGCCAAAGATGTGCGGGTGCAATCCCGCGGCCCGCCGCGAGCGCTTCTCGCGCGGCAAGTCCGTGATCGACGCGCAACCGTCCGGCGAACGGGACCGCATGGCGGCCGCCACGACGTCCTTGCAGGACAAGCACATCGCTGCCGGCGATGTTGGACATCCTGATGGCCTGATGATAGGCGAGGTCTTGCGGACGCGCGGGCCTGCCACGCTCGGCAAGATAGGTCGGTGCGGCGACAAGCACCCGCCGCGACTGTCCCAGGGACTTGAGCTTCATCGAACTCTCGGCAAGCGGCCCCAGACGGAGTGCGACGTCGACACCTTCCCTCACAAGGTCGATCCGTTCGTCGGTCAGGCTGAGATCCACCGACACGTCCGGATAACGGTCCTGGAACGCGAGGATGAAACGGCTGACGTGCAGCACGCCGAAGGCCGCAGTGCAGGATATCCGTACCATTCCAGCGGGCGCATCGCGCGTGCTGCGCGCCTCGTCGCCGGCGTGCTCGACCAGGCGCAGGATCTGCACGCAGTCGGCATAGTAGCGGCGCCCCTCCTCTGTCATCGTCACCCTGCGCGTGGTCCTGGTGAGCAGCGGCACGCCGACGGCTTGCTCCAGTTCGCGGATGTGCCGTGTCACCGTGGATTGGCCCAAATCAAGCTCGCGCGCGACGGCCGACAGGTTTCCGCGCTCGGCGACCCGCACGAAGCTGCGCATGCGCTCGAGCGTGACCTCCGATTTATCCATTTTCCGGCACAATTCTATCCATTGCCGACATCTACCGGTTTGCAGCCCGCCGCGCTAGCTGCGGGACATCGTCAACGAATGGTGCTGATCATGAAAGTGTTGATTGTTTTTGCGCATCCCGAACAGCGTTCGCTCAATGGCTCGCTCCGGGATGTTGCCGCCAGAGAGCTCGAGGCCCAGGGCCATGAGGTGCGGGTGACGGACCTCTATGCCCAAGGCTGGAAATCGGAGGTCGATCGCGCCGACTTCCCGTCGCTGCCGGCGGACGCGCGGCTGGCGCCCGCCGCTGCATCCAAGCAGGCCTTCGAGGCTGGTACACTCACTCCTGACGTCAAGCGCGAGATCGAGAAGCTGCTGTGGGCGGACGCGCTGATTCTGCAATTCCCGCTGTGGTGGTTCAGCATGCCGGCGATCCTCAAGGGCTGGGTCGACCGCGTGTTCGCCTATGGCTTCGCGTATGGCGTCGGCGAGCACAGCGACAAGCGGTGGGGGGGACCGCTACGGCGAGGGCACGCTAGCGGGCAAGCGCGCGATGCTGATCGTGACGGCCGGCGGCTGGCAGGAGCATTATTCGGCCCGGGGGATCAATGGGCCGATCGAGGATCTGCTGTTTCCGATCAATCACGGCATCCTGTATTACCCCGGCTATGACGTCCTGCCGCCGTTCGTTGTCTACAAGGCCGACAAGCTCGGCGAAGCCGGTTTCGAAGCGATCGCCGAACGTTTGCGCGAGAGGATGAGAACGCTTGCGACGGCCTCGCCCATTCCCTATCGGCGCCAAAACGGCGGCGATTACCTGATTCCGAGCATGCAGCTGCGCGCCGGGCTCGAGCCTCCCGAGGCGAACGGTTTCGCGCTTCACCTCGAGCGAGCCGAGGCGCGCGTCTCGCGTGGTGAGCCGGGCGCCGTGCAGTCGCCGACCGATATCAGCGCCGCAATAGCGTAAGTGCCCTGCCAGGCAGACCGGCGAACGCGCGCGAGCTTGACGATTCTCGCGCGTCTCCAGCGACGTACGAGCCGCGAACGAGCTCACTCCATCACCGTTTTCGTCAGCGTCGAGCGGGCGAACTTCTTCAGCGGCATCGGCTTGCCGAACAGAAAGCCCTGCACGAGATCGAAGCCGAGCTCGTTCGCGGCGACGAGGTCGGTGCGGCTCTCGACGCCCTCGGCGACCACGCGCGCGCCGTAGCCCTGCGCGAGCTCGACGATGTGACGGCACACCGTGCGCTTCAGCCGGTCATTGCCGCTGCCGGTGACGAAATGCCGGTCCGCCTTCAGCATGACGAAGGGAATCTTGTCGAGGCCCATCAGCGCCGGCCAGTCGGCGCCGAGATTGTCCACGGCGAGGCCGATATTGTGCAGACCCACCTCGCGCGCGATCTCCGTCAGGTGGTCGAGATCGCGGGTCGCCTCTTGGCTGTCGATTTCGATCGTCAAGCCGCCGAAGGCCGGATGCGTCGGCATGCGGCGACAGAGATCGCGCACCGCCTGCGGCTCCTTCAGGTAGGACGCCGGCAGGTTGATCGAGAGATCGACCGGACTCTGCTGCTCCAGCAGATAGTGCCAGTCCTGCATGGCGCGCTCGATCACGAATTCCGAGAGGTCACGCAGATGCGGATCGTGCTCCTCGGGAATGAAATAGGCCGGCGGCACGACGCCCCAGGTGGGATGGCGCATTCGCACCAGCGCCTCGGCGCCGCTGCGGATCAGCGTGCGGGCGTCGATCTTGGGCTGGTACCAGAGCTCCAGCCAGCCGGCATGCAAGGCCTCGCCGACATGTACGGCCGGGCTCGGCGCCGGCTCCTCCGGCAGCAGCATCGCGACACGCTCGCGCAGCGTCTCCGCGGCAAAAGGCGTGGTCAGCGGCGGCAGCATCGCAAGGCCATATTCCTCGCCGACCTGCCGCACGGCCCTGACGATGATCGATTCGCGGGCGCCGACCGCGAGAACCTTCCCCGCAAATGCCTCGCGCACCAAAATCTCCAGGAATCTTCCCGGCTCGATGCCATCGGTGGCGACGCCGAGCAGGATCAGGTCCGGCAATTCGGTGGCGAGCACGGTTTGCAGCTCGTCCGCGCTGGCGCATTCGCTGGTGACGAAGCCCAGATCCTCGAGCACCTCACTGAGGAACGCACGCAAGTGGCGCTTGCTGTCGGCCACGCAGGCGCGCGGCGTCACCTTTCGCCGTCCGAAGGTCACAGGCCTTCGTCCGACGAGTTCAATAATCCCATCGTTCATCTCATACCACTCCCGTTCCGTGACAGTTTCATAAACGGCGAGCGTGGGTTCAAATAAGGAGAGCTTCACATCGTTGTTGAATTATCTGAGTAACGTTAAGCGCTGCAATTCGAGCTAATTTGTCGACAGAATCTTCGAAAAGAATTTGCATACTCAGGCACCGCACGGACAACGACAGCCAGCGCATGCTAAATTTCTCCCGCGCGATCGATCGAAGCGCGGCTCGCCGATGCCACGCATCGAGCGATGCGGTTGCGTAGCCGTTTGCTGCAATGACAGGGCGATTAGAGAATTAATTTCCGGCGGCTTTTTCGTGTTGGGCCATGCCACCGCCTTGTAGTCATAGGTCGGATGGAATTCGGTGCGGTAAGGGCCCCATGCCGTGTCCTCGATCACGCGGTTGACCTCGCGCAGCCGCGACGCCGGCAGGCGCAGCGTGATCACCTGGCCAATGCCCATCATCACATACCAGCTCAAGACCTCGACGCCGGGCGGCGGAAACGCCTTGTAGAAGCCCTGCTTTTCGAGTTGCGTATTCAGCTCGCGCAGCGGCCGGGATTGATCGTGCTTGAAGAAGACGGTCAGCAGCACCGCGTTGTCGGCGGTCGGCACAGCATCGCCTTGCGGCGTCGTTTGCGCCATCGTCGTCGATGTGAGCGCGAGCGCACTCACGAGCAACGTCACCATCGTCAGGATCCGTCGGTGCGATCTCATCGGGACCTCCTTGCGGTTTGTTCTTTCACTGCATCGGAGGATAGGAGGGACAGCTGCGGCCGCGGAACTCATTTTCGCGCGATACGGGCATGTTCCACCTTCGCTCGTGACGGTTCTGCGACGATGCGTCCCGTCCCTCGGCACAAATGTGAAACACATCACATGCGCATTGCCGCGCCTGCGCTATTGCTCCGCCCAGCCGGTGGTGGGCTGTCGAGGAGTGCAGCAATGACGATGCGGCGAATGATGTATTGGTGGTTCAGGTTCGTGCTGTCGGGCCGATTTCTCGATCGCTTCCTGTGCCTGCCGCGCGCGCATTAGGACATGATCGCTCACCGATAACGCGAAAGCCCCTCGCGCTTGATGACTGACCGATATCAGGTCTGCCCGATCAATTTGCGAAACGCCGCCGCGCCGTCCTGCATGGCGTCGCGTCCCTTCCAGGCCAGATAGGTCAGCTTGCCACCCAGGGTATCGTGGCTGCGCAGCCGGCGCGATCCGAGAATGTGACCGACATTGGCGGGGAAGCGGCTGACCTCGGCGGACACCAGCGCCGCGATCGCGTCCATCAATTGCTGGAGGCGGATGCCCCAATCGCAATGTTCGATGCCATCGATGCGGACCTTGAGCGCGTATTCGGTGTCGTAGATCTCGGCGAGCAGGTCGCGGGCGACCAGCACGCGATTGTGCCGGAGCGCGACCCGAAGAGCGAGGCGCTTGTCGTCGAGACGGTCGAGCACCATGGGGACGACGCAGGCATAAGGCGCGGCGGCGACGTCTGCGGCGGTCTTGCTAGCGGCGGCCTTGGTGGCGAGGCGTACCAATTGCCAGGGCGTCTTCAGCCGCCTTGCCACCAGTGTCAGCGCGAAGGGCATCGCGCGGGGATGGGACTTCCTGAAGGCGTCAAGTTGCAAGGTGATCTGGGCCACCTGGTTGTCATCGAACTTCGCGATCCGTTCGGGCAGCTTTTCGTTGAATTTCGGCAGCGCGTCGCCGGCGCGCAGCACGTCCAGCATCTTCATCACGTCGTCGAAGGCGGTGCGCGATGCGGTGTACTGCGCGAGCTTGGCGCGTGCGAGCTGGGCGCTCTCCGCCGACGCCAGGGTGCTCTCGAGGACCTTGAGGACCTTGGTCTGGAAGGTCGACGCGATTTTCTGCACTTCCTTCGGGTTGTTGGCGGCAACCTGGTCGTTGATCGCCTTGATGTAGTCGCGGGCCATGGTCGGCAGCAGGTCGCGGCAGATCCACTCCCAGATCGGGGTGAGGGTGTTGCGTGAGATCCGCCCCGCATTGGCGTGCTCGGGTGCGCCATCGATCAGGAGCAGCTCGAGCGGCGCGAAGAAATAGCGCGAGGGGCTGGTGGCGCGCGAATGGGCCGATCCGTCCTTGCGAAACTCGGCGCGCAAGCGGGACTGAATGTCGGCGGAGCCCGGCATGTCGATGCCACACAGCTCAAGCCGCTCGAGTTCGCTGAGCAGACAGCTCCGCGACATCGGCGTCAGCCTCTGCAAGAATTCCGACAGCCGATCGATCTCGTTCATGGCACGCAATCTTTCGCAGCGTCTCCCGCAGGCTTGCGGGCCCAATGCGTGGAGGCATTTGCGCGCTCTCAACCTCGCTTAGAGAAGCAAGTCGCCGTTAATTAATCCGTAAAATCCGGGGGACTGGCAGGAGCGGAGGTGCCGGTTGAGGGTTCTTCGCCCGCCTGCTCCAGAATCTGAGCCGAAATCTCAACCTCAGCGTGGCCGAGAGCGGCGCCGTGCAAGCATAAATTGTGCCGACGCCGCGGATTTAGCGCAAAGCTGCCGAAATCACCGTAGTCTTACGGAGCAAAAAGTTAATCACAGACCGGGCTCGGTTCCGCTAAACGAGTGACATGGCGTCACAGAATGATACGGCCACTGATTCGCGGCCGTCGGAATGGTACGAACGCAGCGCTGCTCCAGCTGAAGAGCTCGATTTCGTCCGCCTGAACGCCGTCCGTGCCAAGGCCGCCGACGACATGGCCGCCGCCATTGCCCGCGAGCTCAACGGCCCCCTGACTGCGCTCCTGCTCTACATGGGCGAGATCAAGCATCATAGCGATCAGCTCGCGCCCGTCACCGGCGACCGCGCCTATTTGCAGCGCGTTGTCGAGAATGCGCTGGCGCAGACTGAGCGCGTTTGCGGCCTCGTCAAGCAGCTTGCCGGTCCTCACAAGGGCGGCCTGCCGATCCCATCCGGGACCGGGGACGCCGCAGCGCGGATCCCGCGCGTGCCGCTGCCGCAGCGCGTGCCCAGCGCCGAATTGATTGGCCTGTCGGGCCAGAAGCGGCTGACCAAGCGCGAGCGCGAGGTGCTGAGGCTGATCAGCGAAGGTTATTCGAACAAGCAGGGCGCGCTTCGGATGCAGATCAGCCCACGCACATTCGAAAGCCACCGCGCCGAGGCGATGCGCAAGCTCGGTGCGCGCAACACCGCGGACCTCGTCCGTGCGGCGCTGCTGCATTCGATCGATTGAGGTTGATGGTCGCTTTGTGCCCGGCCGGCGGCGCGGCCCGGGAGAACGCCGATCCCGCTCAGAAATAGTCTTCGGCGAAGGGGCGCGTGCGCGATACGGGCCGCAGCGGCTTGGGCTCGTCCTTCGGTGCGTTCGGGATGATCGTGATGGTCCAGCGGGGAGGGATGCTCGATTCTTGCTCGAGTACCGAGCGCACGAAGCCAGTCACCGTCGACCCGCCAGCGTTCACCGTCGCCATCCGGCCGTTGAACTGAGCGATGCGGAAGCGACGGACCTCCTTCTGGTCCGCAGTCTCGTAGGTGAACATGGAAACCCTCCTGGTTTCTCGCGACTATCGCCAGCTATGATTAGCCATCTGTGAAAATCCCAAGCCGTAGAAGTACGGCGGGAATGCACGCGCGGGTGGTTTACAGCGTTTTCGAGCGAAGTGGATGCCGGTGCGCGTCAAGAAAACGCGTCAAGCCAGGAGTAGAACGTCCGCTTCGATTCCATCGGAACGGAAATGGCTCTAGCCTTCCGGTTCCTGCGCGCGCGCCGCGGCGTAGGCGGCATCCATCAGGTCCAGGAGCTCGCAGAGTTCTGTGTCGTGAAGCGTCTGCGCGGACTTCTCCAGCCGCAGCGCCAGCGCCGCGAGCCTGGCATAGCCGAACGTGCCGGCCGTACTCTTCAACGAATGTGCTTCGCGCGCGAGCCTCGCCTGGTGCTGCTCGCCCGAGAGCGTGCGCAACAGTTGCAGGCGCGCGCAGGTCTCGCTCCAGAACACCGCAAGCACCTCGCGGGCCCCGATCTCGCCGATTTCGCGCACCAGCGTGGCGTAAGCATTCGGGTCGCGCGCGGGCGCGCCATCGAGCACATTCTGCGCTGGCGCGACGCTCACTTCAAACATGGCCAGGCCTGCCTCGATCACGATTCCATGCCGCGCGGGCCGGGATCGGTGCGAGGCTCGCCATGTCTACGGCATCCGGATTTCAGTTCCGGAAGCAGGACGACTCGTGTTTGCGGGCCGGCATTAGCCGTCGGTTTACCACGCGCGCCGGCCGAGCAGCCGGTCGTAATGCGCCTTCACGGTGGCGTAGCATTCGCACGCGGTCTGACGCAGGCCGTCCAGGTTCATGATCTGGATGTGTCCGCGGCTGTAGTGGATGAAATTGGCCTGCTGCAAGGTGTTGGCGACCAGCGACACGCTGTTGCGCCGCGCCCCTATCATCTGTGCCATGGCCTCCTGGGTCAGCAGCAGCCGGTAGTCGCCCGACAGGTCGTGGGTGTGCAGCAGGCATCGCGACAGCCGCGACTCCACCGAATGGGCGGCGTTGCAGCCTGCGGTCTGCTGGACCTGCGCGTAGACGGCAAGGCCGTGGCGCGTGAGCAAGGTCCGCAAGCTGCTGCTCTGGTCGGCCGCGCCGCGCAGCCGGTCGAGATCCATCATGGATGCGACCCCGGGGATCAGTACGACGGCCGTGTTCAGCGCGCATGCATCGCCCATCGTCGAGAGTGTCCCGAGCAGGCTGTCGCGGCCGATCATCGCGACCTGCACATGCTCGCCCTTGGCGAGCTTCACCACCAGCGAGATGACGCCGCGGTGAGGAAAATAGGCGCGCTTGAGGGTCTCGCCGGCCTCGACCAGCACCGCGTCATGGGGCAGATCGACCGCACGCAGGTGCGGGCGGATCAGCTCATAATCGTCTGCCGACAGCGCAGACAGGAAACCGTTGGATGGGCGCCCCGTCGTTTCCAAAGCTGCCTCCTCGCCTTCTGAACCATCGCTCCTTGTGCGAGTAAGTTCCAACATGTTCACGTTGGGCTATGTTAGCAATTGGGACAAGATGTCCGGCCTCGGCATGAGGACACGTCGTGCGGAAAGTAGACGTGCATCAGCGCGGCGCCCGCCGGCGCCGAGATCGACTCGTCCGCGCGGCTGGTTAGCGCGGAACGAGCCGCACCGGCCACGGGGTAACGGTTCGTTTACCGCAAACCCGAACTTTGCGGATCTCGGCAAAGCACGAAGCGGCCCTCGTGAGGTCGGGCGCGATCGCGCGCCGGCTCCATTCAATTTCACGCAGGCCGTGCCTATCGTCTTCACGGATAGAACTTTCTCGCGCGCGCCGTTGCGCCGTAATTGGCGCGTTTACCTCACGCCCTTTCCCCGTCGCGGTCCGGTGCCGGTTTTGCCGAAATGTGCCATGGCATGCCGCCGAACGGCAAACTTGTCTTCAATATCCGTATTAGCACGGAGGCTGAAATTAACGGGACCGTGAAAGGGGATGTCTAACGATCGAAAGAGGGCTTCCGTCGATTCCAAGCGCGGCTCAGCCGCGGAAGTCCAGCTCAGTAAGGCGTACCTCATGGATGATCTGTTGCGGGAGTTTTTGACGGAGACCAGCGAGAGCCTGGACACCGTCGACAATCAATTGGTGAAGTTCGAGCAGGAGCCGAACAACGCCAAGATCCTGGATAACATCTTCCGCCTGGTCCACACCATCAAGGGCACCTGCGGCTTCCTCGGGCTGCCGCGGCTGGAAGCGCTGGCGCATGCCGGCGAGACCTTGATGGGCAAATTCCGTGACGGCATGCCGGTGACCGGGCAGGCGGTGACGGTGATCCTGTCCTCGATCGACCGCATCAAGGAGATTCTGGCCGGGCTGGAGGCGAGCGAAGCCGAGCCGGAAGGTAACGACCGCGACCTCATCGACAAGCTGGAAGCGATGGTCGAGCAGGGCATGGCGGCCATGGCAGCAGGCGCCAGCGCAGCTCCCGTCGCCGATGCCCCGCCTTTGGTGCCGGAAGCCCCGGCCGCCGCGCCGGCCAAAGCGATGACCACCGGCGCGCTGATCGAGCAGACCCTGGAACGTCCGTTGCGTCCGGGCGAGGTCTCGCTCGACGAGCTCGAGCGTGCCTTCCGCGAGACCGCGATCGAAGCGCCGGTGCCCGTTGCAGCGGTGGCCAAGGCGGAAGTCAGGGCTGCGCCCGCGCCGGCGCTTGACGCCCCGGCGCCTGCGGCCAAGGAAACGGCCAAGGACGCTGCAAAACCCAAGGCCAAGCCGGCGCCGAAGCGGTCGCTGGCCGACGAGGGCGCCGCCGAAGGCGACCGCATCGCCAACCAGTCGATCCGCGTCAACGTGGATACGCTGGAGCA
>NZ_JADPJR010000078.1:0-12783 GCF_023073535.1 Bradyrhizobium sp. 179 | reverse complement strand
GACGGGCGCGCTTCGCGAGCGGCTTGCTACAGTCCTGCAAACAACAAGGGGGTCACTTCCTCATGTCGCTGCGGGGTCAAATCCGGACGTCGCTTGACAATACGTTCTCGCAGGCCGTTTCTAAGCCTCCGGCCTGCGCCCTCACACACCGCGAGGCACAATGGACGAAACTTGGCGGGTCCTGTTGGCGCTTATTGCGACGGCCGTTGTGGGGGCCGGCGCCTACATCGCCATTCGATTCCTTATCGGATTGCACCTGTGATGCGACACGACACCCGTATTTTTCCCGGTGTTCGATCTCGCCAGGCAGTGCGCCCTGCATTTTCGCAGAGTGGTCACGCGCGCAAGCTATTGATCTCGCGCACCGGTTGAGGTTGGATGTGCCTCTTTTTTAGCCGGGGGGCTTTACTATGCGTATACTTGCGACTGCGGCGCTTTGCGCCGCGCTGGGCGGCTGCGCTGCCGCGCCGAAAATGGGCTGGGTCCGCGTGGACGGTCAGTCCTCTCGTGAAAACCCGGTTCTACAAACGCAGTTCGAGGTCGACAGGACCGCCTGTCTTGGCGAGCGTAACAAGGCAGCCCTATCTGGCGTCACTGTCGCTGGCGGTGGATTGGCGGGAGCTATCGCAGCCCAAGAGCGAACTAACGCCGCCGACACTGTCGGCCAAGGTTGCATGGCAGAGAAGGGCTATCTCCTCGTCAGAGAAGATGAGGCGGACGCCAAGCGTGCAGAATTGGCAAAGGTCGCCGAGATGAAGAAACAGCAAGAGGCGGCGGCTGCCGCGCCTGCGCCGAAGCAAAAAAAGCCCCCTTCTAAATCCACAATCGCACCGGGTACGTAAATGACCTCGATCCGATCCGCCGCGATTATTCTTGTCGCATTCGGCGTTCTGACCTCCTCTTGCGATACCCAGGCTCGCGAATTCGGCAGTTACGAATGCTCCGACGATTGTTCGGGTCACGCCGCAGGGTATCGGTGGGCGGAAGCGCACAATGTGACGTCCGTATCCAGTTGTCCGCTGAGGGGCAACGCAATCTCGTTCTATGAAGGATGCTTAGTGTACGTCGAGGACCCAAGTCGGGGCGCGGATGAGGACGACGACGGGGACGATATCGATTGATCACGTTGCAGGCCCCAACTACGGCGTCGCCAGCCTGCTGCGGTAAAGTCGGTAGCTACCGCCTTCTTAGCGCGAAGTGGTTCTGCGCCTTCCAGGGGAAGATGATGCTTCGTTGGTTTACCGCCGTCGTTGCGCTCGCGTACTCCACGAGCCCCGCCCGTCCTTACTTTGACACTGGTAACTCGCTGTACGAATTCTGCCAGAACCCACGGACCTATGCCATTTGTCTAGGCACGATTATCGGCCACTACGACATGCTGCTGGCGAATGGTTACGACTGCGGACCCGACAATCACCGCACCAAACAGCAAATTATGGACATCGTGGTGAAATACCTAAAAGACAACCCTGCCGAACGTAGCGACGTGGCTGCTTTGGCAACCTATAAAGCTATGATCGCTGCATTCGCCTGCAAGAAACTTCCTTGAGATTGGAGAGAGGGCGCGCCGGGCCGACTTTCGTTTAAAAGATTCACCTATCGCGCATGCGGGGTACGACCAATGTCGGGAAAGATTGAAGCGATATTTGACGAAATCGCTTCCGCGATGACGACCGCAGCCAATGGCCGCAACATAAGCAACGTTGAACGGGCCTTAAATCACAACGGATTCACCCGGCTAGGGGACGGCGCACCTTCTCAAAAAACAATTTGGGAAAAGCATGAAGATGGAAAGACACTGTGGTTTCAATGGCGCTGGTATGATCAATCGCAAGCCTTCTCAATCCAGCCCGACATGAACATTCTGAGCTTGGAGCTGAGAGAGGGAAATGTCGTGCTGCGGCGTGCAGAACAAAGATACGAAGATTGAGAGCTGCGGAAAGTGATAGCATATGACGGATCACGAGTTTGGCGACCAACACACCGAACTAAAGCTCTCGATCGTAGAAAAGTATCTGCACTTCTTTACCACCGCTTTACGCAACAAGTTCCCTCAACTCTGGTACATCGACGCCTTCGCAGGTACAGGCTATCGGACAATCCGACATGAGGCCGTTCCAGCCAACCTGATTGACGCTGGTGAACCTGAACGGCTAGAGCGACGCCGCGGCTCCGCCAAAATCGCAATCGATGTGACGCCTCGCTTTGATTTTCTGGTGTTCATCGAGAACAAGCCTTCTTATGTTCGAGCACTCGAAGACTTGCGAGCGCGACACCCCGACAGACGCATCGCGGTTGTAAAAAATGATGCCAACGACGTTGGTGGCTATTGCGAGGACCCAAGCAATAGATGTGTGGTACTTGTTTTCGCTAGCAGGCTTCTACCGTCAAGCAACACGCGACCACGCCGATTTGGATGATGATAAGAGAGCTGCTCTGACGCGCATGCTCGGAACGGACGAATGGGAGCGCGAGCTTTACTCTGCAAGCACAACGTCCGACCTTTTCGGCTGCGATGACGCTGTGTCCCGAAGACGCGACGCCGATCTGGTCGCCCTAGAGGCCTATGCTAAGAAGCGGCTAGAGACCATCTTTGGAGCTGTCCTTGACCCTTTGCCACTACCGCTGCACGAGGGGCCACAGCGTTTTTCTCTGTTCTTCTGCATCTCCAGTCAGAATCCGACAGCGATCAAATTGGCGAGGAACGTCGGCAATCACATACTCAAAGCCGGCATTTCGTCGTAGGTGCGGCCGTTCAGCATGCGCCCAGCGGCTTTCTTGTTCTTGCCGCCCCACTGTTTGAAGAAAAATGCGGTCCCGTAGTGGCGACAGGCGGCCTCGATTTCGCTAACCCACTCAGCATCCATCGGCCGAGCCTTCGGACCACTCTCGCCGCCCACAATCGCCCAATGAATCTTTTTGAGGTTGGCGGCGGCAACGGACCCCAGCAGCGGCTCAAACGAGATGAATCGCACCGCGGCGCGAACGCGGCGCAAATCGTCTATTCGATGCAAGTAGTCGGCGCTCTCCACACTCGTGCCGAGCCAGACGTTGCGCAGCAACGGCAGACCTGAGGTGATCTCAGCCATGCGATCAGGTCGCTTTGTGAGGATCTGGTAGGTGTGCCGCGACGTCGCTGCCATCGTCGACCACATTTCGGCGACGAAATCCTCCGGCACATCTTCATGGAAGAGATCAGACATGGAATTCACGAAAATCTGGCGTGGCTTACTCCAGCCTTTCGGTGTGTCGAGCGCCTTCCGATCCAGATAGAGCTTACCGGTCCACTTTGCTCGGCCGCCACTTTTTCGCGTCAGCCCTTTATACTTCGCCACGCCCATCGCCTCTAAGCGCGCCGCCATACGCATTGCGTAGCAATTGGTGCATCCAGGCGAGAGGATGGTGCAACCCGCCACCGGATTCCACGTCGCGTCGGTCCATTCGATGGAGGTTTCTGCCATGGGAAAGCACCTTTCAGGCACATAGAATCACAAGAAAGTGGTGAGATTTCGTTAACCTGACGACCTCACCTCCTAAGCCCACCCCCACCTGACAACACGCGCAGCGGTTCTGTCGCGTCCACCCTATACCGCGCGATCTCAGCGCCGGATGCTTCAACCACGAATACGACCGTGCCCGCACCACGGTCATATTCGGGATCGCTGGCGATATCCCGAGCGACCCGGGCGCCGTACTGGATTGCCAGCTCAGCAGTGCCAAATAGCTCCCCCTCATCGTCCGCCTGTAAATGTCCGTTGTGGATGATCGGGAAGTAATAACGTTGCATAGCCGCGGCCCTCGTTCTTTAGCGGCGATCATGCGCACAGCTCGGGAGGCCCGCACCTGCCAGAAGCGACAGGGTCGACACCTTCCACTACAACACTTTCCCAGCCTTAGCCCTCTTCACAGTCTCCACGACACGTGCCGACAACTCCGCCTTGAGCTGGGCAAGCTGCACCTGCACCCGCGCAAGGCCGACTTCATCGGCGCCACCTGAGATAGGGAGAAAGAGAGTATCGCCCAATGATGCCGACTATTTCAGGGTTGCAGTCGAGAGAGAAGACGTTGCCGATCAAGATCGCGGCACCGCTGATCTTGACGCATGCGTGCGAGTTCGGCTTCAGCTTTGGCTGTATCTTGGTGTTGGCGCTTCAAATCAACAATTAGAGCCTCTTGCTCCGCGAGCCGGCGCTCTCCTTCGACTACCTCGCGCTCAATCTGCCTGAGTTCATCAAATATCGCCGTCCTGTCCATCACGCACCTTGACGCGACGATTAGCGATTGCATTTCTGCAGAGCAGAAGCACCGCGCCATTTTCAACGCAGCCATCTTCTCAAACGTTCCGAGCGGCCAACTGTTTTCGTGAACTCGTGGCCCTACACGCACGTGAAACACTGAGATGTCGGCGTTCTTGAAGTCCTATTGCTTCGTACGTTTGGCACGCGCGCCTGGAAAGGGCTGCGATGCAGGAGCGTTAGTTTCGGCCCTTGCCGACTCCAGCGCGTTAACTCGTGCACTGAGCGAACCCAGCTGGTCAGATAGAAGTTTTTGTCCGCCCTGCTGTGCCGCAATCTTCTGTTGAGACTCACCAGCTTGCTTCTGCTGGTTAGCTTGCATCTCTTGCACCGCCTGTTGAAGAGCCGCCAGGTCCTGTTTGATCTTATCTATCGACGGGTCTGTAGGAGGCGCTACGACGGCCTGATCCTGCGTGACAGCTGGGCTTGCCGGGTTGCCATAGCTCATCCAGAGCGCACCAACAGCGACGGCCAAAGCGAGGAGAGCGACGAGCAACGGGAGCGCGGATGACGGACGAGCATCTGCGCGCTGTGATGAGAATTCGGCCATGTGGTTACCCTAGTCGCAGACAACGCAACTAACTTGCCAGGGGCGGGTTTCGTTCCGCCGTCTCTATGCCGGCCGCCGTTTGCGTTAGATTTGTTCGAGAGGTGCTGCATTGCTTCATCCACCCCGCATCATCTGGAAAGCGAGGACGTTAGCTAGTGCGCCGCAATGATCAGAGAGGCCCGATGTAAGGATTGCGTACACCGCGTCGTGTGCTAAACGGCGCTCCTCAACCTCAAAGGAGCGCCGCCTTGGCCAAGAAGACGAAGAAACCTGTTCGCCGTGAGTGGACACTCGCCGACCTGCGCACGCTGAAGAAGCATTCGAAGGATCGGACTCCCGTCGCAAAGATCGCGAAGGAACTGAAGCGAACCGAAGGTGCCCTACGTCAGAAGGCAATCGTCTTAGGAATCGGACTCGGACATCAGCGGTAATTAGCGCGCCACCCTTGATTCACTTCCAAGTCAGATCGCGCTCCGCGCGGCTATTGACTACTGGCATATTGACGATCAGGAGGCGACTTGCTGCTGATGAGGGGCCATGAAACCTCGCGTGAAACGGCCCAGATTGAGGGAAACGGCGCCCTGTTCAATCTACTTCGTATACCGAATTGACAGTTCGAAGTGGGCTAACCGAATTATGTCGACTCCCTACCGAAAGGGGTGTCTAGTCGGTCCATCACCGCTCGGCCCACGGCTTCTACCGGTGACTGAGAGTATTGTGCTCCCGCCCAACCGGACAGGGAGCAGCGCTATGCAATCTCGGATTCTAACACATTCAGAACGGCTTTCTCATTTTGCGCAACGCGGGCGCGATCAGGCCGAAAGACTGCGGCCGGGCAAGGACCGCGACGCCTTGCTGCAGAAGGTTCGTCAGGCCGAGGTGGCTATTCACATCGATCAGTGGGTTTCGTCGCCCGGTCTGCGAGCGCCGGCATGATGAGACGCCTTCAAAACCGTGTACGCAGTCGCGTGAAGAGAATAACTGACTTTCGAACGCGAATGGCCAGCAAGACCGATAGGGCTATCAATACTGTCCTGAACCTCATTTGGAGCAAGCTAAACCCCAGCATGCCTCCCATCCAAAAGACAAAGGGTAGGCCCCGTCCCTAGGCGAAGTGCAGGCAGATGCGCTGAAGGTCCGCCGGGCCGCTCCGTCTAAAAGTCGGAACCACTTCACGGGAAGCCCGTTACCTCTAATGGCCAAAACGTCCGATAAATTTCGCGAAAACGCCGAGAACTGCCTGCAACTCGCCGAGGAAACGACCAACGCGCAGGCGGCACTCCGCTACAAGCGGATGGCGCGGGCGTGGTCCGACTTAGCGACTGAGCAAGACTGGCTGGACGGGTATCCGTCACAAGGTGAGCGAGCCAACGAATTGGCCGAAGACGCGATTAATGGGTTGCGCGATAAAGATGCGAGCGACGCTGACGCCAAGGCTCGCAAGAGCCGACTCATAGATGGCCCAGCTGAGTTTCGGGAATCGCGCGTGGACAACGATTGATCGTCAGCCACGCGCCTCTGGTTTGCCGAAGCGGCTTTTAGCAATCTGCCGGACATAGAAAACGCCGCGAATCCTCTGGACGCGATGATTCACAAGCCCTGAGCGAGCGGGAGAGTATCCCAGTTGGCAGCGCCGGTGCTACGTTCCCTGCCCATGGATTGGCACAAGGCTTATTTCTTAGCGTCGTTAGTCTGGCTGGCCATGGTCGCCGCCGCGCTTCTTTATTACTTGCTTTTCGCCGCTTGATCGCGCGAGGCAAGGCCCGCGCGTGCGGTTCCAGAATTAACTCGGGCCGCGCCCATCAAGCTTAACGACGGAATGACCGCGCGAGCACCGATTGCAGTCGCTAGGCTGCAAACATGGCGAAACGCAACCGTCAAAAAGGCAAGCCGACATGGGCACCATTCGATCCGGAGATCGCGGCTCGATGGGCAGAAATCCTTCGCTTGCGAGAGCAGATTAAGAAGGCGACTGCTAGGCGCAAAAAGAAGATCAGACGGCCGCACTGACCGTCCCTGAGGGAGCGACCGATCGAGAATAGATCAGACTCGTCTCGCGGTTTATGCTATCGAAGCCAATGAGAGCAATTGTAGTCACGGGTTTGGTCCTGATCTGGGCCACGTCGGCCGCAGCCCAAACAACCGCGCGACAACAGGTCCAGCACGAGGTGATCTCACCGCCGGCTGCTGCACGAATGACAATGAGCTTCTCGTTTCTCAGATCAGAGCGCTGCATTAGCCTCTTCGACAATCCAGAACTCCGGCTTAAAGATGTTCCGCAAGGAGCGGCTTCAATCCTTGTGCTCTTTTCCCAGGCCGATCGAGAATATGGCGGCCAGGAAGTTCCCTTGCCTAAGAATGGCATCCTTCCCGCTGGCGCTCTTCGCACGTTCGCGCCTTGCAATCCCGGCGTCTACCAGTATGAGGTGACGGTCAAGTCGGCCGCTGGCGAAATACTAGCAAAGGCGCGGCAATCACGTTCATTCCCAGACGATCAGGAGTGGAAAGCGCCTCGTTAGCTAGCACATCCGTCTTGCTCGGATCGACCAAGTGGCCGTTGGCGCCGTACCGGTAAAGACGGATTGCGCATTGAGGTAGAACGGCGTGGTGGCGTTGGTCATGCGTCGGCGCGACGGCTTCATCGACGGAAAGATGTTGTTGATGTCCATCTGCCAATGCGCACATGGTGAGTGCTCGTCTCTGCTTTGATGCAATCATTTGACCTCATCCGGCCACCGCTATCTTCCGGGGCAACTTCAGCACTTTGATTTGGATACCATCAGCATCGATTTGCGTATGCTGCGCGAAGCCGCCGACAAGTCCGCCAACCGTCGCGCTGCCGAATGTACCTTCGGCGGCTCGGTTAAATCTTGCGGCATGCTGCTTCTCTAGCAACCGCAGTCCATCATCAGGAAAATGCATTCCCGATGAACCATCTACGCTAGGCCTGATGTACAGCTCGACTGCGGCTCCTTTGAAAAAGCCGTGGTCAAAATGGCATTCCGTGACGAAGATCGATGGACCGACATTTTCGGACCAACCCGCCAGGACGACGTCGCACCGGCCGGTCATGTTAAGGCCGACTGCCTTCGCCCGAGTGGAGCACGCCTTAACCAGATCCGGCATTGCATCTGCAAGCGAACGAAAATCGGCGAAGTGATTTTCCATCAGAAGTCCCGAAAGCAGATGCGGCACCGTCGACATTCCGGTGACCGCAAAAATTGCGTTGTGCTCCGGAATCGTGTGGACTTTGGTTCCCACGCCGCAAAGTTTAGCAGACATCGGGTCGTGCCAGGCGCCATCGGAAAAGACGTGAATCGAGTCTGAAGACTTGAAAGCCGAAATCGCAGTCATTTGTCCACGCCCTCGTCATCATCAGACCCTTCGTCAATCACCACGATTTCAACTTCGTCGATGAAGGTGCTAGTGATGCTGAAAGTCGCGAGAACTGCGGTCGCGATAGCCGTAAAAATTGGCATTGAGATCTCCGTTCTGGGATTTTGTGGTCGGCTGCATGATTAACCAATGCAACCTCTGATACCCCATCTTTTCAATTGCAGATGCGCGTGAAATGGGAGGGCGCCGGTCTCCGCGGGCAAACGGCCCAGGGAGTTGCTACACCCCACTACCGTACCGCCTACAACATGTCCCTGATGCGCATTGCTTCACGCCTTGCCGCTATCCGACGTTGGGCGGCAGCACTGTTGGTGTTGGCACGCGAACTAACCCAAGCGGTGGTTGCCTCGTATGCGGGATTCGCTAAAAGAGAAATTTCGTACAGTTCGATTTCTCTGATAACGCGCAGCGGCATTTCGTCCTCGTCCGACCAATCGGACCACAGCACGCGAAAACCAAAGCTGCAGCCTTTGACCGCACGTTGACGCACCGTGCCAATCGCCTCTGCCCCACTTGGTGTACTGATGTCCGCGTCCAATTCAAAGCTGAGTCCGATTGGCCCATCCTTGAGGCGGAGCGATCCGGCCGACTGCCTTCCGAGTACGCGGCCCCAATCATGGGCTAGCAAGGCCACCACATCGCCATTCGCGATGGTCTTAGTAAATGCGCCTGGCGCGATCTTTTCGAGGTACTCTCCGCCAATCGTCGTGGTCACGTCATACAGCGCAGCATAACCTCGGATAACCGAACCGGCCTGCTCGGCTGGAGCGTCACGAAACTCGACATCAGCGGCCGGCAAGCTTTGCCTCCCGTGCCCGCTTCGCATCGAGCCTCTCCTGCTTGTTTTTCCGCAGCGCCCGCGCAATCGCGACTGGACTGGGATCGTCGACGTTTAGCACCCTGCCCCGAAGCGTGACTTTCACGGCCGCTTTGGCCTCGCGTTTCTCGGCCTTCTCAAACATACCCAGCCTCCTTCACTTCGCGCATAAATCGCGGAATGTGGCCGTCACGTGGATCGCCGAGGAAGCCCAACGAGATTGGAACCAGGTGAGTCCATTGCACGTCTTCGGCCTCGAATTGATTGCGCAAATCGTCGTAATCCGCTCGTGCGGCCGCAAGCGTCTCAAGTGCCTTCGCGACGACAGCAACACGCCGGCCGTATTCCGGCTTGACGATCTGACAGACGGCCAGGCTTGCAGGCCCTTTCGCGTCGCTAAGCCGGCGACGGACGATTTCAATAGCGGTTTCAACGTCGTCCAGCTTTGCACGAATGTCCGCAGCCTGTTTCCTCAGCACGGGTCCGCTATCGGCCTCGTCACCGAGCAATTCTGCGATACTCGCCGAAACGCGCGGGCCTTTATCGCCGACCACGTCGATCTGTTTCTGCAGATCGCGCAGTTCGCTGTTGAGTTTCGATTGCAGCGCGTACAGATCACTCTGCCTCTGCAGCAGCGCGGCGAGCTTCGGATCGGCCTCTGCCAAGGAAGGGATGCGATACGGCTCTGCCGTGGTCTTTTTCAAAAGTGCCAATTTCATTCTCCAAAGAGTTCGTCGAGGGCATCAGCAAGCGCTGCCGCACTGAGCGTGGTTGATCGATGATGCCCGCTTGACTGCCAGTGCGTTGCCGCCTCGCCGGCCTCACAAAAGCGCTTAACGCCTCCTGCCGGCGAATGGATCGCCACTGCCCGCCAATTGCACGAGACCTCGACTTGCGATGATCGCGCACCAGCAACGCCAACACGGGCATCCTCAATCAGGAGGGAGATCGCAATTGGCGCATTGGGAATCGATGACGGCGCATCAGCTAAGCTCGCGCCACCAGGCGTCATCGCGTGGAAAGCGCGAACCGCGTCCGGTGCCTCATGCAAGGTGACGTCGGATGCCAACGCAATGACGAGGTCGAGCACGTTGTCCTCGTCCAATTCCGGCGCGACGCCTGGTGCGCCGATCGGCAGGATGCCGGATTCTTGCATGCGTCTGGCAATGCCGGCGCTCCGACTTCGCGGAAAATCAAGATGGCGCTCGATGCTGTCGAGCGCGTTGTTCAAGCTGGCCACGCGGCCATTCTCCATTGTTAAGAATTTCGATTAGAGGGCTAAATAAAAAGCCGACTGCGCGGCTTCGCGGCTCAAGGCCGAAAAAGAGGTGCGTGGGGATCGAACCCACGCGAGTTGCACAACACGTCGGGGCAGAAAATCTGCCGCTAAAGACTAAAGAGTTTGGGGGCCTGTGAGCGTACACACCCAAGCACTGTGCTAGTCCGGTTATGGGATTGAAGCGGAAGGCGGGACGAAGCTGCCGAATTGAGGGGAGCAGTCACCCTTTGGTGGAACTTTCCAAAGTATGGCCCGTTGATCCACATCACCGGCCAAGGCTCGTCCTGCAGGCGCCCGTGACTGAGAGCTGTCGCTCCCCCTGCCAACAGCGGAGCGGTCATGGCCAGTCCATTTGGCGTCGAGCACCAACCGATTGATCCTACTCTGCCATCGGCCTTCGCAAAGAAGCGCACCGCGCTTGAAGACATGGATGCTCCCGAAATCCTTAAGCTACTTAAAGAAATCGAGGACGAGATCCGAAGACGGGGCTTTTGAGTTTCGGGAACCCACACCCCGGCCGGGGAGACCATCAGTGCCAGAGCTATCGCTTGCGGTTCTCGTCGTCGAAGACGAACAACTAATTTGGGAGCTTGTTGAAGGCGCTCTGGTTGACGGCGGATATGAAGCCGAAGTCGCCGCTACGGGCGAGGAAGCAGTTACACTGCTACAGGGTACCAACAGCAAATATCGCGCGCTCGTCACCGATATTAACCTGGCTGGCACGGTGGACGGATGGGAAGTGGCACGATGTGCCAGAGCTATCGACCCTAACTTCCCGATCATCTACATGTCAGGCGCCGCCGCCCACGAATGGCCAGTTCAAGGCGTCCCAAACAGTGTCTTGATTGCCAAACCATTCGCGCCGGCGCAGTTGGTTACAGCCATTTCCAATCTGCTGAATGCAACCCCCCTTCCGCCGACAGACTAAGGCCCCGTCAAGCTGCGGCCCGCTCGCCCTCTGCTATCGCGGCGTTCAGCGCGACGACCGCCGCCCGAACCTCCTTGCCGGCCATACGCGCCGCATACTGCCCGCTGAATCCCAGATACTCGCCGATCTCGGCCAAGGTGCTGTCGGCCGTCATGTCCAAGACGTGTACCGTCTTGGGTCCCAACGCCTTGCGCAACCTCTCAGTATCCTGCGCCCGAGCCAACTCCGTCTGGGCGTCGGGCATCTCAGCGTCCCAGCTCTCAGTATCTGCCTTGTCGCTTTTCCGTTGGCGTACCTTGCCGAACTCCGCGTCCGCGGCGGTCCACTGGTGCCCAGACCAAACCTTCACAAGCCGATTGCCCACCCAGCGTGTCATGCCGTGCTCGTAGGCATAGATCAGCTGCTTGGCGCTGACGTCGACCATTTCGCGGTCCATATTCGGAGTCACGGGCCGCTCACCGCTCTCTGCGTCCTCGTCATCTGGCTCGTTATCGTTTGCAGCCATGCACGGCGGCGCATTCAAAGTGCGCCAGAGCTTGAGGCCGAAGAATGTGAGCTGGTCTTCCTCACGCTTGCACCATGTGATGCACGGGGACTGCTCACGGTGTGCGGCGTGCGTTGCAGGGGCGGTCGCTAGCCAGGCGCGACGCGCGGCAAGGTCGGTGAAGTCGTTGGCCTGAAGCGGTGCGTTGTCGTTTGCGTGTTTCATAAGGTCTCGACGTAACAGTGCATATTGCTTGGCCGTTATCGGCTCTTGGTTTCGTCCGGCTGTTGCCGCCGGATCGAATGCTGAACGGGGGTGGATTGACACTCTCAGCCCACCACGCCTCCCACCGGTATGTGCACTTGCGGACGCGACGCCGCAGGTTTTCAGTTCGCGTCACCGGTGAAAATTTTCCTCGATATCTGCGGGATTTAGCGCGCGAGTGGGCGGCCGGTATGCGGGGCGGATCGCGGGAGGGATCGAGATGGCCCCTACCCGGTCACGCCGCCTGCTCCTCGGGTAAGGCCGCAAACGTGTCGCGAGCTATCATGAAGGACTTACCGTGCAGATCTAACGAGTCATTGATGGCGCCAATCCCGCACGCAGTGGTGAGCTGGTCGAGGTGCGCCTGACCCGCATCCTGTAGAGGAGCATTGCTGCCCTCAACCAGGACGGCAACGCGTCCGCGATCGGTCTGGAGAGCCATCCAGGTATCGTCGCCCCGCCTTTCCACCGCGCTGGACACGACGGTCAGCGGCACACCGCGCGGAACATCGTATTCAATTGCGGATTGCCGGAGGGCTCGCGCCGCTTCGGCGATAGCGGCGTGGTCTGGGACGTGCTTCTTGCGCATGTCGGGATGATCCTCGGCGTCCGCGGCTCGTTCGACCGTACTGGTCGGTGCTGTCTTCGGCTTCACGCCGCGATCTGCTTCGTTGTCAATCGGCGTTCGACTGGGACCCCCTATCGGCATCCAAAAGGGACCCCTTTGATCGGCGTGCTCTGCTGGGAGCGCTCGGGTCGTCGGAGCTGGT